>JBAXXD010000007.1:0-68396 GCA_037128135.1 Verrucomicrobiia bacterium
CCGTTTACGGGCCGCCGGGGATCGGAGACTTTCTTTATTTTACATGCGCCGAGACGAGCTTCGTCATCTCGAACATGCTGACTTGCTTCTTGCCGCCGAAAACCACTTTGAGGGCGGGATCGGCGTTGATCATCGTCCGCTTCTTGGCATCCTGAAGATTGTTCTTCTTGATGTATTCCCAGAGCTTCTTGGTCATCTGGCTGCGGGGCAGCGGCTTTGATCCGACGATGACTGCGAGCACGGCATCCGGCTGGATGGGCTTCATCAGGGCCGGGTTCAGTTTCCGAGCAGCCTTCTTAGCGGGCTTTTTTACGGCCTTCTTGGCGGGCTTCACGGCCTTCTTAACGGTTTTCTTTACTGGTTTCTTTTTGGTTGGCATAGGAATCGAGCTATTACTTTGAGGTTTTGGTTTTCTTGGCGACGGCGAAAGTCTTTTCCGGAGCGGCTGCCTTGCGTGCGGCCCAGCGGGCCTTCATGTTGGCGGCGAGTTTGGCGCGCCCCTCTGGGGTGAGCCCACTCTTTTTCTTCGCTTTGGCCGGCTTGGCAGCGGGTTTGGCGGTTGGCTTGGCAGTCGGTTTGGCGGCGCGTCGTGCGGCCCAGCGGGCCTTCATGTTGGCTGCGAGTTTGGCGCGCCCCTCTGGGGTGAGCCCGCTCTTTTTCTTCGCTTTGGCCGGCTTGGCAGCGGGTTTGGCGGTTGGCTTGGCAGTCGGTTTGGCGGCGCGTCGTGCGGCCCAGCGAGCCTTCATCATGGCGGCGATTTTCGCGCGGCCTTCTGGGCTCATTTTGCTTTTCTTAGCGGGTTTGTCTTTCTTGGCTTTTTTGGCGGCCTTTACCGGTTTGTCGGCGAGGGCTGCTGCCGGCTTGGAAACGCCTTTCTTGGCAAAGTGACCCGGTGAGAGTCTGGTAGTGAGACCCTTGCCGGTCGTGCTGAACCAGACGGAAATGTTGGCGGGCTTTGCGCCGAGCTTCGCGGCAATGTCCTTGACCCGGAGCCCTGCGGAACCTGCGGCGTCAAGAAGATCAAGGATGCGATCCTTAAGGCCGCCGGAGCGGCCGGCTTTAACTTTCTTGGCGGGCTTTGCCGCCGGCTTGAGTGCTGCCGGTGCCTGCCGCGCGATTGCTGGCTGTGATGTGATCACCTCGACCGAGACCCGGCCCTGGACGGTCCTGTGGATTTCGGCGTCGATTTGTTCGAGGATCTGAAGGAGTTCTTCCTTCTTCTCCGTCAGGCTGAGCAAGTGGAGAAGGGATTGGCTGTTGATAAGTGATATGTCCATGTTTAGAATCTGCAGTTAGCCTTAATTTTACCGGGGTTGGCAATAGCAAATGTTGCGGCAAGAAAAAAACCAATCATGACGATCCCGCCTCGAATGCCCCGATGGGGTGGTGGCGTTCAAACGCCAGGCTGTCGGTTCGCGGATCTTTTCGCTCTCGAGCTTCCCGCCCCCACGCCATAGGAAAGCCATCCTTCGACCCTTACAAATAATGTCCCAGGTGGGACATTATTTGTAAGGGTCGTGAAAGGCCGAGGCGCGGGTTTCATCCTGCGATGGCACGTGCGGATCCGGCGTCGCGCGCGATTTGGTCGCGCAGGGAAGGCAGGCCGGAAAACTTTTTTTCCGGGCGGAGGAACCGGACGAATTCGGCTTCGATGTCCTGTCCGTAGAGATTTTCCGAGAAGTCGAGGAGGTGGACTTCGAGGAGCCGTTCGCCGTCGGATGTGACGGTGGGCCTGGTGCCGATGTTGGCGACGCCCGGGAAGCGCGCGGCTCCCACGCGCACGCGGACGGCATAGACTCCGTCGGGAGGGAATTGCTCGTTGTGGGCGGCGAGGTTGGCGGTGGGGAAGCCGAGCTGCCTGCCGAGACCTTCGCCATGCCGGACAGTTCCGAGGATCGAATAGCGGCGTCCGAGCAGGCGCTCGGCTTGATCGAGGTCGCCGGATTTGACGGACTGGCGGATGAGTGTGCTGCTGACGGGGAGGCCATCAATGGTAACCGGGCTGACCTCGGTGGTTTCAAATCCGAGTTCCGGGCCGAGCGCGCGGAGCAGGGTTCCGTCACCGCGCTGCGCGCGTCCGAATTTCCAGCCTTGCCCGACGCAGATCCGCCGGAGCGAGCAGGCGGCGGCGGAGAGCCGGCGGAGGAAGTCCTCCGCTTCGAGCGCTGCGAATTTCTCGTCGAAGGCGATGACGAGAACGTGGCGGATTCCGAGCTCCCGCATGAGCGCGAGCTTGTGCGGGGTCGAGGTGAGGAGGTGTGGAGCGCGGTCCGGGCGCAGGATTTTCGAGGGAAGGGGATCGAAGGTGAGGACGGCGGCGGAGCCGCCGGATTCGCGCGCCGCATCGAGAGCCGCATGGAGGACGGCGCGGTGGCCGTGGTGCATCCCGTCGAAAACCCCGGCGGCAAGCGCCAGGGGTCCGGGAATCGAGGACAGGCCGTCCATGCTGTCAAAGATGTTCATCACGCCCCACGAAGCCGTGAGACCGCCGGGAGGCTGAGCACGCGGGCGGCGATGGCGTCGAGCGGCCCCGCCTTCAACTCCGCGACGGTGACGGCCCCCTCCACGTCAAAGCGTCCGGATTTCGTGCGGCGCAGCGACTTGAGGTGAGCGCCGCAGCCGAGATCGTTTCCGATATCGTGCGCGTAGGTGCGGACATAAAACCCCTTGCTGCAGACGACGCGAAAATCAATTTCCGGCAGTCGCACCGCTTGGATCTCATGCGCGTAAACATGGACGAACCGCGGCTCGCGCTCGACGACTTTCCCCTGCCGGGCGAGCTTATAGAGCGGGACGCCGTCCTTCTTGATCGCGCTGACCATCGGCGGGAGTTGGTAGAAATCCCCGTGGAATTTCGTGAATGCGGCGGCGATCTGTTCGCCGGTCAACTCCGGTACCGGGAGCGTCGTGAGAACCACGCCATCGGCGTCCTGGCTGTCGGTCGTTTTTCCGAGCTCGAGGGTGCCAACGTATTCCTTGTCCTCGCTCATGAGGAGATCCTGGATCTTTGTCCCGCGGCCGATCGTGATGAGGAGGAGCCCGGTGGCGAGCGGGTCGAGCGTCCCGCAGTGGCCGACTTTTTTTGTGTTCAAGGCGCGGCGCGTGATGGCCACGACATCGTGAGACGTCATGCCCGGTGCCTTGTCCACCAGCAATACCCCGTCAATCCCGTTTTCTGATTTCATCGCAAACAGCTTTCAAAAATTCTTTTTTCACATGGTTGAGCGTTCCGGGGACGCGGGCGCCCGAGGCCATCGGATGTCCGCCGCCGCGGAAGAGCTGGCAGATTTTGCAGACATCGAGCGAGGGATCCTTCGAGCGGGCGCTGACGCGGACTTTCCCCTCGGGCAGTTCCTCGAAGAAGATCGCCGAGCGGACGCCCTCGATCGAGCGGAGCTGGTCGATAAGACCCTCGTTGTCTTCGGGCAGGACGGCCAGTCGGGCGGCGTCGGCGAGCGTGAGCGAAAACGTCGCGATCCGGTCTTCGCAGTGGAACTCCGCCTGGTTGAGAGCGAACCGGAGGAGGTCGAACCGCCGCCGCGGCAGGTTCTCGTACATCGCGCGGGAAAGCGAGGCGACGTCCACCCCGGCGGAGACGAGGGCGGATCCTGCGTCGAACGTGCGCGCATCGGTGCCCTGGTATTGGAACGACCCGGTATCGGTGGAAATCGCGGCGAAGAGATTCGTGGCGATCGGCGGCGTGATCGGGATCCCCGCATGGCGGAAAAACTCGAAGAGGATCTGCCCGGTGGCTGGCGCGGCGGGGTCCACAAAATTGATTTCGCCGAATTTCTCGTTGCTCACATGGTGGTCGATGTTGATCCAGAGCGCGCCGGGCGCGACCGCCTCCAGGACCGTGCCGAGACGCTTTTTTACCGAGGTGTCGAGCACGAGGAAAACGTCGAATTCCTGCGGCGCGGGTGGTGGCGTGGAAACCAGCTCCCAGCCGGGCAAATAGCGGAACTTTTCCGGCATCCCATCCTCGTTCCATGCGGAGACCTCTTTGCCCTCGCTCCGGAGCCAGAGAGCGGCCGCTATCGTCGAGCCGAGCGCGTCGGCATCCGGCCGGAGGTGGCTGGCGACCGCGATCCGGCGGGCGTCGCGCAGGGCGGCGGCGATCGCATCAAACATTTTCGTCGAGTCCGAGTTCATTCATGATGCCGAGCACGCGGGTGCCGCGCTCGATCGCCTCGTCGATCTTGAAATGCAGGTGCGGGGTGTATTTGAGAGGCAGTCGCTTGGCGACCTCGCTCTGCAGGTGGGCGCGTGCTTTCTCGAGCTTTTCGAGAACCGCCCGCTGCTGGTCTGGGGAGCCGAGGGCGGAGACATAGACGTGAGCCTGCTTGAGATCGGGAGTGATATCCACCGCGCTGATCGTCACGAGAACCGCCGCGAAATCCAGCTCGCGCAGGATGATCACGCCAAGTTCGCGCTTGAGGACTTCGCTGACCCTTTCGGTGCGGTGGTTCATGGTGGAGCCTTTCCGCGGCGGCTTCTAAAGCTGCTGGGGGATCTTCTCGAGCGTGTAGCACTCGATCACATCCTCCGCCATGTATTCGGAATAGTCGCCCAGCTTGATGCCGCACTCGAGCCCGGCGCGAACCTCTTTGACGTCGTCGGTGAACCGGCGGAGCGTCGCGAGCCCGCCGTCGTAGATCGGTTGGCGGCGGCGCAGAAGGCGCGCTCGTGCCGTGCGTGCGATCCGCCCATCGGTGACCATGCAGCCGGCCACCTTGCCCTTCGTGAGATCGAAGACCTGCCGGACCTCGGCGTGCCCGATGACCGACTCGCGCAGCTCAGGCTCAAGCATCCCGCTCATCGCGTCGCGCACCTGGTCGAGCAGCTCGTAAATAATGCTGAAAAGCTTGAGCTGGATCCCCTCGCGTTTCGCGGCCAGCGCCGCGGAGTTTTCGGTCTTCGTGTTGAATCCGATGATGACTGCGTTCGATGCGCTCGAGAGCAGGACGTCCGAGTCCGTGATGGGGCCGACTCCCGCGTGGATGATCTCCAGGGTGATCTTTTTTTGAGGGATATTTTGGAGAGAGGAGACGATCGCCTCGAGCGATCCCTGCACGTCGGTCTTGATGACAATCTGGAGGGTCGGCTTTTGGTCGGCGGCGAGATCGGCGAAAAGGTTTTCGAGCGTGGCGCGCTTCGGTGCCGCGAGCTTGTCGGTCCGGATTCCGACCAGCCGTTCCTCGCTGAGCAGGCGGGCGGATTTTTCGGAATCCATGACCATCAGCTCGTCGCCGGCATTCGGGAGCCCGCTGATGCCAAGAACCTTCACCGGCGTGGCGGGGCCGACCTCCTTGACCGGCTTGCCCAGGTCGTTGATCAGCTGCTTGACCTTGCCCCAGTAGTTTCCGCAGATGAACGGGTCGCCGACGCGGAGGGTGCCCATGCGGACGATGACCGTGGCGGTCGGTCCGCGGCCCTGCTCGACCTGGGCTTCGATGACCGTGCATCGGGCGTCCACGGTGGAGCTGGCCTTGAGCTCAAGGATCTCCGACTGCAGGGTCATCATGTCGAGAAGCTCGCTGATGCCCGTGCCTTTCGTCGCGCTGACCGGGAGGCAGATGATGTCGCCGCCCCAGTCCTCGGGGGCGAGCCCCTGCTCCTGGAGCTGGGTTTTGACGCGGTCGATATTGGCCGAGGGCAGGTCGATTTTGTTGATCGCCACCATGATCTGGACCTTGGCGGCTTTGGCGTGGGAGATCGCCTCGAGCGTCTGCGGCATCAGGCCGTCATCCGCCGCCACGACCAGCACCACGATGTCGGTGACGGTGGCTCCGCGTGCGCGCATCGCTGTGAAGGCGGCGTGGCCCGGGGTGTCGAGAAAAGTGATTTTCTGGCCGTTGCGTTCGACGCTGTAGGCGCCGATGTGCTGGGTGATCCCGCCGGCCTCGCCCGCGGCGACGCGCGCCTTGCGGATCGCGTCCAGGAGCGAGGTTTTCCCGTGATCCACATGCCCCATGAACGTGATGATCGGGGCGCGGGTCATGAGATCGTCCGAGCGGGGAGCTTCGGGCTCTTTGGGAGCCTCGACTTTGACCTCGACCTTGTGGTGGCCCTTCGACGTGTCCTTTTTTTCGCGTTCAAAAAAGAAGCCGTTGAGATCGCAGACCTTCGCGACGATATCCGGCTCGAGCGTCTGGTTGATATTCGCGAAAATATTGAGCGCCATCAGATCCTTGATGATCTGGAACGGCTTCAGCCCCATCTGCTCGGCGAGGTCCTTGACGATGATCGGGGGCTTGATGTGAAGAACTTTTTTCTGGGGTTCTCCGGAGGCGTCGAATTCCTGCGGTGCGGGGGCAGGCTCGATCGATGGGGGGGCGGCGGGTTCCGGAGGCAGGACCGGCGTGCCGAGCGGTTGGAGGAACGGCCGGATCATCGTCTTGCGCGAACCTGCAGGACGCTTGACTTTTTTCTGCGGTTCCAGGAGGTCCACCGTCGCCATAGTCGGCTTCGGTTCCGGCGCTGCGGCCGGGGCGTCAGGAATCTCTGCTCCTGGGGCCGGGGCTTTGTGTACGACAGAGGACGTCCGCCTCGGCTTCGCGGCTTTGTCTTTGCTGGGTTTCTTTTTCTCTGCCATAAATCAATTGTGCCCGGGAGGAGGGTTTCATGCCCGTCAAGCGGCTGGTTTCGCGGTGCTGGCCAGGGCGGCGTCCAGAATTTTCTGTCCGGCTTCGAGGCTCACTCCCAAAATTCCTGAAATGTCGTCCGCTCCGGCGGTTTGCACGGCTTCGATCGAGTTCATGCCGGCGGAGGCGAGCTTCTGGGCGTCCTCCTCGCTGATCTCGAGGACGGAGGCCATCGAGCGGGCGGCTTCGGCGGTGCGGGATTCTATCACCTGCGCGGCCGTCTTGTCCTCCTGGATGTCGATTTCCCATCCGGTCAGTTTGGCTGTGAGGCGCGCATTCTGCCCCCGGCGGCCGATCGCCAGCGAGAGGTCGTCCTTGTGGACGAGAACCTGGATGGTTTTGGTGTCCGGGTTGGCGGTGATGCTGCGGATGTTCGCCGGCTTGAGTGCGGCGGTCGCAAACTTCACGGGATCCGGATCCCAGCGGATGATGTCGACCTTCTCGTTGTTCAGCTCTCGGACAATATTTTTGACACGAGCGCCGCGCATGCCGACGCAGGCGCCGACCGGATCGACCTTTGCGTCCTCGCTGTGGACGGCGACCTTCGTGCGGAAGCCGGCTTCGCGGGCGATGACCTTGAGCTCGACCGTGCGGTCGGCGATCTCGCTGACCTCGAGCTCGAACAGGCGGCGCACGAAATTCGGGTGGCTCCGGGAGAGGATGATTTCCGGGCCGCGGGTGGCATGATCCACCGCCACGACGTAGGCGCGGAGGCGGTCGCCCACATTATAGTCCTCGGTGATGACCCGCTCGCGCGACGGCATGATCCCCTCAAATTTTCCGAGGTCGAGGATGACGTCGGATTTTTCGAACCGGCGGACCGTGCCGTTGACGATTTCGCCGGCGCGGTCTTTGAACTCCTCGTAGATCATCTCGCGCTCGATCTGTCGGATCCGCTGGTTGATCGCCTGGCGGGCCGCCTGCGCGGCGATGCGCCCGAAATCCTTCGGGGTGACCTCGATCTCGAGCTCTTCGCCCGGCTGGACGTCCGGCTTCACGGATTTCGCCTTGCTCAGGAGGATCTCGTCGTGCGGGTTGGCGATTTTCTCCACGGCAATGAGCTTCGCCAGCGCGCGGATCGCTCCGGTCTGCTGGTTGATCTCGATCCGCAGCTCGCGGGTTCCCGCCGTGAAACTTTTTTTCGAGGCGGCGAGAAGGGCGTCCGAGATCGCCTCGACGAGGATTTCGCGCTTGATGCCTTTTTCGCGCTCAAGGTAATCGAGCATTGCAATAAGTTCGGAGTTCATAAAAAAATCGTTTGCCCTGCCGATGAAAAAGGCGGGAACCGGTCCCGCCATTTCATCGAATGGGAATCGAGTAATATGACGCCCCCGCGCCGCGGGGTCAAGCGGCAAGCGCGGCGAAAAGTTTCTCGCGCAAAAAAGGTTGCTATGATAATCCACGGCACTCATGAAAAAAGTTTTTATCGGCACCGACAGCGGGGCCACGACATCGAAGATCGGCGGCGTCACTGCGGACGGGCAGCCGGTTTCCCTGAAGTTGGCGCAGAGTTCGACGAACGCGCAACTCGGCACGAAGGCGGTCGTTTCAGGATGGATCGATGGGGTCAACCAGTTCCTTGCGGAGAACCGGCTGACCTGGGATCAGGTGGCGGGGGTCGGGTTGGCCATCCCCGGGCCCTACCAGTCCTATGGGGTTCTCGACCGGACGCCGAACCTTCCGCCCTCGTTCGCGGGGTGGGAGTTTCACGCCGACTATTCCCGGGCGCTTGCCGAGCGGGCCGGGCGGCCGATTCCGCTCGTGGCGGGCAACGATGGAAACTATGGAGGGGTCGGCGAGGCCGCGCGCGTTCGCGGTGACAAAAAAGCTTCGGTGATCATGCTGGCACCGGGATCCGGTCTGGGGGCCGCGTATATTGACCGCGCGGGATTTCCGCTCGAGGGCGACATGTTTTGCGGGATGGAGGCCGGGCACATGCCGGCTCCGCTGCACCTGCTCGGCCTGCCGGCCTTCACCTGCGGATGCGGGCGCGACTGGGGGTGCTTCGAGGCCTACACCGCGATCTCCGGGCTCCCGCAGTTTTTGGATTTGCTCCTCCCCAAATACCCGGATCACCCGCTTGCGAAGCAGGGGGCGACGCCGAAGGAAAAGGCGCTGTCCTTGCGCGGGCTCGCCCAGAAGGGGGATCCGCTCGCCCTCGAAATCTTCGACTTCCAAGCCAAGGCGCTCGGGATCCATGTCGCCAATCTTTCGATCGCGCTCGACGCGGAGTTCGTCGTGATCGGCGGCGGTCTGATCGATCCGGACTCCACGACGGCCGAGTTCCGCGAGCGGTATCTCGCCGGGATCCGCGTGGCGGCGGAGCCGTGGCTTTACCCGGTCCAGCGCCAGATGCTGAAAATCGTCCCCGCCACGCTCGGCGAGCTTTCGCAGGCGATCGGGGCAGCGCTCGTCGCTCTCTACACCTCGAAACAGGCCTGAGGGCTCAGGACGGTTTCTGATAAACCGAATGGTCGTCGAAAAGTTTTTTCTCGGCGATCGGGAGCGGGTTGACCTCGCGGTCGAGTTCTTGGAAGAAGCAGCTCTCGTATCCGGTGTGGCACGCGCCGGACGTCTGCTCGACCTCAAAAAGGAGGACGTCCTTGTCGCAATCCACGAACCATCGAACCACCCGCTGGGTGTGGCCGCTCGTTTCGCCTTTGAGCCAGAGCTTGCCGCGCGAGCGGCTCCAATAGGTCATGAGCCCGGATTCCAACGTGCGGGCGAGCGACTCGCGGTTCATCCACGCAAACATCAGGACGCGTCCGGCCGGGCGCGCGGATCCGCCGGCTTCTTGGACGATGACGGGGATCAACCCGTCCGGGGTAAATTTAAAAGGAAACTCCACAGGATTGCTTCGAGAGGAATTCTCAGATAGTTGAAAGGAGGCCATGACACAACTCAAAGATACGCCGGAAGAGAAAATCTCCGCCCGATACCGGTATTGGGTCACTCCTCCAGAGTTCCTCACCATCCGGGTCGCGGACATCGAGGCCTCGATCCCCAGGGAGAGCTGGAAATCCGGGAGCGATGCGGAGCGGACATTCGACCTTCCGGCCGCCGCGATTTTCGGCAGGAACGTGCCGCGGATTTCTCTCCGCCAGCTCGCGGAGATCCTGCCGGATCATGTGGTGCCCTCCGATGGTGTCGTCAAGCTGCCGCCCGCCCGTCTCGCCGCCGCCTACCGCCTCGTCGAGCATCGCGAGGAACTGCCACCGGAGAAGCTGCCGCCGAAGGAACTGCCGCCGGAGCCGGAAATGCCCCCGCTCCCCCCCACGCCCAAAGCCGAAGAGAATCCGGTCTCCCCCGAATCACTACGATCTACCGAACCCCCCGTTGATGCCGGAGAAGCGGCGTCCGGCCGTTTGGTTGAACCCGGATCCGGTGATTCCTCACGCGGAGACGCGGAGCCCGCGGAGAAAAACCGTTTGGGTGTTAAAGAGGAGAAGCGGAAAGATGACGATTCCACGTTTTCTCAGCGCAAGGATCCGGAGGAGCCGGCATCCCTGGCATCCGCGCCGCCGCCGAAAGATCTTCCCGGCGAGCCCGCCCGGGCTGCGGAATCCGCGCAGACCTCCGACGTTCCTGCTCCGCTCCCGGAGAAGACTCCGCTCTCGGAGAAGACTCCGCTCTCGGAGAAGACTCCGCCCGATGCCGTCCCGCTTTCTGCTGTGCCTCCTCCTCCCCCCGGAAAAATTCCGGCCCGCCGCATCGGGCTCTTTGCCGGGTTCCCGATTTTCCGAAAAAAAGCCGCGCCGCCTTTTCCTCTCCCGCCGGGCATCCCGGAACCTCCCTCCGCCCCGGCGGCTTCATTTGACGGGATCCGTTTGCCGAACTTGAAGGAGGACGAAGCGCCTGCCGGCGATGCCCCCGATGAGCCAGTCGGTCCTGCCGCCAGCGATCCGCTTGCGAAGTCGGCCGAGCCCGCCGCCGGCGATCCGGTTGTCGGGCCGCCCGCGCCTGTTGCCCAGGAACCGGTCGCCATCCCTCCCGCGCAACCTCCTGCCCCGCCACCGGCAGAACCCGCAGCGGCAGACGTTCCACTTCTTGAAAAAATGGAGCCGCCGCCACAGGCCACCGAGCCGATCGTGAAAATGCTGCAGACCGAGGCGATGTCCCGCGAGGCGCACGGCAACGAAATCATCGAGCAAGAACCGCTCCAGGCATTGTTTTTGACGGACGAGATCATGAGCGTTGACCGCGTGATCGAGCTCTGCGGCGGGCTTCCAGGAATCAACTCCTGCGTGCTGGCTCACGGCCCGGTCGTCGTCGCCTCCCACAACGTCCCGCAAGGCGTTGATCTCGTTTCTATGAGCGCCCACGCGGCCGACATGCTGCAATCCATGCGCGCGTCCTCCGCCCGCATGGGAGTCGGCACCGTGCCCGCAGTCACCCTCCATACCGAAAAAGGAGTCATCAGCTTTTTCCACCGCGACGATCTCACCATGCTCGTCTTCCATCGCGACCGCGGGTTCATCCCGGGCGTCCGGGAAAAAATGGCCGCCGTCCTCGGCGAGTTGACCAAGGCCCGGCTCACCCTCCCGGTCGGCACACACCACCCGGATCCGTCCGATTAGATGAAGGGGAGGTTCCTCTCCGCCTTTGAAAGAATAAAAAACAAAAAAGCCGATGGTCTTTGGAAATCCCGAAACGACCAAAGGCGGCAGCATGCCCGCGCGGGAGGGGTTCAGCTTCAAAAATCACCCGAATGAAATATGACTGCCTGGTTGTGGGAGCGGGATTCTCGGGCGCAACGGTTGCCGAACGGCTCGCGTCCGCAGGAAAAAAAGTTCTCGTCATCGACCGGCGGCTCCATATTGCGGGCAACGCTTACGACGAGCATGACCCGGAATCCCACATCCTGATCCATGCCTACGGGCCGCATTACTTCCGCACCAATTCAGAAAAAGTGCGGGAGTATCTCAGCTGGTTTACGGAGTGGCTGCCTGTCGAATACAAGATCCTCTCCTTTACCGAGGATCGCTACTGGCAGTTTCCGATCAATCTCAATACCTTTGAGCAGATTCTCGGACGCCCCTCCACATCGGAGGAAATGGAGGAAACTCTTCAGCGATGGAAAGTCCCCATTGCGAACCCCCGGAATTCCGAGGAGGCGGTCATCTCACAGGTCGGCGTGGATCTCTACGAGCGGTTTTTCAAGAACTACACGCTGAAACAATGGAAGCGCCATCCCCGCGACCTGGATCCCACCGTCTGCGGACGTATCCCCATCCGCACAAACCGCGACGATCGCTATCTCACAGAGCGATTCCAGGCACTTCCCGTCGACGGCTACACGGTTCTGATCCGAAAGATGTTGTCGCACCCGAATATCCAGGTTCTTCTCAACGCGGATTTTCGCGGTGTCCGCGACGCGATCTCGTGCCGGCACACCGTCTATACCGGGTCGATTGACGAATATTTCGACTGCCGGTTCGGACCGCTGCCCTATCGGTCGCTCCGATTCGAACGGCAAACCCACGACGCGGAATTTTTTCAGCCCGCCATGCAGGTCAATTACCCGAACGACCACGAGTTCACGAGGATTGTCGAAATCAAACACGCCACCGGACAAAAGTCACCGGTCACGACCATCGTGAAAGAATATCCGGAAGACTTCGGCGAGGGCAAAGAACCCTATTATCCCATTCCGGCTCCCGACACCAAGGCGCTTTATGACCGTTATGCCGAATTGGCGGCGACCGAACGGAATGTCACTTTCCTTGGAAGACTCGCCACCTATCGCTATTGGAACATGGATCAGGTCGTCGCCTCGGCACTCAACGCGGCAGATGATATCAGTTCAAAAATTTGACCGCGAGCCCATGCGAAACGTTGAACTGTTCTCACGAGTCGCGTAGCTCTCAGTCGAGGCGCGAAGAAAGCACCGGCTCAAACTTCCCGACGCCGTCATCTGGGCCACGGCAGATAGCGAAGGCTGCATCCTCGTCACGCGCAACACGAAAGACTTCGATAAAGAGCATCCGATGATTCGAATCCCCTACTGATTTTCTTCCTCATCCGTAAATTCCGTGCATAGGAATCCCGCGAAATTCTAACCGTCCCTACGATCATTGGGAAAAACACAAAAAACAACCGCCTGTAAAGTTTCCTCTTTCCTCTTTCCTCTTTCCGCTTTTTCTTCCCAGATCTGAACAGGGAAGACCCCTTCGATTCTGGCGGCGTGTTCCCCGATGCCAAAGCGAATGCGCTTTTCCAGTTGGCGGATGGGCGGCTTCGAAGTAATGTTTATCCTCATGAACACCAATTTACTTGATCGGATCACCGTTGAAGCAGGCAAGTGCGGGGGGCGCCCCTGCATCCGGGGATATCGGCTCCGCGTCAAAGATGTGCTGGATCTTCTTGCGGCTGGGGCAACTGAGGAGCAAATCCTTGCTGACTACGATTTTCTGGAGTCTGAGGATCTCCGTGCCTGCTACCAATACGCTTCAGCCCAAGCCAACCACGGCTTTTTTCGATTGCAGCCTGCATGAAATTCCTGATCGACACTCAGCTGCCAAAAATATTGGCGCAACGTTTACGCGATCAAGGGGAGGAAGCCGAGCATGTGTTGGACTTGGCAATGGAGCAAAGCCAGGACGACGTTCTCTGGCAGTATGCAACCACTCATGGGGCTGTCATCGTAACAAAAGATGAAGACTTCTCGGAGTGGGTTCTGACCGGTCGAGATGGGCCATCGGTAGTTTGGCTGCGTGTGGGAAACTGCACAAATGTAGAGTTATTGGAGTGGCTTCTTCCTGTTTGGACCCAAATTGTTCGAGACTTGGAAGTCGGTGAGCGTCTCGTGGAAGTCGTGTAGCCCGCATGGTTTTGCCACTTTCCATATTCCGCATGATCTTTCCCCCTATCGCCGATGGGGCAACAAGCCCGTCCCCTGCGTTTTTCCATAGCAGCTCGAGGCCGACTGATTTTCCTCTTTTCGCTTTCCGATTTCTGCTTTTTCTTCCCGGATCTGAACAGGGAAGAACGGCCCCCGTTGATGAGCCCTGCTATGACGAGGTTGACATGATGCGACCACATGATACTTTTACCCCATGGTAAAAAGCCTCGCAACACTCACGGAGAGAGGGCAGGTATCAATGCCCGCCGCACTGCGCAAGAAGCTGGGGCTCCGCCCTGGCCAACCCCTTCTGTGGAAGATGATCTCCGATACCGAGTGCCGGGTGGTAGTCGTCCGCAAGCCGGTTGATCGGCGCGGTCACTCCGTGAGAGGATTCATGAAGCGATTCCAAAAGGGGATGCCCGATACCACTTCCAGGTGGATGGAGTTGCTCCGTGAAGGAGAGCGTGATTAATGGCTTGGGTCGTTGATACATGCGTTTTGTTGGATGTCGGTCTTGACGACCCGACGTTTGCATCCGGTTCCGAGAGCCTTTTGGATGCTAAACTTACCGAAGGGCTGTTGATATGTCCGGTGACGTTCGTCGAGCTGGCTCCGGCATTCTCCGGGCATCTCGATGCACTGGAGGAATTTCTTTTTCAACTGGGGGTTGACCATCAGGAAGGCTGGTTGACGAAAGATACCGCGAACGCTTGTGTGGCATGGACTCGGCATGTTCAGAAGCGTCGCAACCATCAGGCAGCCAAGCGCCCGGTTGCCGATGTTCTCATCGGAGCATTTGCCCTGCGCCATCAAGGGCTGCTGACCCGAAACACCGGCGATTTTCGCAAACTCTTTCCCTCGCTTCGCCTGATCGCGCCCTAGCACGGTATTCCCTCGCCCTTTGGCCCGTTGATGCCTTCTACACCTTCCCGCTCCAACCAGAACGAAGAGGAACCAAAAACGCGCCTCCGGCACTTCCCTTCCCTCCCTGAAAACCGAACACTGAAAACTGAAAACTTCTTCCCCATGTGAACAGGGAAGACCCCTTCGACGCGGTTGACAACAGGCCGACTTGCGTGTAATACAGTTAACGTATGACAAAGATTCTTACGGTTCGCCTGGCACCGGCCGAGATGGAGCTGTGTGATGCATGGGCCAGGGAACTTGGTGTGACCCGGACGGATCTCGTTCGCTCGCGACTTTTTGACGCCGCTGCAAAGCCTTCAAGCCGCCAGGAAAAGCGATTTTCCTCCACCGATCTCGTCGGTTCGCTGGCGATTGGGCGCGGATCCACCAACGATTGTGTTCGCGCCGCCATGGGGCATAAAAAAGCGCGATGACACGCATTGCCGATTCCGGGTTTTTGATCGCGCTGCTCGACCGGTTGGACTCATTTCATCGTTGGGCAAAGAAGGTGGTGGAAGAGGAAAAACCTCCATTTCTTGTGTGTGAGGCTGTCTGTGCCGAGGTGGCCGCCGTGACCGGCACTCCAGACCCTCTGCTCCAGATGCTGGAGCGGGGTGATTTGCAACTGGCTTTTTCGTTGGCTGACGAGTTCACGGCTGTTCGCAAACTGACCCTGAAATACCGTGACCAACCGATGGATTTGGCCGATGGCTGCGTGGTTCGCATGTCAGAAATCTATCGGGTCTGCCGGGTCTTCACCGTCGATCGCACGGACTTTACAGTCTATCGCCGATGGGGCAACAAGCCCGTCCCCTGCGTTTTTCCATAGCAGCTCGCGGCCGACTGATTTTCCTCTTTTCGCTTTCCGGTTTCTGCTTTTTCTTTCCAGATCTGAACAGGGAAGAACTGCCCCCGTTGATGGCCCCTGCTATGACGAGGTTGACATGATGCGATCACAAGATGCTTTTCCCCATGGTAAAAAGCCTCACAACACTCACGGAGAGAGCAGGTATCAATGCCCGCCGCACTGCGCAAGAAGCTGGGGCTCCGCCCTGGCCAACCCCTTCTGTGGAAGATGATCTCCGATACCGAGTGCCGGGTGGTAGTCGTCCGCAAGCCGGTTGATCGGCGCGGTCACTCCGTGAGAGGATTCATGAAGCGATTCCAAAAGCGGATGCCCGATACCACTTCCGGGTGGATGGCGTGCCATTCATGGCTGTCGGATTGATCCCCTTCGGGGATTCCCGGAAGATTTTTGTCCTGCCCCCCCCCTTCGCCTGAGTGGCCTTTTTTGATTGACGCACATGGCACGTTGATCGAGATTTCATTCCGATACCATTTTGATATTTTATGAAATCGATACTGCTGAGAGGGATACCGGAAACGACGCTTGAGAGGTTGAAGAATCGGGCGCGGGCCCATCATCGTTCTTTGCAAGGCGAACTCCATTTCCTTTTGACCGAGGCTGCGGACAACCCCGCTGGCAAGACGGGCGAATTCCAGATCAAGACAGTCCGCACCGGCGGATCGCAAAATTGGTCGCGAGAAGCAATTTATGAGGATTGAGCCCGGTCAAAAGATCTGTCTCGATACGAATATTCTACTCGATGCCACGGATGAGGGGAGGTTGTTTCACAGCAAAGCGCTGGGCGTTTTCTCATTGCTCCCTCAAAGCGGAGTGGATCTCTTGCTGGCCACTCAGGTCATCCGTGAATACGTGGTGGTAGCCACACGCCCCGAAAAAAACAACGGCTTGGGATTGTCTGTCGAGGATGCAGCAAACAATGTTTTCGAGTTTCGAAAGCAGGCAAAACTCATCCCGGAATCCGTTTCCTCGTGCAAAAATCTGCTCGAATGGTCTGTGCGGTTACAGATCGCCGGAAAAAAATTGCATGATCTGCAAATCCTCTCCACAGCTTGGCAAGCAGGCGCGCAAATCCTGGTCACTTCCAATGTTGCGGATTTTCCAAAGGGCCTCGGCCCTCAGATCGTGGCCCTGGCAGATTTGGATCTTCCCTGAATCGCTCAGGAACTTTCGTTGGCGCAAATTACCGTGAGGCGAAGTGTATGAACCCCGAACTCCTCGTCGTCATGCCTGTTTGCAACGAGCAGGCTTCTGTGCGCAAAGTCGTCATTGAGTGGTTTCAAGAAATTGAGAACTGGACAGAAGATTTTGTGTTTCTCGCAATCAATGATGGATCGGAAGATGAAACGGAAAAAGTCCTCTTAAGACTTCGCGAACAATTTGGGGAGCGGTTGGAACTGATTTCACGGGAAAACCGGGGGCATGGACAGACTTGTCTTGAAGGATACGGGGAAGCCGTGAAGCGCGGCATCCCATGGATCCTTCAAATCGACTCCGACGGCCAATGCGACCCGCAGTATTTTTTTCAGTTTTGGCGCAAACGGGACAGCTATGATGTGATCTATGGGATCCGGATCCAGAGGGACGACGGATGGCGCCGGGTTCTGGCCAGTTGGGTGCTGCGCTTCACTCTTTTATTTTTCGCCCGTGTTTGGTGTGAGGATGCGAATGTGCCCTACAGACTGATGCGTTCCAGGAGTGTTGGTGCAAAAACCAATAAGATCCCACGCGGTTTCTTTCTCTCAAACATCGGTCTCGCCGTTTTGCTCAAGCGAGACAAATCGATCCGGCACGGCACGGTTCCGATTCGCTTCCGTGAGCGCTACGGAGGGGAGCCGAGTGTGCGGTTGGCCAAATTCGGATCAAAGGCGACAGAACTCATCGCCAATCTGAAATGCCTCAAGGAATGAAGGCGCTTGCGTTGAAATTTGACCGCCTTGGGTTTCTTATTATCATTTCGGCAGGCATCGCTCTTTTCTCCGTTTCGTCGCAGAGTCTTTGGATTGACGAGGCGAACAGCGCGGTGAAAGCCGTTCAGCCGACGTGGGGAAGCTTTGTGCAAGCCATGAGATCCGAGAGGGGCAGCGATCTCCAGATGCCGCTTTATATGGGGGCGCTTTGGGGGTGGGACAAGATGGCCGGCTCGTCGGAGTATGCGCTCCGGGCTATGAATATTCCCCTGTTCATTGCCGCGATTGCGACCGCCCTGTGGGGGCTTTCGACTCCTGTAGGGATCCGGGCGTGGTTCTGCCTTTTTGCCGTTTGCTCCCCGATGGTTTGGACGTATCTCGATGAGGCGCGCCCCTACATCCTTCAATTCTTCTGTTCGACGCTGGTGATGGTGGGGCTTGTCAATCTGGGCAGTGAGCAGGGCAGGCCCGGTCTCAGGCAGGCCGCGCTGGTTTTTGCAGGCATTGTTCTTCTCTGCGGGTCGAGCCTGTTGGGCGTCATATATTCCTTCTTTTTCGGGCTGGCATTTCTTGCGATCTGGCTTGGGAGGGAGTCTTTTCCCGCGTCCCTGCGGCGGCCCGGCTTGTGGATTCTTGTGCTGCCCGCCGCAGTGGTCCTGGCAGGACTCGCGACCTATTATTTCTGGACGCTTCAGGTCGGCGCCCGCGCATCCGGGGTAGGGAAGACAAACGCCATGAGCATGGCCTTCTGTGCCTACGAGCTTCTCGGCTTCACCGGCGCAGGGCCCGGGCGCGCCGCACTTCGCGAAAATCCGATTGGAGCGCTCCGTCCGTTCATATTTCCCATTGCCCTCTACGGCGGGATCCTCGCCGTCTTTCTCGTTGCTTCGCTGAAATATCTGCGGGCATTTTTCAGCCGCGCCGCCATTCTGCCCGGAATTCCCATTAGGTCTGATACCCCGAAGCCTGCTTCGGCTTTGTTGCTGGAGGGACGTCCTCCGTGTCGTCCGTGGATAGAAACGGACCGGACAGAGCCGGTCCCTCCAAATGCCTCGAGGCTTGCCCCGAGGTTCTTAACTCTTGCTGTTCTGGCGTCTGCTGTGACCGTCATCGGTCTCGGAGTGGCCGCAGACTTCCGGGTCATCGGCCGCCACCTCATGCCGCTGTTGCCATTCCTGCTTCTTGGGATGGCAGGCCTCGCATCAGTTTTGTGGAGCGGGGGAGGGAGGAGGGGAATTGTTGCCGCTGTCCTTCTGGCCGGTCTTTTTTCCTGTATTTCGCTTCGTCTGTCACCACGCTTCGCGAAGGACGACTACCGATCCGCAGCCGCCGTCGTTCGTAGCGCGGTATCTGTGGGCTCAACAGTCTGGTGGGCGGCCGACATGGCGGGAGCCAATTACTATGGAGTTTTTCCTGCTGAAAATTCAGTCAAAACGGACGGATGGAAGAGCTCAATGCGCAGGATCACACGAGACCCCGACTCCCAACCAGCCAGTGCGATATTCATCATGAACGCCACACCAGAGGAACTGGCCTCGCTTCCCAAGCCCGATGTGATCATTCTTTCCAAAGCGGACATCTACGACGGGGCCGGCGCTCTTCGCGAGTGGATGGAAATTAATGGATTTTGTATCAGTAAGTTTTTTCCGGCGTTTACAGTTTGGAAATTGGGCAGCAAGAAGATTTCAACCGCTCATTCCAAATGAATAAGAACGCCATTTTTCTCGGGCTTGTTACGTTCTTCGCCCTGATCTGCGCCTTGTTTCTGGGTATGTTTGTTGCCCAGGGGAAATTCCGCGATCTGGGCTTAATTATCGTTGTGGTAGGGCTTTTCAGCATGTGTCTGATTTTGCGGGCAAACATCTGGATGATTATTCCGCTCTGTAGCGGAATCACCGGAACCATCGGGTTCCTGCCAGGAAACATTACAATTAGTGAAATTGCGATTCTCGTCGCTTTTGGCTTGTCTGTTGTTTTGTCTGCCATGAAGGCCATCCCTTCACTCCCTCACTGGAACTTTTACGACAAGCTTTTGTTCGTCAATCTCGCCTACCTCGTCACCGTCTATGCGAGGAACCCGGCTGGCGTCCTGATGTTTCAAACGGAAATCATCGGAGGGCGCCCCTATTTCGCGGCATTCATCGCCTTCCTCGCATACTGGGTTCTCCAGCATGTCACCCTCACCAGCAAGCAGGCGACACTTATTCCGGTGCTGACGTGCGTCGGCACCTTCGGGAGTTCTCTTCTCAGCATGGTCTGCGCCATCTTTCCAAACATTGCCTACAAGATCTACCCCATTTATACTGGCGTGCCATTGCCTGGAGTCCGCGATTCTATGGATGTTACTCCAGGTTCAGATGACAGGAAAACTTACCTCAAAGGATATGCGGAAACCATAGGCCCGGCAATGGTCGCCTTCCGAGATCCTGTTCGGCTTCTCCTTTTTTTGAGTCCCTTTGTTTCCATAATTTATTATTCAGCGATTATCGCCGCGCTATTATCTGGTTTCCGAAGCGTGGTGGCTTCATTAGTCGTGATGACTGCGATTTCCGTTTACTTTCGCAGCGGACTCGGTGGTGTTCTGCGCATCGCGTTGGTTGTCCTCGCCGCACTGATGATCTTGATCATCTGTCAGAGCGCCGGCTTCGAGCTTCCACTTCCCGCTCAGCGCTCGCTTTCTTTTCTTCCCGGCCCATGGGATCAGCGGGTTGCTGCCGATGCTCAGGGCTCCAGCGACTGGAGATTTGAAATGTGGAAACAGGCTCTTGCAGGTGACAGGTATATCCGCAACAAACTGCTGGGCGACGGGTTCGGCTTCCGTGCCGTGGATCTTCAGGGGTTTGAATCAATGGGAGGGATGCAGGATACGAGCCCGGAGCAGTTGCAGGACTACTTTCTTGTTGTCGGAGCTTATCACAGCGGGCCGGTGTCCGCCATACGATTTGTCGGAGTCGTCGGCCTTTTGCTCATGACGATCTTTATGGTCGCCTGTGCGAACTATGCATGGAAGCTTGTCGTGCGATCAAAAAGGACTCCTTTCTTTGCCATGGCTCTCTTTGTTTGTAGTCCAGTAATATATTGGCCAATATCGTATTGGCTCATTTATGGGGCAGCAGACAGTGCCTACGCCGGCTTTTTAATCAATTTGGGGTTGCTTAACCTGCTTTCCAGATCTCTGACAAAATGGGATGGTGATCAATCCTCGAGGTCAACTGCCATATCGCATTAAACGATAAGTCGATTGAACATGAAACGATTTATTTGTCATACGCTCGGCATAGACAGAGCGATTAGTGCAGCGACGGCGACAGAATTGATTCGATTCGTCACCGGCCCGATCACTATGTTGTTGATTATCCGGTATCTTTCCCCAGAGACACAGGGATACTACTATAGCTTTGGGGCAGTGATGGGGATTCAGGTTTTTCTGGAAGCAGGGTTTGCGGTGAGCATCGCCCAATTTGCCGCCAGGGAGTTTGCAAATTTACGTTTTACCGAAAAAAACATTCTTCGTGGCAAAGCAGAAAATCTATCACGAATGCGGTCCATTTATCAAAAAGCGAGAAAATACTATGTCGCAACGGCGTCAGTTCTGACTTTTGGGTTGGGCGTTGGTGGCTATTTCTTTTTTTCTTCACAACCGGACCATGGCGTTCCATGGCAAATACCTTGGATCGTGGCCAGTCTCTGTGCGGGACTAAACTTTTTGCTCACGCCATTTTGGGCAATTCTGGAAGGGTGTAATCGAGTAGCGGATGTTGCGGCCTATCGGTTTGGTGTGACAATTGCAGGTTTTCTAACAGGCGCACTTGGGATGGTGGCAACGCAAAGCATCTGGGTGGTCATTTGGTCTTCGATTGCAACCACGGCAACTGCCTACATTTACATATTTTGGAAATGGTCGGGTCTACTTTATCAAATCCGCAGGCCATACCGGAGTGGATATCAGGTTAATTGGCGAAAGGAAATCTGGGGTTTTCAATGGAGAATTGCAGGCACATGGGGCGGCCGATACTTTTTGGAAGCTGGCATTCCAGCAATCGCTTTCCAGTTTTTTGGTGCGGTCCCAGCTGGAAAAATTGGCATGTCATTCCAACTTACACGGATTGTTGCTTCAATTGCATCTTCCTGGACGGCAACAAAAATACCCTACTGGGGCGCATTAATTTCCAGGAACGAGAGGTCCGCTCTCGCGGAATCCTGGCTAAAGTCGTCTCGCCTGCATCTTGCCATCGCTTTTGTGGGACAGGCGTCTTTGCTGGCAATTGTAGCTACAGCAGCAATTTTGACACCGGTGAAAGCTGAAAGGATTCTTCCCCCAACCATTTTTGCAGGATTTTCCATAGGGTGGTTTTTTTATAGTTTTTGGTTGGCAGCCATGCATTATACTCGTGCTCATCGTTTGGAGCCCTTTGTTTATGCTCACATGATTATCGCGGTATCATTTCTCGGACTCACTATGCTCAATATGAACACGTTGGGGGTGGCCGCCCTATCTTATTCTTTTGCTCTTGTACATGTCCCGGTCGCATTTTGGTCATGGAGGGTTATGCACGGGATTCAAATCGCAAATGAAACAAGCGTGGCAACATAGAGGAGACAACCTCAGTGCAAGCCCCCAGGAATTATGAATCTGATTTCACAACACGAAACAAAGTCGGAGCAAACTTCGCGGCATGAACCCCCAAAAAAATGAAAAATCTAGGTATCCATCCGGATTTTCCAAAGGTTAGTGTCTTTGCCGACAAAGATTTCTGTTGCACAGAACCCTATCCAACCAAAAAGGATCTCAGCGATTTTTACCGTTCTAAATACCGTGAAATTCGGGCTGAAACCCCCAATGCCGATTATATACATTTCATGAAAATGCGGGCGGGTTTCCAAAAACAGTTTATTGAAGGATGCTCGGATATTCGCTTCTTCTCTCGAATCCTGGATATTGGATCAGGCTGTGGCGCATTACTTCACGCTTTGTCTCCGATCGGAGATTCGCTCCAAGGCTGGGAACCTGATCATGCGATGTTTGAATTTTCCTCAATCACGTTCGCGAATGAACGCATTTCATTTGTTAACGGACTATTTGATCATTTGATGTGCCATGAGCAATATGATTTGATCACGATGAGCCATGTTTTGGAACATGTCCCTCAACCTCATAATTTTCTGTCCGCTCTTGTTTCTAAAACGCTTTCTCCGGGCGGATGTCTTTTCATAGAGGTTCCTAACGACCCGCCTCATTGGGTTGAGAAACAAATCCAGTGGCGTCTTCGCGGCATGGCGCATTTGAACTACTTCACTCAAAGTAGTCTTGAATCACACCTCAAAGAGTCCGGTTTTAAAATATTGGCATGCAGGCATTGTGGCAATCAACTGGATATCGAGATTAGAAAAATGCGCCCATTAACCCGATTGGAACGTGCGTTTCGAAAGGTGCGACGATTACTCAGGAAGGACAACATAAACTCTGAAGTTTCGCCGGATTATTCTCCAGCAAATCAAAAGAATGGAGTTTATCTTCAGGCGCTTGCGCAGCGTGTGATCGATTGATTATGAATATGACATCAATAAAAAAGCAAATTCCGCTGTCGTTGCGAATATGGGGGCGCCAGACATACAACAAGCTTTGGGCGAACAGGCGTCTTGATAACGTATTCTTTGGGTTTCTTTTCGATCTGACTGGAGGAATCTTCAAGGAGCGAGGGTGTATGTTTGAAATCCCAAAGAACCTGACAACGACTGGATTCAGATCGCGGTTTTTTTTTCATTCCTATGAGAAAAGCGATGCTGATCTTGTAGAAAAATATATCCAACCGGAAGACTCCGTGCTCGAATTGGGCGCTTGTATCGGGTTTCTTGCCTGCATCACCAATAAGCGCCTTGTCAATCCCACATGCCATGTGGTGGTCGAAGCTAATCCGCTACTTATTCCGTGGATTGAGCGAAACAAGCTTAGAAATAGTTGTTCCTTCCGCATTGAACACTGTCTTGTATCAAACAATTCTGATGGTGTATTTTATATTCACGATCTGATTGTTGGTGGGTCTGCTGTCAGAAAAACGAAACAGATTGTAAAAGTTCCGGTCAAAGATGTTTCGGCGCTTTTCAAATATTCCTCACCTACTGTGATTATTGTAAATATTGAAGGTGCAGAATTGGATTTTCTGCGACAGGCAGCTTCGTTGCTTGGAAATGTTCGTCTTGCCATAGTTGACATGCATGATTTTATCATCGGTCATGACGGTTGTGACGAGTGCCGTAAGATTCTTACAAACGCCGGATTTATTTTGCTGGAAAAGCCTGCTTCTGTTGAAATATGGCAGCGCACATAACGTTTGAGCAGTAGATTTGTGCAAGTATTCCATTCTTCATTTAACAACAGTATTAGCTGCAACTTTAAGCATGACAATCAACGGGCTCAATGCCAGCACTATAGTTTTCGATTTCGACGGCGTCCTGACCGACGATAAAGTCTATATGGATCAGGACGGGCGTGAAATGGTTTGCTGTTCCCGCAAGGATGGGATCGGCTTCGATATCTTGCGGAAGACGGGAATCAAACTTTTTATTCTTTCCACCGAAACCAATCCGGTCGTTTCGAAGCGGGCTGAGAAGCTTCGCGTTCCTGCGATTCAGGGGGCAACCGACAAGGCGGACTCTCTTCGTCAGATCGCCGACCAGGAGTCGCTGGATCTCGCATCCACTCTCTTTGTGGGAAACGACATCAACGATCTCCCCGCCATCCGCCTCTGCGGGCATTCTGCTTGCCCGGCGGACGCCCACCCAAGCGTCAAGGCCGCCGTCACGCATGTCCTCACAACCCCAGGCGGCCAGGGGGTGACGCGCGAAATCATCGAGAAGATTCTGAAAATTGATTTGGCGACCCTCGGGTCGCGCTGAATGGCTCGTGAATATTTGCCATCGCATTCTGATTTTTCACTTGTTTTCGGTTATTCCCCCTTTATAGGGTTCATCAATGAGCATTCCATTTCCCACTGCCAACGATCTTCTTCAGGCCAGCCCGTATCAGCTTCCGAAGCGGTGTCTGATATTTGCAGAAATTGGAATCAACCATAATGGTGATCTGGCGATCACCAAAGCGCTGATCGATATGGCGAAAGCCGCCGGATGCGATGCAGTCAAGTTCCAGAAGCGCACGCTTGATGTCGTTTATACTCCCGAGGTACTGGACACTCCCCGGCAGAGCCCATGGGGGACAACCACACGCGAACAGAAAGAAGGACTCGAATTCGGCAAGAAGGAATACGACCAAATCGACGCCTTCTGCCGTGAAAAGGGCATCGCGTGGTTCGCTTCGGCGTGGGATATCCCCAGTCAGGAATTTCTCAGACAATACGATCTGCCTTACAATAAAATCGCCTCTGCGATGGCCACGAATCTCGCCTTTGTCGAATGTGTGGCTTCGGAGAAAAAACCGACATTCCTATCAGTTGGCATGTGTACATACGCCGACGTGGACAAGGCGGTTGAAATCCTCAAAAAAAACGATTGTCCGTTCGTGCTGATGCACACAGTCAGCACCTATCCGTCCCCCGAAGAGGATCTCAACCTGCGGGTGATGCACGAACTTCGCCAGCGGTATGGTGTCCCTGTCGGCTACAGTGGCCATGAATCCAGCGTTTCTCCTTCCGTGATGGCTGCCGTGCTGGGTGCCGTTGCGATTGAGCGTCACATCACGCTCGATCGTGCCATGTATGGCAGCGATCAGGCAGCCTCCCTTGAAAAGGTCGGCCTGGAATCCATGGTCAATCAAATCCGAAAAATCCCCGCCGTTCTCGGCGATGGGGTCAAAAAAATAACTCCGGGCGAAGTCTCTGTCGCATCGAAGCTTCGCTATTGGCCGACGAGCGCTTGAGAATTGACGCAATCATTCCCGCCAGGGGCGGGTCGAAGGCAATACCTGGGAAAAACGTGGTCGGCTTCTTAGGGCATCCACTAATTTCTTGGACTATTGACTGTGCTCGTCGTTGCGGTGCTGTCGAGAAGGTATGGGTTTCTACTGACGATCAAACTATTGCCAACGTTGCCAGGCAATATGGAGCATTAGTCATTGACCGGCCGATCTCCATAAGCGGCGACACGGCATCTTCCGAGTCCGCGTTGATCCATGCAGCGACCATTATATCCGAAGCCAACAGCGACGCACCTTCGCATTTCTTATTTCTTCAGCCCACCTCACCGCTTCGCGAGACTTGCGAGCTTGAGCGGGCAGTGGAGACATTGAAAAGCGGCCGGTTGGATTCGCTTTTTTCCGCAGCTCCTGCGGAGGACTTTTGCCTTTGGAACCGCTGTGCGGGTGAATTAACCAGCCTTAATTTTGATTACCTGAACCGGGGTCGCCGCCAAGATCGTCCAGATGACGATGTTTGGATCGAAACGGGATCATTCTACCTCACTGCAGTTGATGGCTTGGTTCGCACGGGAAACCGCCTTCACGGCAAAATTGGCATGCAGCCTGTCGAGCCATGGAAGGTCTTCGAGATCGACAGCCCCGCTGGGCTTGATTTGTGCAGCGCAGTCTTTTCCGCCAAACTGGCAAACATTGTTCCCCCGCCAACAAAACAACTATGATTAGCAATTTAAAAGATCCTGTCTCTCAGCGCCTCGTCTATTGGAACGGAAACCTGATTCCTGAGTCCGAAGCTCGAGTATCCATTTACGACTCGGCATTGATGTTCGGCGACGTAGCATTTGAGATGACTCGCTCGTTTAATAAAAAGCAGTTCAAGTTGCGGGAGCATCTGGAGCGACTCGCAGCCTCAGCGGAATGGCTTCACATTCCATTGACATACTCTATTGATGAAATGGAAGAGGCTTGCAACAAAGTCATTGCCGCAAATGATCCCCAGTTTGCTGTGGATGACGAGCACCGCCTCATGATCAATATCACCCGTGGGCTGCTCGGGATTTACGACGGGCGCGTTGACGTTCCTTCGGGAGTCAACTTCATCGTCGCCGATTTCCCGCTTCGGTGGACCGTCAAAGGGAGCGAACATCTCTATGAGGAAGGAATCGATATTTTTATTCCATCCCAAAGGATGATTCCCGCCCAGCTTCTTGAGCCAAAGGCGAAGAATCGCAATAGAATCCACTACCTCATGGCAAACATCGAAGCCTCCAGATATAATGGTAAAAACGTTTGGGCTCTGCTCATAGATCCAGATGGGTTCGTGACTGAAGGAACAGGCTCCAACTTTTTTCTGGTTAAAGACGGCACCCTGTTCAGTCCCGAACCCCGGAACATCCTGCGCGGGATCAGCAGGCAGCATGTCATCGAACTGGCTGCGCAGATGGATATTCCATTCCGGGAAAAAAACTTGGAACCCTATGATCTCATGGATGCGGACGAGGCTTTTTTCACCTGCACGCCTTTCTGCATGTTGCCAGCCACAAAGTTTCTCGGACAGAATATCGGTGATGGAATTATCGGCCCTGTTTTTAATAAATTGATCTCGACATGGGGAAAGGAAGTCGGGGTCGATATCCTGGCGCAAGCTAAATCATGGAAAGGCGACACATCACCGGTAGAGAATCAAGCCGCCACCCCATATGCTTTTGCGACAAAATCGCAGAATAAACTTCGGTGATGAGGGGCCGGGCCTTTGTCGATGACTTAAAAGCAGCAAGTGAACGGGCAATGAATGAAATCAACTCCAGCGATTACCATGACTTTGTATTTCGTGATGGGAAACTCGTTGGCGAATTCGAACAGATGTATCGCAAATCGAAGGATGTCCCTTGGCATCAGGATCGCGAGGCGGAACGGATTGACTGTAGGGTGGCCCTCGATATTGCTCAGGCAAGCCATTGCGTCGATGCCAAAATCGCAGAGGTTGGGTGCGGCCTGGGTTTTTTCGCCGATCTTTTGTCTCAGCGTTTTCCGCAGGCGGAAGTCACAGGGTTTGATATTTCAGACACGGCAATATTGAAGGCCGGTCAGTTTTTCCCCCATATCAAATTCGAGGTCATGGACATAACTGGGAAAACACAGTCTGTTGACACATATGACTTAGTCTGCATAAGAGGATGCTTTTGGTATTTGTTCCATGAAATCGATCTGGTTGCGGCTAACTTAACGGAACTTGTTCAGAGTCGCGGGCATCTCCTGATAGCCCAAAACTTTCCCCCCCTCGACAAGCCCTACGTTGGCCGCGAAGCCATTCCTTCTCCAGAAGCTCTTATCAATCGATTCCTGCCAGCGTTTGACCCTATTATCGATTGCCGACTGGATGACAAGAGTTCTGTCGGCGGGAATGACAATTGGGTTATCTTTTTAGGACGCAAGAAAGTTTGAGATGTGAACAGAGTTGGCTTCATGCAGGGGCGATTGAGCCCACAGGTGAACGGCAAAATCCAGGCGTTCCCTTCCGAATATTGGCGTGACGAGTTTCCTGCGGCGCAGGGCTTGGGATTAGGCTTGATGGAATGGACGCTGGATCATGATAATCTGACAAATAACCCGCTGATGTCTTCTGCTGGCCGCGATGAAATCTGTACCCTCTCGCATGCCTGCTCAGTATTTATTCCGTCCGTCACGGGCGACTGTTTCATGCAGGCTCCATTCTGGAAGGCGTCAGTTTTTTCCGACCGCGAACGACTTCTTTTGGAATTCGACGCCGTGGCACACGCCTCCGATGAACTCGGGATAGGAATCATCGTGGTTCCGGTTGTGGATAACGGCAGGATCGAATCTGCAGAACAGGCAGACATCCTGCGCGACGGGCTTCTCGCCAGAGCCGACGCACTCGCCGCAAAAAGCCTCCAAGTCGCTTTTGAAAGCGATCTCCCGCCGCATGAATTGGCCGAGTGGATTGCCAGCTACCCGGCGGCTATTTTTGGAATCAATTATGACACGGGAAACAGTGCTGCTCTGGGTTTCAACCCGCAGGAGGAATGGTCGCTTTACGGCTCCCGCGTGATCAATGTCCATATCAAGGATCGCCTTCTTGGCGGCACGACCGTACCTTTGGCCGAGGGAGCTTGCGACTTCGGCGCCTGTTTTCAAGCAATGCACGGGGCCGACTACGAAGGCAACCTGATTTTACAAACGGCGCGGGCAACGGACGGCGACCATGCTGGGGCGATTCAAAAACACATCGCGTTCTTGCAGAGAATCCTGAATCCTGAATCTTCCGATTATTCCATTGACAAGATTGCGATCCATCAATAGCATGGATACATGCAAAAGCACGGGTGTCCGGTTAACTGACTGATGAACTTCTGGAAAAATCATAAAATGAGGGGCTTGCGTAGCAAAACCGATGTGACGCATTTGAATTTTGAATCCCTTTCGGACAGGCTGGCGCATGAATTCCGGCCGCTTCATCTTGTCCCAGGTTCTCGATCTTGTGCATCGCCAAACCCTCGACCGCTTGGTCGAACGCTACGATGCGGAGTCTCGCGTCCGGCATTTTGGTTGTCGACAGCAACTCATCTGCATGGCTTTTGCCCAACTGACTTGGAGGGAGGGACTGCGCGATATTGCCGAGTGTTTGAATGCGCGGTCGACCACGCTTTATCATCTGGGCTTTTCCGAGCCGGTGGCCAAATCGACGCTGGCCGATGCCAACGAACAGCGCGACTGGCGGCTTTGGGAGGCACTGGCCAAGACGCTCATGCGCAAAGCCCGGCCGCTCTACGCGGGCGAAGACTTGGGGCTGGACATCGACAACACGGTCTATGCCTTGGACTCGACGACTGTGGATCTCTCGCTCACGCTCTTTCCGTGGGCAGACTTCCGAAAGACCAAGGCCGGAATCAAGATGCACACGCAGATCGACCTCCGTGGCCCGATTCCCACCTGCATCTTTGTTTCCGCCGCACGCCAGCACGACGTGCGCTGGCTCGACGATCTGTTTTTCGAGCCCGGAGCCTTCTACGTGATGGATCGCGGCTACATGGATTTCCAACGCCTCCATTTGATCGCTCAGGCCGGAGCGTTCTTCGTCACACGAGCCAAGGACAACCTGCAATTCGCCAGGCAACGATCCCAGCCTGTGGACATGCGAACGGGACTGCGCAGCGACCAGATCGGCAAACCCAAGCTGCCAAAGGCGCGGGCCGATTTCCCGTCGCTCTTGCGCAAGGTTCGGTATTACGACCAGAAGAAAAATCGGGACTTCGTCTTCCTGACCAACAACCTGAACGTCCCTGCGTTGACTGTGGCCATACTCTACCGCCTGCGATGGCGTATCGAGTTGTTCTTCCGCTGGATCAAAGGCCATCTGCGCATCAAGCATTACTATGGGACGAGCCCCAACGCGGTGAAGACACAGATCTGGATCGCGGTGTGCGTTTACCTGATGGTGGCCATCATTCACAAGGAATTGAACCTGCCGGGAACCTTGCACAGAACTTTGCAGCTTTTGAGTGTTCACCCGTTTGAGAAAATGACTTTGCATGAGCTACTTACAGAAAACGACTTCAGACATTTGGAACCATTAGATTCTAACCAGCTTATGTTGTGGAACTTATAACCGGACACTCGTGATGCAAAAGATACAAATCCTTTTTCCTGATCCTGTGATGCGCAAGCTCAAAGAGTTTGCAGCAACCGAGGATCGCCCCATCAGTGAAATTGTCCGCCGTGCAGTGGAGCGAGTACTCCAGCAAAGCCCTCTGCCCTCCGCTCCCGCCAAAAAGTTCCCTGTCTTTCATGGGGGAGGGGTTCGGATTTCCGCCACGGACATGAAACAAGCGATTTACGGGGATGATGAATAGCTTGGATACGAATATTCTCGTGTATGCAGCGGACGAAGACGCTGTCGAGCACAAGGCGGCGAGCGCTGTTGTTGACGAGATGCTGGCGAACCCAGAGAAATGGATTATTGCCGACCAGGTTTTGTTTGAATTTTACAGGGCAATAAGGAATTCCCGCATTTTCCGCCATCCCCTTGGTGCACAGGAAGCCGCATTGCGGCTACAGTTTCTCCAAAGCGAGAGCGGGGTTGCCCGGTGCTGTTATGCCCTTGATCAATGGGAGAGGGTCTTTTCCCGACTGACAGAGAGCGGCACCCCGGCAGCACGGACTCACGATATCGTTCTGGGAGTCACATTGAAATCAAATGGCGTGAAACGGTTTTTTACCCGCAACACCAAGGACTTTCATTCGATTGGCTTCCGCGAACTCATCAATCCCATAGACGACCACACTCAGGGATGAAGCAGGGAACGGAACCAGAATAAAAGATTGAGGATGGTGAAGAAGCACAGGAGATAGGATACAGCTTTTCAAAACATGTCCCGCAACGTTTTTATTTCAGGCTCCACTGCCGGGATCGGGCTTGGTATTGCCAATGTGTTCAAGGCGGAGGGATGCCAGGTGGCCGTAAACGGACGTGAGCCGGAACGGGTGATTTCCACAGCACAGGAGATCGATGCGTTCCCCGTAATAGCAGATGTTTCCACGTCCGAAGGATGTCTGATTGTTGCCCGGGAGCTGGCTGCCGAATGGAAAAACCTCGACGTTCTCGTTTGCAACGTTGGCTCCGGTCGCTCGGTTCCGCCGGGCGAGGAGACCCCGGACGAATGGGAAAGGATGTTGAGGTTGAATCTTTTCTCCGCAACAAATCTGGTTCGTGCCTGCGAAAATCTTTTTACACCAGAGGGCGGTTCGATCGTGTGCATCTCATCCATCTGCGGGCTGGAGATACTGGGAGCCCCGTTGGCTTACTCGTCAGCCAAGGCAGCACTGCACTCCTACGTTGCCGGCGCGGCGAGGCCGCTCGCGCGAAGAAACATTCGCATCAACGCAGTGGCTCCGGGAAATATTTTCTTCGAGGGAGGAATATGGGATCGTAAAGCAAAAGATGATCCTGGTGCTATTCAAGAAATGCTCGACCGAGAGGTGCCCATGAAGCGCTTCGGCACTGTTGCGGAAGTTGCCGCCGCTGTTGCATTCCTCGCCTCTCCCAAGGCATCCTTCATCACGGGAAGCGTCCTTGTGGTTGACGGTGGGCAGTGCCGGTCTTTTTGATCCTATTGTTTCCTTTCCTTTTTGGCTTCCCAACTCAAAGTGTTTGTAAATGACCCCATCAGCCCACATCTCCGCCATTTTCGACCTCTCCATCGAAACCAAGCGCAAGGCACAGTCGGAGTGTTTGGAATCCATGTGTCGAATTGCGGAGCTTCTTGCGGCCAGTCTCAAAGGTGGAGGCAAAATTCTTTTCTGCGGGAATGGCGGGTCGGCTGCCGATGCCCAGCATCTTGCAGCCGAACTCCTCGTGCGCCTGCGCCCGCATGTCAACCGTCCCCCCATTTCCGCTATCGCTCTGGCGATGGATTCCTCCAGCATGACCGCCTGCGGGAACGACTATTCCTATGATGAATTCTACGCGAGGATGGTGGAAGGACTCGGAAAGCCCGGCGACGTGCTCCTTGGAATCACAACCTCTGGAAAATCTCCGAATGTGTGCAAGGCGTTAGAGAAAGCACGTTCGCTTGATATCCGCGCAGTTGGTTTTCTTGGCTGCGGTGGCGGACCAGCCCTGCCCTTGTGCGACGAGGCGCTCGTTGTGCCATCGAGTGAAACCGGGAGAATCCAAGAGGTCCACATCACGGCGGGGCACGCGATTCTTGAAGTTGTCGAGGACCTGCTTCTTGCGCATCAATCGACGAAATGAACCAGAGGGAAAAAACTTTGCAGCGGTTTGACCTCTCGGGGCGGGTTGCTGTCATTACCGGGGGATCCGGTCTCCTCGGTCGCGAGCATGCGGTTGCCCTTGCCGATTGCGGGGCGCTTCCTGTCCTGCTCGACATCAACGATGCGGGCCTCGCATCGGCATCGGAATTCGTGAGAATGGCATCAGGCGTAACGCCGCTCTGCCTTGTGTGCGACATCACAAACGAGGTGCAGATAGAGAATGCCCGCGATCAAATAAACCAGGAAGCGGGATTGGTATCGATTCTCATCAATAACGCAGCGAACAATCCGAAGGTCGAAGACGGCGGAGCCAAGCAATGGTCGAGGCTTGAGAATTTTCCCCGTTCCACCTGGGATCTCGATCTGGCGGTGGGGCTCACAGGCGCGTTCCTGTGCAGCAGGGTTTTCGGTGCCGCGATGGCGGAGAATAGTGGTGGCGTTATCCTCAATATCGCATCCGACCTTGCTCTCATCGGCCCCGACCAACGGATTTACCGTAAAGACGGACTTCCGAATTCGGCTCAGCCGGTCAAACCGGTTACCTATTCGGTGGTGAAGGCAGGCCTTGTCGGACTGACCCGCTACCTCGCAACCTACTGGGCTACCGCCGGCGTCCGATGCAATGCCCTCTGCCCGGGTGGAGTTGAAAATAATCAGGATCCCGCATTTGTTGAAAAACTTACCAACCTGATCCCCCTCGGCCGCATGGCCTCTCGCGACGAATACCGCTCTGCCGTTGCCTTCCTTTGCTCCGACGCCTCCTCCTATATGACAGGGGCCATTATTCCGATGGAGGGCGGGCGCACCTCTTGGTAGCAATGAGCGATGCCACTAAATCAACTGCACGGATAAGCAGAACATTGCATTACAGCGATGCGGAGTTTCTTGATTTCGAGCAGGTGTTAAAGAGAAGCGCAGGAAATGACAATGCCATCTGGAGGAGGCGCGTCACGCTGTATCTCACGCTTGCGGCTCCTGCGAATCCGCGTAAAAGATATCGATTCGGTGTGACCGGTTCGCTGGTCGCGATGATTTGTGATTGGCTTCGTGCGCGTCCCACCGATTGTGTGATTCCGGCGAACGAGTATCTGGTGCTGATTTACGGCACCAGCAGCAAAGAATACGATTCGTTAAAGCCGGTGGCGCGCAACCTATTGGAGCGCGGTCGCTTGGTGACCGTCATGTGGGTCACTGGCGAGCCAATTCCGCCAGACTTGCTTAAGGATTGGGGAAATGCGGATGTCGTTATCATTTCAGGGCACAGCATCCTCGCTGAGAAAAAGTTATTTCCCGTGGGAGCATGGTTCCACGCAATCGGAATTGCTTTGCGCGCCGCGTTTGCATTGCGACAAAAAAAGGGGGCGATCATTGCGTTGTGGCACCAACGGGCCTCCGTTATTACCCGTCTGGTTTCCGACTTGCTTTGGATGGATTTTTTCACTGTACGACTTGCGACATGTGACTTCCGAGGTGTTGCTTTTGTGTCCGATACCAGCGAACCCTGTGAAGCCCTTGCGAATTATGCAATTCGCCGCCAGTGGGTTTCCCACCATTTTCTGCACGGCTTCGCGAATCTCGTGCATACACGCACTCTCGCGGATCAAACATATTGTTTCTCATCGGTCGAGCGCGAAATGTTCGTCGCATCCGGGTATCCGCCAGCAAATGTTTTTTCTGACGGGCATCCTCGGCAGGCAAGAATCATGTCTGAGATTGCGAAAAAGCGGGCCATACAACCTGGAGAAGGCGGATTGAGAATTCTGTTCGCTAACCAAGGTGTTGAAGGCGACTTCGACACAACGCATCATCGCGAAACGATGGATGCCGTTTTTAACGCAATCCGTATTCTCAATCTCGGCTCCAGTGAGTTCCGCATCCGCTTACATCCGAAAGCAAATCGCGACTTTGATCTTGCAGTCTGCGATGCGCATTCGATAAGCCATCACTCGATAAGCACAAATTCTCTCACCGAGGACTTGGCTTGGGCGAACGTGCTGATAGTACCATGGTCAACCATGGCGGTTGAAGCCGCGTATGCCGGATGTTTTTTGATCTGGCTCGTTGTCGGCACGTTTCGGTTTCCGGTTCGTGAGGGGTTGATTGCTGCAGGATTCGGCGAAAAGGCGACAACTGCTGACGAACTCATTTCCTTGTTGAACAGATGCCGGAACCGCACTGTGCGAAGTGAACTTATATCAGCAATGATGAGCAAGGCACTCGATCTCGGAATAGTGAACCCAGGCGCAGTAGACGCCGCCGCATCACGAATGGAGATGGCACGTTAATCAAATGAACATTGATAGAAAAAAGAGCCGGCTGCACGCATTCCTTGCGCGATCGGTGATCCTGAAGCAGCTTTATGTCCGGCTGATGACCTTGATGTTTTTTATTCGCGGCGAAACACGCGACTCTTCGAAACACTGGTGCCGGATCGTAATGAACCGAGAAACGCACAGGTTCGTCGAAAGTTTGCCCCGCAAAAGTATGGAAGCCTTGGAGATCTCTGGCAGCTACTGGAAGGATGCCGGATTCAAGAATTATCGTTCCGTCGAATACCCAGCCTATGATGTCTGTAGCAGTATTCTTCCAGAGAAGTATGACCTTATTATTGCCGAGCAGGTGTTCGAGCACCTGCTCTGGCCGTATCGGGCAGGGAAAAACATCCACCAGATGCTTAACCCATCCGGGTATTTTCTCATCACGACACCATTCCTCTTGCGTGTTCATTTGTTTCCATACGATTGCACGCGATGGACTGAGACGGGCATCCGATGTTTTCTCGCCGAATGTGGCTTTAGCCCCGATAAGATCACAACTGGGAGCTGGGGCAACCGGCAGTGTGTCAGAAAAAATGAAAAAATATGGGCGCGCTATATCCCGTGGTTGCATTCGCTGCGGAATGAGCCCGAATTTCCAATTGTCGTCTGGGCCATTGCACAAAAGTAAATTACGTATCAGAAACGATGGCTCTGGAACGACTTGATATAGAAAAATGCGAAGACCGCTTGCAGGTGGTTCTGCACCGCAACCGCTACGATTTTGTCCTTGTGCGCCTTGGATCAGGCGAGCGTGTTCTTGAGATCGGAACTGGCTTGGGCGTCTTTACGAAGGAACTCTTTCCAAAGTGCGGCAACTACGTTGGCGTCGAATACGACTGCTTCGCGTGCGAGCGGGCTCGGCAGAGAACAGAAGGCAAGGCCGAGATCATCCAAGCCGATGCACGCAACCTGCCTTTCGGCGAGGGCGAGTTTTCTTTCATCATCTGTCTCGAAGTTATCGAGCATCTTGGCGACTGGCAGGCAGGGGTTCGAAACATCCACCGGTGCCTGCGTAGCGACGGAAAGGCGATTATATCGGTTCCTTATCGCAAGCATGGTGGCAGAAGTGCGGTCAATGAGCATCATCTTTATGAGCCGGGCGAGGGGGAGATTCTCGCGCTTCTCAGGCAACTTTTTTCTGACGTCGAAGTTTATTACCAATATTTTGAAGAATCGATGCTGATGACGGCCGCTCGAAAGCTCCGGCTGCGGCGGTTGTTGGGCATTGACCGGATTTACGCGGACTTGTCTGCGGGGCTACCGCACGCAACGTCTCGTCTGCAGATTGGGACGAGGCGTGGTGGCTTGACGGAGGGCTTGATCGTCGTGGTTAGCGGGAGACGGGCATCTGTCAAGTAGCGGGAGCACGGATTGCGCGCAGCGTGTTCAGTCCGAGCCATGCAGTTGTTTCCGCATTGAGGAGTCCGTGGCGCAACAGAAGCTTCGCAAGTGAGATGGAATCGCCAAATGTGAAGGGGCGAGTGCCTTGCCGACTAATTCCCTTTAACAGACTTTCAGCCCGTTTTCCGTCGCGTTGAAAAAGATTAAAACTGATGGATGTCCGAATTTTATTGGCAAGCAGACTCTGGTTTTCAGCTGCTTGTTTGGAAATCGAACCTCCATGAACTCGAAATTTCAGCAGCGGAGCCCGAATCACAATAAAGCGGCCCAATGGCAACATGCGCCCCCACAGGCCGTAATCCTCGGCGTGACGTTCCTCCGGCATGTATCCGCCGGCGGATAAAAAGGCTTCCTTGCGCATCAGGACAGTCGGGTGAGTGATTGGACAGTGAATGCAAAGCCGCACTCTTAGCATGGATTCAGTGCGCGGCATGTGCTGCATCTTTAATGGAAAGAACGCAGGGTCACCAAACAGCTCGATGTTCGTGTGGCATAGAACGATATCCCGTTGCCTCGAAACCGCACGCCATTGCTTTTCAAGTCTCTCCGGGTGTGCCACGTCATCGCAATCCATCCGGGCAATCCAGTTGGATTTCGCCTCAGCAATGCCGCGATTAAGCGCAACGACGATGCCTTCGTGGCTAAGGCGAATAATGCGGATCCGGCTGTCCGCACGCGCGTATTTTTCAAGAATCTGCAGTGTTGCGTCGGAGGATCCGTCATCCACGATAATCAACTCAAAACCGGAGAGCGTTTGAGAAAGCATGCTGTCAAGCGCCTCGGCAAGATACATCTCCCCGTTCCAAACGGGCATGACGACAGAGATCAGAGGCGTGATCATGGCGCGTTTTGATTTTTGTCCCAAGCACCAGGATTCGGACCATTGCCTCGATTTACGGTTAATAAAACAATCAGCATAATAGTGCCTGTTGAAATGCTTCAACATGAACCTTTGTGGATGCCTCCCAGGAAAACGAGAGGGCATGCTTAACAAGCGCTTCACTTTGCAAGGGCTCGAAAGATCTCTTAGCAGCACAGGCGATTGCCTCTGCTAAGGATTCCAAAGAATCCGATCTGGAATATATTGCCATTGCTCCCCCCACTTCCCTTTCAGCTCTGGCATCAAATGTGACGACCTGCGTACCAAGTGACATCGCCTCAATGATCGGAAATCCGAATCCCTCGTAGTGCGATAAATAGGTGAGAATATTTGCAGAGGCGATTTCCTGAAGTAGCGCAGCCCGCGGGAGCAAACCGACGGAATTTATGAAATCTGGAATTGTTCCCAGAGTTCTGCGACAAATATCGCAAACCAATTCGCGATTACCCGTGACTACGAGTTGAAGTGGCAACTCATGGCTGAGAGTCGCGCAGGCACGCAGGGCCGCATCGAGACGTTTGCGGGTATTACCGCCATCCAAAAAAAGGATTTTGATAGGTGCAGATTGATTCCGCGCAAGCTTACCGCTCAAAAACAATTGATTTGACAATGCCCGGCAGTCATCCGGAAGACCGTGTTTTGCAACGCGAAGCTTGGTTTTCGCCCATGGAAAGAAACGAATGATATCTGATGCTGTGGTATCCGATATCGCAAGCACCCGCTTCGATCTCCAAAGCGCGTTTGCAAGCGCCAATGTAAAATATAAAGTGGCTTGTAAACCAGAGGAACGTGATTTGATTATAAAGCTCAGATCATGAACTGTTGTAACAAAAGGGACAGGAGCTCTCATCCATGGAATAATATGAAACGGAAACCAGGCAAGATTAGTTCCGTGGTTTGCAGCAAGTGCCTTCAGTGCAGTATTCCTCCATGTCCCGGAGTTTCCGGAGACAATCTGTAGCTTGCAGGATCGGGGTAAAACTGATTCCGCCAGCGGATGAAATATTTTCGCGAAACACAACGGTGTAACCCCGTGGTCCAGGCAAAGGCGATCCAATATGTGCCGGGCATAGTTTGCGACTCCCTTTGGCCACCATTCTGGAGCAAAGCAATTGGACTCAACCGCAAGATGTAAATTATCTTCGGATAAAGGCATATTCTTCGCACCACGGTGAAATATGGAAAAGCCGATATCCGGCCTTGCGGAGAGAGGCAAAGGAGTCGAGTGTTTTGCGCATCCCAACACCAGAAAAACGGTGGTGAAATCCAACAATGATCTGGTCGATCTGAAGTTTGATTTTCAGGATATACCGAACACCCTCGGATTCCGAACCCTCGGTGGCGCTGCGATCTTTGATCCCGCTGAGTAGGTTGTGCATAATCGTATGCAATAAGGGAGACTGGTAAGAATCGTCGCGATGCGCGGCACGGCAAACGCCGTTTACGTCGGGAACCGCCATGCAGATGCGAAGTTTTTTAAAAGTTCCCATGTTAACATTAAGCGGCTTTAGCAGGGAGCCATGCCACGGTGATCAGTTCCTCTCCAGAGAGATCAAAGCTCCGATTTTGATTTAAACTCTCTCGGGAAATCTGCCCCAGTGGGGCGCTGACGCTCCCATCTTCGCTCCGGCTCATCAACGTGTGCGGGAATGCACCAAGGCGTTCTGTCCAGAAAGTGCCGTCCAGGAAGTTTGGGTGCTTGCGCCCCCAGAGCTCATGCCAGCGTTTCGGTCGAACTTCGCGGAAAGCCTCCGATCCATTAGGCGTGATGGTGATAAAGAGACCACCTTCAGCGCCCAAAAGTTGGATTGCGTCCGAAATAGATCCTTCAACGCTTGGCACATGCTCAAATACATGCGAGGAGAAGAAAACATTGTAGGGACCTTGCAGGTCTTTCGCGCTATAACGCAAATCAAGCCCCATGTGATTTTTTCCAAAATCGCAGCGGGATCGGCTCACCTCGACACCAGAGGCGATGAATCCTGCACTCTGAAACCGCCATGTGTTGTATCCCCACGAGCAACCGTAATCAACAAGTCGGATTTCACCACTTTGGAAAAACCGGCGAATGAGTTCGAGGTAGGGTGTCAGACTCCCTTTGGAAGCGAACTCGTTTGCTTTTAGTGCGGCAAGTTCCTTCAAATCAGGAAGGTCAGTAACGGCGGGTTCTGTGTAATCAGTTTGGTAGAAATCAGCGCTCGTGGACGGCTTGTCAGTAGGGGTACGGTAAAGCAGTTGGCATCCCGAGCATCGGCGCAGGCTCATGATGCCGAATCTTCGATCTAAAGACGGCCCTGCTGGTGGAGCCCCGCATGAGGGACACAGGGAACTGCCGGAGTCCATGGCCCTTTTCGACAAATCGAGAAAAACGCTGGGCCACTGCGATATGACTTTCAGTCTGGGATTCATGATGTTCTTTTGTTGATTTATCGAATGACTATCCGGTTAGGTGTTGCAAACACTATCAAATGGAAAACCGCTCACTTTGTCTGGTTCTTTGAAGATCGGTTGTGGTGAAAATCAGAGATCAAGATGTAAGCAGCTTGGATCTTACGCGTATAATGATCGAGCGTAAAGTTCGCGTCGACTTTGAGTCTGGCATTCCGGCCCATCTGGATCAATCGTTTTTTGTCTTGGAAAATCTCCGGGAGCAGCGCATCGAATTCCTCGTGTGAAAAATTATTCAGCACAAGTCCATCAAGGCCGGGAGTAACGGCTTCCCTCCCGCCGGTGTCGTTGCTTGTGAGGGCGGGCAGGCCGGTACTCATGGCGGATATCAGTGAGAGCGGAAACCCTTCCTCATAGGAGAACATCGCATACGCATCGGCCTGCTGAAGGGTTTCCACAAAGGCACTGCCTTTTAGCACCCCGAATGTTCGAAATTTGGCGGGGGTTTTTCCGAGCAGGGCGACTGCTTCCGGGTCGAGCGGCCCGACAAGCCAAATCTCCAGATCAAGCCCTCGGCGGATTGCCCATTCTCCAAACTGGATCAATCGCCATATTCCCTTTCGCAGCCCGATCGAGCCCACGGTTACGAGTCTGAGCGAGCGGCCGAAGTTTGATTTTCTTTCCGCAAACTGAAATCGCTTTTCATCAATCCCGTAGTGGCAGGTGATGACACGATCCGGCGGGAGCCCACGTTGAAGATAGGAGTCGCGTGTCATTTCACTTCCGCAAAGAACAAAGTCGGCGAGTTTCGTTTTTTCCATTTCGTCAAGAATTGACTCAGGAAGGCGATCCGTTGAAGGAAATCCAGCCTCCCTTTTGGCACGCTCCTGAAAGAGGAAATAGTCTTCCGGATACATGGATCCCCGTTCAATAACCAGCGTGTGGCTTCTGTTTTGGAGCCGGGGAAATAAAAACCGGTAGGCAGTTCCGTTGCAATTGATAACGGGCGCAAGGTCCTTATGGCGGGCAACCCAGTTGGCGACAGACAGCGGCTCGCACAGACGCAACGAGCCGGGAAGTTTCAGTTTCCTTGCAAGCTGGTTCCAGACAGACGCGAAAGGATATGTCCGGAGCCGATCTGGACTGATGCCCAGACGCTTGTAGCGAAATGCCGGGAAACCCCCGTAGACCCGGTTCAAAAACCCGGACTTGTCCAGTGCAGCCGCCAAAAGCCCGATGATCCACTCGCGCTCGACAATCGCATCCACATTTCTGCGGGCAGGAGTTTCCTGAGGTTTTGACTGCGAACTTCTTTGCATGGTATTTAGAAATACCTCATGGCGCGGGCGAAACTCAAGCTGTGATTTGTCATTTTATCCGCGATAACGGCGAAGGAAAAAGTTGCTTCGCCATTTGCTGGTGATCAATATGCAAGGCATGTCTGGTAATCCTACTTCCTCAAAAAATGCGGAGACGGGGTCCGCTTTCCCAAACATAGAAAAGACGGGTTTCTGTCGAAAGATCGCCCGGGCGGTTTCAGATTCTGCATTGTTTGCATCGAACCGGAAGCTTTACGAGGAGAATCTGAAAAACTGGAATCTGCCGCTTTCGAAAATCCAAAAACTCAGGGTTGGATCATATCTGATACTTCGGGATTACGGGGACGGGTTGTTTCCGCCAACGTTCACCGACCAGCAGGCGGCCTATGCTGCGGAAATTGATTATCATTTGAATCTTCCCGGCATGGAGGCGGACAATGTTTCCGATGTGCAACTCCGGAAACCATTCTGGCATGGGTCTCCCGTGCGGAAGTATCTCACCGATTTCATTAAACTCACGCTTGCCTTGGAGCATTGCGGCATTCGCCCGCCGCAACGACTGCTCGAACTCGGATGCGGGGGCGGATGGATGGCGGAATTTCTTGGTTTGATGAAGTATTCTGTGCTGGGAACATCCATCGCTCCGCACGACATTGGCAGCGGTCAAAAGCGCATCGATTCGCTCAAGGCAAAAGGTGTGGAGGTGGATATCGGTTTTCGCGTTGCACCTATGGAAACAGTGGCTGATGCAACAAGCGACCTTGATCCCTTTGATGCTGTTTTTGTTTTTGAGGCGCTCCATCATGCCTTTGATTGGCGCAAAAGCGTCGATTCTTCCTTCGCGTGCCTCAAGCCCGGCGGCTGGTTACTCATATGCAACGAGCCAAACTGGCTGCATACATTCATTTCCTACCGCGTGGCCAAATTGTCCAAAACCCATGAGATCGGGTTTGTCCGCCGGGATATTATTGAACACCTGAAGCGAACCGGTTTCCGGAACATTGAGATTTTGGAAAAATCCCCCCGTTTCGGATACAAGCCGCACTGGATCGTGGCCCAGAAGTAGCGATTGCTTCCAGACAGGGAGCGGAAGCAGAAGGGTTCACCACGAAGAGCACGAAGTCCACGAAGACGGAAAACAGACTCGCGCGAAACAACTGAGGCGCAGAGAATACGGTCAGACTGAGAGAGAATGAAATGGGCACAAGGGGTGATCGAAGCGGTGATCCATGTTCATCGAGAGCTTGGGCCGGGACTCTTGGAGACGGGTCGCGGGTTCTTCCGCAAAAAGTGCATTTATGAATTTCCGGAAGAAATAAATAATGGTCAAGCCGCCTGCGGCGGGTTTGGAGTCGAATTGTTTGAACCACTAATAGGGGAAAATATTCCGCCGCCAACGGGCGGCTTCGGAGAGGAGGCGGGAACCGGTTCCCGGTTCGGCGGTCTGAGGCGAAAGCCAACTCTGCAAGCTCGCTTGCGAGATCGGTTTGCAGCACAGACCCGGAATGCTTCGCAATCCGCGCCTTCTCTCCTTCATAACAAACCGGAGGACGGGGCATATTGGCCCGGCCAGATGAGTGGAGATGAGTGGTTAAATCCATCGGCGTGAACATCCCGCCGCAGGCGGTTCGATGCGTTGCCTGTCTGCGGCCATTGCACAGGATTTGCGGATGAACCGGACAACTGTCACGAAATCTGCAGAGTTTGGTCTTGCGACATGGAGGGGAAAGGGGTAGTTTTACCCTTATAAAAATGGACGAAGCGTATTTTCAAATTATTCCACGTTGTCGCCCGGTTGTGGAACGGCAACAAAGGTTGTATTGGAGCAAGAAAAGGCGCATCGCAAAAACAAGCGGTCTTGATGGGGAGAGCGGGCAAAATCCGGTTCGCGACAACGGTGAGCCGTGGTTGGGGCATTCGCCACGTACGGTGGGTGAAATATTGTGGATCATGCAGGAAATGAAAAAACGGGCGCAGCAGTGGAACCTCGAATTGAAAACTTCCTGACCGATCTTTCTGTCAGACGACGCCTCTTGCTTTTGGGGGGGCTCGCCATAGTAAAGCATGGACTTTCGCGATACACCAAGGACGCCGATATCTGGATGGAGCCTGCGGCGTCCGCTGCGGAGTGGGCTCGAAGTCTCACAGAGGCACTGGCTTTGCACCCCGGCGTCAGTGCGAACAGTCTTTTCCCACCACGGAAAATCGCAGATCACGAAGTGGAAAAACTCATCGAAGCGGAGCGCGTTCTCCGTATTCTTGGGTTTGAGGTGCCGCTGGACATTTTTCGGAATCCCAACGAACTCGAGCATCTCTCTTTCGACGAGGCCTGGGAGGCATCCGAACCTTTTTCAGGTGGGTTGCGCCTCATGTCAGCAAGCCATCTCATTTTGACGAAGAGCGGCACGGGGAGGCTCCAAGACGAGTTGGACATCCAGTTTCTCGAAAATCAGTTGCAAAAGAGGCTCGCTCCTGAATTGAAGGTCTGCAACCCGAGCCGCGCAAAAGAAATTCTCACCGAATACATGGATCAAGTCCTGCTGGAAGCCGCGTTGGAGAATCCCGACGCGACCGTGCGCGAAATGGGTCGCGTCCACTTGAAGCAATTCATGGAGGAAGGGGATCCCTTCGCCAGGGATGCCTGGGTGCGGCACTTTGGTGCATGAACAGGAAAAGAGACTCGCGCGGAGACGCTGAGCCGCTGAGAGTTGGAGGAAGATCACCAATCACCCGGAAGATGTGCGACCTATTTTTCGTAACTTCCTCTCCTCTGCGTCCCTGCGCCTTCGCGCGAGATTCCATTTCGGTATTTAGGATAATGGTCATGCCGCCTGCGGCGTGTGGCCGGTCGAATTGTTTGAACCACTAATAGGGGAAATGGGTGCCGGGGGCAATGGCCCCGGCAGGAGAGGAGGAAAATCGCAGGGCGATCTTTGCCTCTCTTCATGAAGGAAGGCAGGGGCGGGATGGCAGGCCATCCCTCGGTTGCACGCGGGTGCGGGCCTCGCAAGCGAGCTTGCAGGGACCACACACACACGCAGCCCTGACAGCGCCGTTCCGACGCCGTCCGCCCCGGATTCCTTTCCCCTCTGCCAATACTGGCGAAAAGCTCTGTTGGGCTTTTCAGATGAGTGCATATGAGTGGTTAAATCCATGGGATGAACATCCCGCCGCAGGCGGCTCGATGCGTTGTCCGCGCCCACTGCTGTACAGGATTTGCGGACGACCAATTTTCGTCTCACCCGGCGGGTGACTGGCTTGGTGGGGGAACCATGCGCGCAATCCCAAGGCCGCAAAAAATCTTTCCTTCGTGAACTTCGTTTCTTCGTGGTAAACCCGCTTTTTCTGATTGATAAACCGAAACCGTCTGTTTACATTACTCACAGATGAAAGCTATTCCCCGAGCCATCGAGCCGGTCGTGCGCCGTGCGGCCAGGGCGTTTCCGGCCGTCGTTGTGACCGGTCCCCGGAGGGCGGGCAAGACGTTCCTTCTCCGGCGCATGTTTCCGGATGCCACCTATGTTCTGATGGAGGCTCCGGATGCCGTGGCGAGGTTTCGAGCCGATCCGGAGGGGTTTCTTGATTCGTTGCGCCTGCCCGTCATCTTGGATGAGATCCAGAATGTGCCGGAGGTGTTCAACCATATCCGGGCCCGTATCGATGCCGCGTCGCGCCGGGCCGGGCGCTGGTTTCTGACCGGTTCCCAAGAGTCCGGATTGATGCGTGGGGTCACGGAGTCGATGGCCGGCCGCGCGGCTGTCCTTCACCTTGCCCCGCTGTCGGCGTCGGAATGTCCGAAGATGGATGCCTTGAGCGGGGGATTCCCGGAAGTTCTTGCCCGGCCCGGAGCCGCCGGCCTGTGGTTCGAGTCATATATCCAAACCTATTTGGAGCGGGATGTTCGCGGCGTGCTTGCCGTCCACGATCTGGCGGTCTTCCGACGGTTTTTGTCACTGGTTTCATCGCGGCACGGGCAGATTCTGAACAAAACGGACTTGGCCGCGCCGTTAGGCATGAGCGTCCCCGGCATTTCGAAGTGGATCGACGTGCTGCAGGTGACAGGCCAGATCCTTCTTGTCCCCCCATATTTCGAGAACCTCGGCAAGCGCATCATCAAGTCGCCAAAGCTCTACCTGGCCGATTCCGGCCTCGCTTGTCACCTGCTCGGCATTCGTTCCCGTCCCGAACTGGAGAGGTCTCCTTTTCTTGGCCCCGTGTTCGACGGACTGGTTGCTTCGGAGATCCTCAAGAGCCAAACCAATGCCGGGCTTCGGGGGGAATTGTTTTATTTTCGCGACCAGCAGGGCTTGGAAGTGGATTTTCTCGTTCCCCTTCGTGACGGAGGGATCCTGCTCGCGGATGCGAAGGCGGCCCGGTCGGTCACCCCGTCCGACGCCGCTCCCATGCGCCGCCTGGCTGCCGCGATCAAGAAGAAACCGATCCGCATGTGCCTCGTCCATCGCACCCCTCGTGGCGGAACAGTATCACGCGCTGTTGCTCCGGGTGTGGAACGCAGGGATTGGCGCGATCTCCGCCCCGCTCTTGCAGGCCTTGACGGCTCTTGAATGGACGGCTACGTATCCATGGCATGACATCTACATATTCCATTACGGAGGCGCAGGCCAATTTTCCCGCGGTGGTCCGGGCAGCCCATGAACGGCCGATTACCATTACTCGAAGAGATGAAGTGGTGGGCTACCTTCTGTCACCCGACCGCATGGAGGCAATCATCGAGACCATGGAAATTCTTGCGAATCCCAAGGCGATGCGCGCGATCCGCGACTACGAAAAGGGTCGGACAAAGTTTTCCCCCCTCGCCGCCCTCGGGACATGACCGCGGTAAACCTTGCCGCGCAGGTGGTGGATTTCTTCGGCCAACTGGCCCCCGAGCCGCGTAAAAAGCTTCGCCTGGCCTTGCGCGGTCTGGAGCGGGAAGAGGGTGACATCAAATCTTTGGAAGGCAAACTCACGGGCTATCACCGCATGCGATCCGGTTCCTATCGTGTGATTTTTGTCCGCAAGGTACGGGACGGAAAGCCGGTCATCGCTTGTGTCTTTGCCGAGCATCGCGCACTGGTCTATGAGGTATTTTCCGCTGCCGTTGCACTGGGAATGGCCAGATGAGTGACTGCAGCAATGGTCATGCCGCCTGCGGCGGGTGGCGGGTCGAATTGTTTGAACCACTCATCCTAAATCCGGCAGTAGGATTCACCACGAAGAACGAAGACGGAAAAATGAGGCTTCCGAGAAATTCCCGTCTCACCCGGCGGGTGAACGGCTTGGAGGGGGAATCATGCGCGCAATCCCAAGGACACCAAAATCTTCCCTTCGTGAACTTCGTTTCTTCGTGGTGCAACTGGTTTTTCTTCTTCCCGAATATCCAGCAGCGGGGTATTGACGTCTTGACAATGCGTCTTATAAAAAGACGATATAAATAAACCCATGTTTGATAGGTATATTTCTGCTGCCCTGAAAAAAAAGCTGGCGAAGCCGTTTGTTCATATTTTGTTCGGTGCCAGACAGACGGGCAAATCGTCGCTGGTTCGCGCGCTGGTTCCGTCACCCTCCCTGGCGTACGACTTTTCGAACCCGACGGAGCGGACCAGGCTGCTTGCCGACCCGGGGGCGTTCGTCAGGGAATGCGAGGCCCTGAAAAAAAGGCCCGGAGCTCATTTTGTGGTGGTGGACGAGGCTCAAAATGTTCCCTCAATTTTCGATGCCGTGCAGCATCTCTACGATCGGGAGAAGACGCGGTGGCGGTTCGTTATGCTTGGCAGTTCCGCGAGGAAACTGCGTCTCACGGGCGCAAATCTGCTGACTGGTCGTGCCCTCCTCCACCGGCTCATGCCGCTCGTCCTTGCCGAGAGACCGGCGAAACCCGGCGCGGAGTGTCTTTCTCCCGTCGTCCTGCAAGCGGCCGGAAAAAACAGGTTCCCGGCGGCGGATTTGATCGAGAGGCTTTCATACGGGGAACTGCCCGGCGTTGTCACGCTGCCGGAGGAGGATCGGGCCGACATCCTGCAATCCTATGCCACGATCTATCTGGAAGAGGAAATTCGCCGCGAGGGACTGGTCAAAGACTGGGGGGCTTTTGTCAATTTTCTACGTCTGGCGGCGGCGGAGTCCGGCGGGGAGCTGAACTATGCGGCCATTTCCCGACAAGCGGGAATCAGCCTGCCAACGGTCAAGTCCCACTACCAGTTGCTGGAGGACATGTTTATCGGCATCCGTGTGCCGGGGTGGTCTGGAAGCCCCAGGAAAAGTCTGGTGTCCAACCCCAAGTTTTTGATTTTTGATACGGGTGTGCGCCATGCGGCCGCCGGGTTGCGGCCCGGGCCTGAGACTGTCATGGCAAATCCCGGCCCCATATTCGAGCAGTGGGTGGGGATCGAACTCTGGAAACGCCTGCAATACCTGGGAGGAACTCTCCACCATGTCAGGAGCAAAGATGGCCGGGAGATTGACTATCTTGTCGAAATGAACGGAAAGCTGTTTCCCATCGAGGTGAAATGGACGGATCGCCCCTCGCGCAGCGATGCGAGGCATGTTGCAGCTTTCCTTGCCGACCACTCGCGAACGGGTGAGGGGTTTGTCATTTGCCGCTGTGCACGACCGCAACTCCTGTGCCCTGGCGTCACCGCCCTGCCATGGCAGAACCTGTGAATTCTGATGGAGTTTTTTTCCACGTCACGATGTCTGTAGCCAGGTGCGGAAGAACGGGTCAAAAAACCGATAGATTCCCCGGTCGTCGTAGAGGATTTCCAGCGTGCAGAGCCGTTGAAGCGCCCGTTTGACGGAAGCCGGGAGTCGCACTCCGGATTCCTCAAGAAAACCCCGCGATTGGGGAGCGTGCCCTCCGCGTGTTGCGCCCCGACGCCATGTGCGATCTCAATGTCGCTTCTGCTTCCCGACGCGGGCAAAAATTCTCCCCGGTCACCACTCTGCCAAAGACAAACGGATTTATCATGCTGTTTTGTATCATGCTCATTTGAATCATGCAACATTCCCGTCATGCACGATCCCGCCAGCCGATGAAGTTTGTCTGGAAGATTGGCTCCCTGCGAGAATATGCTGCATCCATGAGAGACGACGAAAAAAAAACCTGGATGAGCCAATGGCGGTCGGCGGCCATCGAACTCGAAAAGATACGAGCCCAGGAACTGCGCGGGCTGAGCGAACAGAACTCCGCGGATCTTTTCAACAGGTGCGCCATCCCTGAGTGCGCTTATTGGATTTCACCGGAACGCCTGCAGTCATCCGGTCTTGTCGAACAGCAGAAATTCTTCATGAGGTCTGCGGAATATGCATCCGGCCATTGAGGCGGCGGTCGAACTGCAGGAATTCCTCGAACTTCACGGGCAGAGGTTCTGCATTATCGGCGGGCTTGCCGTCCAGCGGTGGGGCGAGGTTCGATTGACCGTGGATGCGGATGCCACCGTGCTGACCGACTGGGTGCGGGACGAATTTGTCACCGACCTGCTGCTCGGCTCGCATTTCGCTCCCCGGCGCGCCGACGCCAGGGAATTTGCACTCAAAAACCGGGTGCTTCTGCTGAAAAACACGAAAGGCACCCATGTGGATGTCGCGCTGGGAGCGATGGATTTCGAAAATCGCTCGGTCATGAGAAGCTCGCTTTGGAAAATATCGGGGACAAAAAAACTTCGCACCTGCTGCGCCGAGGACCTTTTGGTTCACAAGACTTTCGCTGGCCGCAGCCGCGACTGGATCGATATCGAAGGTATTCTCCAAAGACAGGGAGAAAAGCTCGACCTCACCCTGGTGCGCCGCGAACTCGCACCTCTTCTCGAATTGAAGGACACTCCCGAGGCCATGGATCGGCTCGCGGCCCTCTGCCGGACCAATGCCCTGAGCTTTCCAAGCGATTAGTTGGCGACGGCTGCGCCTAGATGGCACGGCTGATGCCGCGCGCGAAGTGTGGCCGGAAGTCACGATCATCCGGGGCGATGACGGCCCTTAGTCGCTGTAAATAAATTTATTTTGCAGCTCATTTCTGCAAACCGAGTTCTTTGCGCAGAACGTCGCTGGGATATGACTCATCCCGACCACGAAGAAACCAAAGCAGAAGTTTTTCTTTATTGACCAATGATCTTGCGATGACTCCAGCAATGATCGATCCAGCAGTTATAGCTTGACTGATGGGATACGCGACAACGGCCAGAGTTCCACGAAACCAAAACATCCGCTTCCAACGGTATTTCCAATGCCACAGCGATTTAATCGAGGTGAAATGCCATTGGAACCAGAGACCGAGGGTTTGTTTGCTCAAGGCAACACGCCAAAATGTTGGAAGAAGCCGATGGAGTTCGTGATCCAGATTGGCGCGGGCTTCTGTAAGGATCAGCGTTCGCCAGCCGGCGCGGCTGAAGCGGAGGGTGTATGGGGTGTCGCCGTGGTGTGGAAAATTGATGGCGTCCGGGAGACCGATTTTCCGGACGGCGTCGGTGCGGAACCCAACAAAATTACCATTGAGTCCGTCCGCCTCAACGAGCTTGGCACCCTTGGGCAGATGGATCGGGCGAAAGCTCTTGAACCCCGGATTGTGGGGGTAATCTCCGGCAAGTCGGCAAAAGCCGGAAACGCAGCCGACTGCGGGATCTTCAAGTACTTCAAGCAGTTTGGAAAACGAGCCGGGGTCAGGAAGGCAGTCGTGATTCAGCCAAAAGATAAATGGCGCGTTTGTGGTCAAGGCGAAGTCCATGCCCATGCGAATTCCCCCACACCAGTAAAGCGAGCCGGTGCCATTCAGACGGACAACTTCGGGAAAATGTCGTGCAAGAGCGGACGCCGTGCCGTCCGTGGAAGCGTCATCGACGACAATCACATCCTCAAGGGCAACAGACGGATCCTGTCTGAGGTGCTCAAGAAGCTTGAACAGCGTGCAGCAGGAGTTGCATACAGGTATGATGATTTTGAATTGCCCCCGCATAGTGAAATGCAGCAGTTTGAACCGGAAAGAACTTTTAAAAGTCGAGCGAAGAGGAGTGGGCGCGTCAAGAAGTATTTCCAACGGGGGAATTTTCTGATTCTGTGCGCTGCATCCGACTTCATTTTGACCCGACCAATTGGAATGGAATCAAAAATCATTTGAGCTTTGTGAATTCGATTTTTGCGAAATTTATAGCATTTCTGGAAAAAGCAGGTGTTGGCTATTGCGTTCTTGGGGATGCCCGCGCCTATCCCGCGCGGATTATGAGCGACGTTGATTTTACTTTTGATTCGAACAGTCTTGCGAACGTTGATCGTTTGCTGATTGAGTTTTGCGAGCAGAACCGTGTGTTTCTGATCGAGCGCAGGAGGGACGAACCGGAAGCGTATTTATATACGATCGCATGGTATGATATGCAGGGAATGCTCTGTTGGTTTCGGCCTGATATCTGCGGCGATTATTTCAGGAACGGGCGCAGATTGTCAGCAAGTTCGTCATTCCCATTTCGTCGGGAGCGGGCGCGTGGCGATGACGGCGGAGCGAGAGATTTCTTTGTCCCCAGCCCGGAGCAGGAGTTTCAATATTATCTTGTTAAAAAAATCGCGAAGGAGGCGTTGTCTGAAGCGCAAGGTGCGCATTTAAGCGAAGAGTGGGCTAAAAGTCCCGAAGCCTGTTTTGCACAAACATGCGGGATGTTTCCTGAACGGGAGAGGGCACTGATAAAGACGGCCGCCGAAACCAACTGCTGGGGCGGGATCCAAGTCTCCATTGCGCACATGAAGCGAGTTCTTTTTAAGAAACTGGATTGGTCTGCCAGGGCAATGGTTGGAAAACTGCGCTGCCGGATTCGATCCGTGTGCCAGCCTCACGGCTTTTTCATGGCGCTCATGGGACCTGACGGCAGCGGTAAGAGCAGTGTCATTGCCGGGGCAACGCGAGAGCTGGCTCCTTTTTTCCCGGATATTCTCTGCTTTCACCTCCGCCCGCAATTGGGTTGTCCTGTGAGTGACGTGACAGTCATTGACCCGCATGCATCCGAAAACCGGAGGTTTTTCATGTCAACTGTAAAACTATGCTACTGGCTGTTTGATTATATTGTCGGCTACATGGTTAAAATCCTTCCGTTTCTTTTACGGTCGCGGCTGGTAGTGTTTGATCGATACTTTTACGACTTGTTGGTTGATCCGAAGCGCTATAGATATGGCGGTTCCATGAAGTGGGTTCGCGCATGTTTTCATCTTGTGCCGACGCCTGATCTAGTTTTAATGCTCGACGGTAATGCCGGGATATTCCAAGGCAGAAAGCGTGAGGTGAGTTTTTCCGAAACGGAGCGTCAGATCGGGCAATATCGCGCACTAAACCTTGCATTGGATCGTGCAGAGATCATTGATGCTTCACAACCACTCGAAGTAGTTGTTCGATCTGTTCTTCTATCAGTTTTTGGCGCAATGATGCAGCGTGTTTTGCGGCGTGTCCGAAAAAAAACATTTTGTCTCAACCGTCGCAAATACTGATAATGTTCACCCTGAAAGGAAATTTCGCCGCCATTGCGACTGCAATGGTGGAGAACCAAGAAAACGCAGAAAATCATTTCCGTGTTTTTGAGACGATTCTTGGATGTGCAATCTCACGCGTATTCAACGGTGCTTCTTCTGGTGGCCACGCCCGATGAAAATTCCCTGGATCAGTTTGTTTGTAGAGAAGCCCGTCGGGGAGAGGCGCGAGTTTGTGTATTTGCGGCGGCAGGGCATTCCGTTCCTTTACTTCGACCGCAATAAGGAATCCGCATTGCAGGCGCTGGAGTCCTACCCGGCGCAAAGTTTTGCTGCCAGGATTTTTCGCATAACAGTCAGGGGTGCGATTGCGAGCGGTTTGGGGTGGGGGCTTCCGCGCATTTGGGCGTCCATTCCGGCGCGCAGTTCTTTTGGAGATTTTCTTATTTCCTGTTCGGGAGAGCGTGGGATCCCCGCTTTCAGCGTACTTTGCGGGAATCCCAGGACTCGCGGGCGGCGATTTATTTTCACCCTTTTGCGCGGAAAGCGTGTGCCGGAGATTGTGGTGAAAGCCGGATTTTCCTCCCGTGCCCGGGAATTGATACTTAAAGAGATCGTGTTTCTTGAAAGTGCCGCGCTGCATGTCAGCGGGATTCCAAAGGTTCTGAACAAGCTCGACGACGGACATGTGGCGGCATTTGCTTCCGAGCATCTCGCCGGACATGCGGCCAGAGGGTTTGATGCCGCGAAGCTTTCTGTGCTGATGGACAGCTTGATCAGGGGCGCTTCGCGTCGCCCGGTGAAGGATTTTCCCGAATGGAAGGAAATGGAAGCCGTCCAAAACCCGCTCTTCAGGAGGGCGGGCAGATGTTTGGCAGATGCGCATGTGGTGCCAGTCGTATCCCACGGAGATCTGGTGCCATGGAATATCAAGGTCGACCCGCAGAACAAATGGAGCGCGCTGGATTGGGAAAACGGGAGCATGGAGGGGATTCCCGGGTGGGACTGGTATCATTATTATGTTCAGACTTCCGTTCTTGTTTTTCGTGAAAGCGCCCGGGAAACATTTTCGCGAATTCGGGAGCTGATCCTCGCTCCGGAGTTCCAACGATACGCTGCGGCTACCGGCATCGCGGGGTTCGAAGTGCCTTTGTTTGCCGCCTGTCTCAGCCGAATCGAAAGCCGCCAACAAGCCGATCGCTACCAAAGCATCCGGGCGCTCATCCGCAATTTTGACGCGGAGTTCCCGGGTTGGGATCAACAAGGCGCGAGCATGGCCGAACCGGGCCCGCAGGGTTCACCGGATACCTTTTCGATTGTTACTCCGTGTTACAACCAGCTCGACTGGCTGCGGCTGTGCGTGGCAAGCGTCCGGGATCAGGTTGACGTTGCCTCAAACGAAATGCGAAATGTGGAATGCGGAATGCGGAATGCGGAATCTGAAATCCAAAATTCAAAATCCAAAATCCCGACCTTGGCGGTCGAGCACATTATCCAGGATGCGGGAACTCCGGGGATCGATGACTTTGCACGCGAGGTTGGAGGCGACTTTTACCGCGACGGGAAGCTGGTTTTTCGAGGGGAATATGGGGCATGCGGAATGCGGAATGCGGAATTGTCCGGATCCTCGGAGCATCCAAAATCCAAAATCCAAAATCCAGAATCCCTGCCCACCTATCGGATTGTCATTTTCAGCGAACGCGATACTGGCATGTATGATGCGATCAACCGGGGTGTCTGGCGAGCGAGCGGGCAGATCATCGCGTGGCTGAACAGTGATGAGCAGTATCTTCCGGGCACACTTGAAAAAGCGGCCCGTTTTTTTGATGGCCAGCCCGAAAAGGATGTGCTTTTTGGAGACGCCCTGCTTTTGGATGAGGGCGGAAACATTCTTTCATACCGAAGAGCTATTCTTCCGCACAGGCGGCATATCATGCTGGCGCATTTGAACACGTTGTCATGCGCCACGTTTGTGAGGCGAAGGGTTTTTGATCGCGGCTTTGTGCTGGATGCCTCCTGCAAGGCCATTGCTGATGCCCTATGGGTTGTGGACATGCTGGTGGCGCGGGTGAAGATGGGAGTGATGTCGGAACCCCTTTCCGCATTTACCATCACGACTTCGAACCTTGGGCAATCCGCGCTGGCATTCACGGAGGCGATGTTGTGGCGGAAGAAGCTATCGGCTTTTGAGCGATCCTTCCGCATGCCGATTATTTTTCTGCACCGGCTGAGGAAGTTTTTTGCCGGAGCCTATGGATATAAATCCATACAAACAGCCTTGTTCACTCAATCCAGTTCCGGAGTGCGAGTTGCAACCGCTGTGCCGAGCATTCCGTTCACATGGCCTCAGGCCGAGCAGGAGCACGCATTGCATGAGCAGACGACGGGGACGGCATTCTTTTTGAAAAGTTATTTGCTCGCGGGCATTTTATTTCCATTGATTTTTTCTCTATTCGCACAATGGCTGGAACGGTTTGTGCCCGGGATGGCGATCGCGCCGTTTTTGTATGTTGTTTTTCTTCTTGGCATTGCGTTTTACTCCAGTCCGTTCAACGTGGTTTTGGCGGGAGGCATTTTTTCCATCAGTGTGTATATTTCCTTTGTCGCGCACATGAATGCCATGCCGGGATCCGGGTTGGGCGGCGGTTATGTGATGGTGCGGATGGCCAGTTTTTTTCTTGCTTGCGGCGCCGCATTTTTTTTCGGGGTTTTTCGGCGCAAGGCACGTTTAGCCGAAGAGCGAACCGTGCAGGTGCTGGAAAACATTCCTGTTCCGCTTTTCATCTCCGATGCGACGGGTTTGATATCATTTGCCAACAAACCGGGGAGAGAACTCTTCGGGGACATGGATTGTCAGTTTGGCAGTGAAAAATGGAGTTCGCTCATGATGGCGGACACAGATGAAGGGAGTGCCACGCGGAAATACGTGCAATATTTTTCAAAAGCGAGCGTCGAACCATTTGCGGTTTCTCTCACGCTGGCCACAAACCGCCGCCAAACGACCTTTGCCAGCCTGCTCTGCCTTGGCTCGGGTGACAAAAAGATTATGCTGACAGTTCTGGACGCAGCATCGTCCGAATTTTCTTCTACAGCACGGGTTTCCTAATGCCTCCTATTGTTAGCATCTGTGCCGTGGCTCAAACGCCCCCTCCTATTCATGGTCAGTCCGCCATGAACCGATTGCTGCTGGACGGTTCCTATCGCCGGGTGCGGTTGTTGCATGTTCGCATGGCATTTTCTGAGAAAATCGAGGAAGTTGCCGAGTTCCAGTGGTCGAAGATCGCCCATCTTTTTTCCGTCACCGCGCGGGTGATTTGGATCCGTATTCGTTTCCGGGCGCCGACTCTTTACTATCCGCCCGCGAGTCCGAACATGGTTCCATTTCTGAGAGATTGTGCCATCCTGATATCAACCCGCTGGATGTTTCGGCGCACGGTGTTTCACTTTCATGCCAATGGCATTTCCGAGCTTTATCCCCGGCTGCGCTTTCCTCTGAAGCTTCTTTACCGGCTGGCCTACTCGAATCCGGATCTTTGCATCTGCCTGACCCGGCATGGAACCGCGGACGCCAGGCATTTCGGAAGCAGGGAGATCGCCGTTGTTCCGAACGGGATTCCGGATGTCGTGCGGGATGGGAAGCGTGCGATGCGGAACGAGGGAGGAGTTCCGACGATCCTTTTCCTTGCGGCGGTGTCGCGGGAAAAAGGTGCCGGCGTTTTTCTGGAGGCCCTGAGCATTTTGGTTTCCAGAAAGCTTGCCTTTCGCGGGGTGGTTGCTGGGCCGTTTCTGTCCGCCGCCGAGGAGCGGGATCTCCGGGCGCTTGCGGCGTCGCGGGATTTGGACGACAGGATTTCGTGGAGCGGACCGCTCGAAGGCGATGCGAAATGGGCGATGTATGGCGGGGCGGATATCTTCTGCTTCCCGAGCCATTATTCCTCGGAGACATTCGGGCTGGTGCTTGTGGAGGCGATGATGTTCAGCCTGCCGGTCGTGTCAACGCACTGGCGCGGAATCCCGGATGTTGTCGCTGACGGCACGACGGGTTTTCTGGTTCCCACCCATGATCCCGTTGCGGTGGCCGACCGCTTGGAGCAACTCCTCAATGACCGGGTGCTTCGGGAAACCATGGGCGCGGCAGGGCGGCGGCGCTTCGAGGAGAACTTCACCGTCGAGAGGTTCCGCGAGAATATGGAGCGAGCCCTTGCCGGCGATGAGGGCGATGAGCACGGGAGCCCGGGGCTTCTTCACGCAGAGACGCCGGGTCTGCGGAGAAAAACTGTTTGCGGGATGAGCGGGAGCGGCCCGGAATCCGAGCTCCGAACGATCCCGGTCATCGGCACTCCGCTGGCCCTGACAAACTACGAGGGGCTTTCGCATTTCCTTTTGGATCGGGCCCGGCAGGCGGGCGCGTTCGCGGTGGATTTTTCGAACACGCAGATTGTGACCATGCGGCGGCATGAGCCGGAGTTCAGGGAGTTGTCCGGCTGCATGGATCTTTGCGTTCCCGACGGGATGCCGCTGGTGTGGGCGCTGAATTTTCGTGGCGCCGGGTTGGATGACCGCGTGTATGGGCCGACGTTCACCCGGCGGTTTCTGGGTTCCTGTCCGGCGGACGCCACGCACTACCTTGTCGGCGGCTCCGCGGAGTGCGGCGACAAATTCCGCGAGCGCATGCGGGAGCTGAACCCGTCGCTGAGATTTGGCGGCGGATTCCACGGGAAGTGTTCCGCCGACGGGATCCTCGACGACGACGAGCGGGTCCTTGCGGAAATCCTCGCGCTCCAGCCGGATTTTATCTGGGTCGGTCTCGGAACTCCCAAGCAATATGCGTGGATCGCCCGCATCAAGCCGCTGCTCAGCCGCGGCGTGCTTCTCGCGGTCGGGTTTGCGTTCGACGTCAATGCCGGCATGAAGGGCGACGCGCCGATGTGGATGCAGAAGCGCGGCCTCACCTGGCTTTACCGGATGGCGAGCGAGCCGGGACGGCTTGGCGGACGGTATCTCAAATGGAACACGCTTTTTTTGTGGTATCTCCTCGCCCAAGGAGGGGAGAGGAAGGCATGATCTCCGGATCGGAAATTTCCTTGGCGGAACACGCGATGCGTTTCGCAAGGGACGGCTCCGGAAAAATATTTTTTCTATTTTCATGTTGAACGGTCCGTTGAAATTATTGCGTTCGCTCGTCTTGAGTGTTGCGCGCCTGTTGGGGGGCGAGATCCGCGATTGCCGGACCGGTGCTTCGCTTGGGCGGGGGCTGCTGCTGCCGTGGAGAGGGAAGATTCTCCTGATTGGTGTGGATGAGACGGTTGCGCCGGTGATTGTGCCGCAGGCGCGGATCACCTACTGGAAGCAGGAAATCGGGTTCACCCGCCACGCCGAACCGGATTTCCCGCGCGCCGAGCCCGCGATCTCGTTGCTGAAAAGCAGCCCGTATGCCGGCATGCCCTCGCGGGTGATGCTCGTGATATTGGATCATCGGATGCCCGATGAGGTTTCCGCGACGATCCGGCAGTGGATCCGGCACGGGATCCCCGAAGAGGACATCCTGCTTGCCTACGGGGGGAGCCGCGCGGGCTTCGAGGGCGTTTCCGCAGCCAACATTTTTTTTGTTTCCGATCCGAGACTGCGGACGAGCGACCACCAGCGCGAGGCGCAGAGCTACCGGGCGATCTTTTCGGAGGTCTGCGAGAGGTTAAAATCCTCGGTGTTCACCCACATCCTTTTTGTGGAATACGACCACATCCCGCTGGCGCGCGATCCCGCCGCCAATTATCTGAAGGCTTTGGTCGCGCGGGATGCCGACGTGCTTTGCCACAAGCTCAGGAGGATCGATTCGACCATCCATCCGCACTGGCCCGGAAGCCCGCCGGCCTCGCTGCGGCGGCCGGAGATCCTGAGCATGATGGGAACCGGGCACTTCTGGAAGCGCGAGGCGTGGGAGGCTGTGAGCGGTTCGGATTCCCTGGCGTCCTGGTATTTGGAGATCGATCTGCCCACCTCGGCACACGAGCTCGGGTTCCGGGTTTTGGGGCTCCCCGAGCAGGATCGGTTTGTCGTCAACCTGACCGAGAATTTGTCGTTTTCCGCTGACGACGCACTGGCCGCCGGCGCGTGGACGTTGCACCCGGTGAAAAAAACCGCCGGGCCGCCCGCGCAGTAAACCCGAAATCGCCGTCTTGACTTCGCGGCGGGGAAGCTTTCCGTTAGCGATTCCGTTTTTATGTCATCCCCATCCATTCCTGCCAACACTCCGGAAGCCGGCAGGGCCGTGCTCTGGTGGAAAATCGCGTGTGTGCTCGTGCTCGGCGGGCTCACGGCGTTTGGATTTTTCGGCATGCAATCCGTCAACCAGCACGGCGGGGCCGGGATCTCGATGGAACTTCCGGCGTTGATCGGCACCTTCCGGGGCACGACGCAAGCTGTCTCCGACGCCGAGAAGGTCGTGCTGCCGGCGGACACGGAGTTCTCCAAGATGCTCTACAAAAATGCGGACGACGTCCCGGTCAACGTGCAGATCGTTCTGGCGGGGGCGGAAAAGCGGAGCATCCACCGTCCGGAGGTTTGCCTGCCCGCGCAGGGCTGGACGATTATCTCGCGGGGCGTGGTGCGTGTGCCGCTCGCCAACGGGCAGAGCCTGGAGGTGATGCAGCTCGTCCTGTCGCGCCCGATCGAGGTGCGCGCGGGCGATATCCGGACCTTGAACTCGGTGTTTTTGTATTGGTTTGTGGGGGATCGGGTGACGACGCCGAGCCATGTGATGCGGCTTTTTCTCACGAGCTGGGACCGGGTGGTGCACAGGAAAAATCATCGCTGGGCCTACGTGATCGCGAGCGCCCCCGTTCTCAAGGGACTTGCCCCACAAGGACTGGATCTCCCGGAAACCGAGAGCCTGCTGAAGGGCTTCGTCGGCGAGCTCGCGCCGAAAATCATGCTGAACAAAAAGGATGCCCCCTGAAGTGAGCGAAGAGAAATTTTCCAAGCCCCTGACCTTCCGCAACGGAAGGCTTCCGCTCTTTGCGGCCGGCGCGACAGCCGTCGCCCTGCTCGGTCTGCTTCTTTCGCTCCCATACAGCTTCGGCGTGGGAGCGAGCACATTTTCCATCGCCGAGTTTCTCTGGATCAATTGGACCACGAACCCGGAGATGCAGCACGGGTTCTTTGTCCTCCCGATTATCGCCTATCTCATCTACCAGAGCCGCGGGGAGCTTTCGGAAGTCCCCCTGTCCGGTGCCAGCCTCCCCGGCCTGCTGGTTCTCGCCGGCGGGCTTTTTCTTTTTTGGGCCGGCAGCCAGGCGGATGTCACCAGCATCGGTTTGGTGAGCCTGATGGGTGTCGTGGTCGGGCTGGTCTGGTTTTTTCTGGGCTGGCGCATGCTGCTGATGCTCTCGTTTCCCATCGGTTTCTTCATCTTCGCCATTCCGATTCCGGGGCTCGATACGATGGTCGCCTTTCCCCTGCGCGTGATCATGTCGAACGCCAGCGCGGCGGTGCTGGAATTTCTCGGTATTGATGTGATCCGGCAGGGAACCGGAATCCTCTCCGCGCCGGATCCGCTGCTCGGGCTACCGGCCGGCAAAAAGTTTTCCGTGGATGTTGCCGACCCTTGTTCGGGGATCCGCTCGCTGTTCGCCCTGCTCATGGTTTCCGCCCTCTACGCGCATTTCACCCTGAAGTCCTGGTGGGGAAAATGGATCCTGTTTCTTTGTGCGATCCCCCTTGCCATCGCCGGCAACCTTGCCCGGATCCTTGCCCTCACGCTTGCCACGATCGCCTTCGGCACCGAGTTCGCCATCGGAAAAAATGCCCTCACCGAACCGAGCTGGTTTCACATGGCGACCGGATACCTCGTCTTTGCCGTCGCCATCGCAGGAATGATCGGGGTCGCCTGGCTTCTCGGACAGGGCGGAAACCTGAAAGCAAAATCCACGGAGCTTCTCCAGAACCTCCACCAAGCGCCCGGGAAGCCGGATCGCGCCTTGAATTCCGTGCCATCGCCACCCGGCGAAACCGGCGAATCTCCCCGCGAAAAAAACCGCCGCCCCGATTCGCCTTACTGACTTTCTATGCCGGGGAATATTCTTCGGGATCCGGCCGTCCGGTATGGGCTGAAGTTCGGGCTGGCCGGCGTGCTGGCGGTTTATATTTCTCTGGTGATCCGGCTCGACAATCCGGGCTGGGCGCTGTTCACGGTCTTCGTGCTGATGGTCGCGCAGTATGTCGGCGCGATTTCCGAGAAATCGATTTTCCGGCTGATCGGGACGTTCGTCGGCGGGGTCGCCGGGTATGTGATCACCGGGGCGTTCGAGCAGGATCCGTTGATTTTTCTTGGTTTGGTCGGGCTGATTGTCGGCGGCTGCACGGCGCTGTTCGGGCAGAGCCGGTATCCGTATGCGTTTCTGCTTTGCGGGATGACGACGCTGGTCGTGGCGAGCAACGGGATGGGCGATCCGGCGACCTCGTGGACGTTCATGCTGTCGCGGATCGAGGAGATTTTCGTGGGGATCGTCGTGGTGATGGTCGTGCAGAGCGTGATTTGGCCGCGGTATGCGCGCGTCGAATTTTTGGAAAACGTGCGGGCTTTGTTCGGCGATCTGCGGGGGTGTTTTCTGGATGCGCCCGGGATCCGGAGCGACGGGCGGGAGGCGGAGGGTGAGCTCCGCGCGCAGGATTTCCCGGCGCGGATCACCGGGCTGCGGACGCTTCTGGAATTTGGATCGCGGGAGAGCCTGTATTTCCGGCGCAAGCTGAACGTCTATTACGAGCTGACCGGATGCCTTGGCAAGATTGCCTACGCGATCGGGTCGCTGCGCGAGAAAATCCCGGCCGACTCCCTCTACCGCCGGCATGCGGGAGCGGAGATCGATGCGGTCTATGCAGAGATTGCCGCCGCGCTGGCCGATCTGGAAGACCCCGCCTCGTGCAAGGTTTCGCGGGCGCATGTGCGCGTGGCGATGGACGCGGCGTTCGGGGTGCTGGAGAGCGCGTTTCTGACGATGCGTGCGGGCGATCTGGTGCGGGCGATTCCGGCCCGGCATGCGATGGTGCTCGGCCTTCACGTTCTCGGGCTGGATGAAATCCGCGCGCAGGTCGTGCGGGCTCACGAGATTCTCGACGCCTCGGCGGATGACGTCATTGAGAAGTCACCGGTGCCGGTTGCGCCGCCGTGGCCTCCGCCATTCTGGATCAAGAACGGTGTGAAATCCGGCCTCGCGCTCGTGGCGGCGCTCGTCCTCAACAACTGGCTGCACCCGCCCGGAGGGTCGATGTTTGTCCTTGGCACCTGGGTGTTCACGGCGCTGAACGCGGCGAGCCCTGGCGGCCAGGGCGATCGGAGGGCCTTCCACCTGATCCCGCTGAACGTCGTCGCGCTTGCGGCTCTGAGCCTGGTTCTCCTCGCCGCGAGGCCGATGCTTTCGAGCTACGCCGTGATGAACACGATCATTTTCTGCTGGTTGTTCGTCTGGGGATACCAGTCGTTCACCACCCGGGGAATGACGATTCCGATGCAGCTCGGGATGCTTGTGATCGTGGGGATTCTCGGGCTCAACGGACAGGAGCCGGTCAGCTTCCAGGCCGTCGCCAATTTGTTTTTCGGGCTGGTGCTGGCGCTCGTGGTCTCTGCCATTTTTCAGCGGCTGCTGTGGCCGTCGCTCCCGCAGTGGGAGATCCGCGACCGGTTTGTCGCGATGCTCGGCATCTGCCGCCGGCTGCTTGCGCGCGAGCCCACGCCGCTGTGGATCAAGGCCCGCCTGGCACTGATCCCCGGCGAGGTAGGTGCCCGCCTCGGTCATCTGACCCCTCCGATCTGCCCGCAGGGCGAGCCGGAAAAACTCCGCGAGCTCATGAAAACCCTCGCGCGGATCGGAGGAAATTTCGCCGTCTCGCTGGATAAAATTCAGATCCCCGACCGGCAGTCTGCCGCCGGGCGGGAGCTCATCGCGCGCGTCGAGGCAGATCTGTCCACCGGCCTCGAGGCCCTGCAAGGCGGGTTCCACAGCGGAGCGGACGTCCGGGTTGACGAGGACGGCCTCGGGCGGGCTGTAAAAAATCTGGGTGATTGGCTGGCCCGCACCCGCCTCGAGATGATTGCGTCCGGCAGCCCGCCACTCACCAACGCCCGCCTGGCTGGGTTTGTGAAGCGATACGCGCTGATGGCCGATGATCTGTCCGCTGCCGGCCGCCAGTTTTCCGCGCTTCGCCTCCCGCTCTACATGGGGGATTTTTCGCTTTAGGGACTGTAAAAGATTTAGCGTCCGGTGGCGGCGAGGAACGGGCGGATCATTTCCGAGAGTTCCTGGAACGCGGCGAAGTCCACCTGTTGCTGTCCGTCGCTCATTGCCTCGGCGGGGTTCGGGTGGACCTCGACGAGCAGGCCGTCGGCTTTGAGGGCAACGGCACCGCAGCAGAGGGCGAGGACGAGATCCGAGCGGCCGCATCCCTGGCTGGGATCCACGATGACCGGGAGGTGGGATTCCTTTTTTGCGGCCGCGACCGCCGCGAGGTCGAGCGTGTTTCGGGTATAGGTCTCGAACGTGCGGATGCCCCGCTCGCAGAGGAGGACGTTCGGGTTCCCGTGGGCGAGGATGTATTCGGCTGCAAGCAGCCATTCCTCGATCCGCTCGCTCATCCCCCGCTTGAGCAAAACGGGTTTGCCAGATTTTGCGCACTCGATGAGAAGCTGGAAATTCTGGGCGTTGCGCGCGCCGATCTGGAGGATGTCCGCCGTGGCGGCGACGTGCTCGACATCGCGTTCGCTCAGGATCTCGGTGATGATTTTGAGGCCGGTTTCGCGGCGGGCGAGGTCGAGGAGGCGGAGCCCTTCTTTCCCGAGCCCTTGGAACTCATACGGCGAGGTGCGCGGTTTGTAGGCGCCTCCGCGAAGGATCACCGCTCCGGCGGCTTTGACCGCGCGGGCGGTGGAGAGGAGCTGCTCCTCGCTTTCCACCGAGCACGGTCCGGCCATCATCGCGAAATGTCCGCCCCCGATTTTGACGCCGTCCACATCCACGACCGTGTCCTCCGGGTGCGACTCCCGGCTGGCCAGCTTGTAGCGCTTCTGCACGCGCAGGACGCTTTCCACCTGCGGGAACGCGGTGAGCGACTCGAGGCTCTGGTGAGTCCGCTCGTCGCCGATCGCCGCGATGACCGTCTGCGTCACTCCAAAAATCGGCGCCGGTTCGTAGCCGAGCTTCGCGACCTCTGCGATCACTTCATCAATGGCGGCTTTCGGGGTGTGCGGACGGAGGACAATGATCATAGGAAACAAATTCAAGACCGGCGCGGCGGAAGGATCAACACAATCCGGAGGGGAGGCGCGCAGCGGTCTCGACAAGCCGGTGCGGCGCGGGTATTTGGAGGCGATGAAAAAATTTCTTTTCTTCGCGCTGATCGCGCTCGTGTCCGGCCCCGCGTGCGGCCTGGCCTTCGACGACATCCAAATCCTTCCGGCCCGCAAGAAGCTGGAGGAGGACAGCGCGCGGACGGAAAAAAATATTTCGATCAAGACCAAGCAGATCGTCTATTCGGTCAAGGTCACAAACTCTTCGTTCAAGGAGATCCAGAACGCCACGATCAAATACAATATTTTTTACCAGGACGCCCAGCTCGGCAGCAAAGCCGAGCCCGAGGTGAGAATCGCATCGGGCTCTGAATCCTTTCCCAGCCTGCTTTCGAACAAAGCCGTCGAGTTCGACACGAAGGCCATCGAACTCAGCGAGGGCAAGCTCGATGCGGGCTGGTATTTTACCGGCGGCGGCAAGTCGTCATCCCGTGACAAAGTCGTCGGGGTTTGGTTCAAGGCGTTCAATGCCGAGGGCAAGCAGATCGGCGAATATACCAACCCATCCTCCGTGACCCAAAAGCGAAAGTGGACGGAGTAGGATCGCTGGACTTCGGAGGGAACGGGGGCCCGGAGATTTGTGAGGGAGGGCTGCGGGCCGTCAGCTCGCATGAAAAAATCGGACAGGCAGCTCCATGAGCAACTGGCATCGTGCATTTCATCAGGCGGCGGCGGCGATCCGGGCGAACTTGCTCCCCGGTCTCCTGCTGCAATGCCTGCTGCTGATCTTCTTTTCTGCTTATGTCGCCCATGAGGGGACGCGGGCGTTTTTGGGGGACATCGCGCACATCAAGGAAGAGGCGGGATACCTTTTCTCCTTTGTCTGCTATGTCGCCTCATCCGCGTTGCTTCCGGAAATCCTGCGCATCGCCTTTTTCCAAAATGGCCGGCCCGCATGGCGGAACCTCCGGCTGTTCCTGACCGCCGCGCCCGCATGGGGATGCCTCGGCATGCTTGTGGATTTATTCTACCGCTGCCAGGCTGGCTGGTTTGGGACGGGCAACGACCTGATGACGATCCTTCCCAAAGTTGCAGTGGATCAGCTCCTCTACGCCCCGTTCCTTGCGAATCCGATCGCCATCGCCTGGTTTATCTGGCGCGACGAGGGATTCCGCCGGTCCGCGTGGCCGAAGATTTTTTATTCCGGATTTTTCATGGAGCGGGTTTTTTCGGTGCAGGTTTCCAGTTGGATCGTCTGGGTTCCCGGCGTGGCGCTCGTGTATTTTATGCCGCCGCACCTGCAGATTCCGGTGGCCGTTTTTGTGCAGACGTTTTGGGTGCTGATCTTCACGACGCTCGGGCAGGGGGCGAACGGCGAGCGGGAATTGTGACGGAATTGTCACATTTCTTCCCTTTGCCGATTGCCGATCGTCGGCAATGATCTGCCCGCTCACTAAACCATGAAAGCACAAAACCACACATTGATCAGGCGTACAGCCTGCCTCGCCAAGGCACTGCTCGCGGCCACGCTCCTCTCCGCTCCGGCGTTTGCCGGGACGGCAACGCCGGAACCTTCCACCACTCCGCTTGCCGACTGGTGGAATGGAAAATACATGACAGGAAACTGGTTCGGCGTCCGCGATGCGCTGGCCGACAAAGGGCTGACGTTCAATGGAAAATATTACGGCGCGTTTTTCGGCGTTGTGGACAGCGAGCGCGGAGCCCGCGGGTTCTGGGATCAGGGGATCGAGTTCGGTGCCGAGCACAATTTCGGCAAGCTGCTGAACGTGGAGGCCCTCAACGGCGTCAAGGGGTTCGCTCAATTCCGCTACCGCGACTCGCAATTGGCCGCGGATCCGAACCAGTTTGTCATGGGCAACAGCCTGTTCAGCCCGACGAACTGGTATTCCGGAACGCAATTCCGGGTTCTTTCGTTCGGCCTGGAAGTCGGCACGGCCGGGCTGCTGCCAGTGAAGGACATGGTGGTGCTGCGCGGCGGCTGGCTGCGCCCCCAGGCGGAGTTCATTGACCAGCCGCTTTCGAAGCTCTTCCTCAACAACGCGGTGGCCAGCGCGAAGGGTGTGGGCGGCAACATCCCGTTCTCGTCGAGCTTCGCGACATGGGGCGGCACGCTGAAGATCAAGCCGACCGAGTGGTCGTATCTCAAGGGCGGACTTTTCATGTCCTATCCCCAGGCCACCGCCAGCAAGAATCACGGGGTCGCCTTTCAGGGCTACGGGCCGGACACGAGCCAGAACGGCCTCATGACGATGGTGGAAACCGGCCTCACCCCGAAGATCGGCCCGTCCCAGCTCCCGGGCAAATACGCGATCGGCGGATACTACTACGGAACCTCGAAAAAATCTTTCTTGGGCACGACTGGCTACGGGCAATACGGGATGTATATCCAGGCCGACCAGATGCTTTTTCGCGAGGCGTCCCCCGCCCCGCTCGCCAAGGGTCCGTCCGATGGCAAGAGCGTCGCGGACGGGAAGGATTTCAAATCCCCGGTCGCGCCTGAAAAGCCGAAGCTCTCGAACCAGGGACTCAGCATGTTCAGCCTCGTGACCCTCGCCCCGAAGTATAACAATCTTTTCCCGTTCTACTTCCACACCGGCCTCGTTTACACCGGGCTCATCCCGCACCGCGATGAGGATCTCACGATCGTCTCGGTCGCCTACGGAAGCTACAGCTACAACAACATCGAGAACCTCCAGAACACCGGCAATACGAACCAGCCGAACTACACGATGTTCCTCGAAGCCGGCTACCGGATCCAGATCAACAGCTGGGCATTTGTCCAGCCGTTCGCACAATATGAGATCCGCCCGGCTGGAACCGGGATCGTGCAGAACGCCACGATCCTCGGGTTCTACACCGGCCTCGTATTCTAAAACTCCATTCCGCAACACGGCAGAAAATAGCAGCCGCCGCCGGGGCCATCCCCGGCGGCGGTTTTTTTTGCTTTGGCCGGAAGCGGCCGCCGCAGGATGTCTGACCTTTGGGATAAGAGACTTTCTCTGTCTCGCTTCCGGCTATTTTGCAGGGAAATACCGGTCGATGATCGGCTGGATGGCATCCGAACGGATCCAGCAGGCTGCGGTGTGGGGGGTCGCAAAAGCTCGGGCGAGTGACGGTGCGGGGTGCAGATCCATTGGAAAAAAACCACAGCCCCGGTTTGTGTTTTCCGCGGGCTTTGGTATGTGTGCGGGGTGATTGCATTTCTTGAAGGGATTTTGGCGGAGGCGCTGCCGACGCAGATCGTCGTCAACGTCCACGGGGTCGGGTATCAGGTGATGATCCCGATTTCGAGTTACGATCGGCTTCCGCAGCCGGGCGCGCCGGTGAAAATCCTGACCCACCTCGCGGTGCGCGAGGACGCGCATGTGCTCTACGGGTTTTTTTCCGCGGCCGAGCGGGATCTGTTCCGGCTGCTGCTCCACCATGTCACCGGGGTGGGGCCGAAGATCGCGCTGGCGGTGCTCAGCGGGCTTCCGGTTGAGATGTTCCAGGCGGCGGTCGTAGCGGGCGACATCGCGGCGATTTCGAAGGTCAGCGGCGTGGGAAAAAAGACCGCCGAGCGGATCGTGCTCGAGCTCAAGGACAAGGTCGGCGTCGCGGCCGAGTGGGAGGCGTCGAGTGCGAAGAACGCCCCGAGCGAGACGGATGTCCGCACCCACGACGCGACGCTCGCGCTCATCTCGCTGGGCTACAAGCAGGTCGAGGCGCACAAGGCGATCCGCCGGGCCAGGGATCTCGCCGGGGCGCCGCTCACGGCCGAGGAACTGATCCGCCATGCCCTGAAAATCCTTTCATGAGCCCGGAGGAAGCTGTCCGCGCGATTCACGGCGCGCTCCCCGGCGGCGGCCTTTTTCATGAGAAGGACTGGCGGATCAGCCCGCGTCCGTTTGGGATTTCGCCGAAGCTTGCCGGGGAGATCGAAAAGCTCGGCTACCGGCTCCTGCTCTTCGTTCGGGCCTGCGACCAGCTCTACCGGCTGAGTGCGAAAGGCCGCCAGCCCGGCTGGGTCGCGGAGATTCTCGACCGGGGGAAGCCGCCGGAGCTCGTCGCCTGGCAGCGCGAACACGGGGCCGCCGGAGACATTCCCAAAGTCCTCCGGCCGGATCTCATTCTGACCGACGACGGGTTCATGATCGCGGAGGTGGACAGCGTGCCGGGGGGCATCGGGCTCACCGCGTGGCTCAACAAGACGTATGCCGCGCTCGGGCACGACGTCCTTGGCGGAGCCGACGGCATGCTCCGCGGGTTCAAGGACATCCTGCCCGGAGGCGACATCCTCGTCTCGGAGGAGGCGGCAACCTACCGTCCGGAAATGGAATGGCTCGCGGGCGAGCTGAATGCCGGGTTCTCCGGCGACGGCACCTGGCGGGTTCTCGATGCGGTGCCGCGCGCCGACTGGCAGCCGCGCGCCTACCGGTTTTTCGAGCTCTTCGACCTCGTGAACATTCCCGCCGCCGCGCCGCTCATGGAAGCCGCCGCAGCCGGCACGCTGTCCGTCACCCCGCCATTCAAGCCGGCCCTGGAGGAGAAACTCTGGTTCGCGCTCTTCTGGCTCAAGCCGCTGGAGGAATTTTGGCGCAGGGAGCTCGGGGAGCGCGCGTTCCTCGCCCTCCAGCGGGTGATCCCCTACACATGGCTTCTCGATCCGGAACCGCTCCCGCGCCACGCGGTGCTCCCGCGCCTCGATGCGCATTCGTGGAATGACGTCGCGGCGTTCAGCCAGAAAAAGCGGAAATTCATCCTGAAGATCAGCGGGTTTTCCGAGCGCGCCTGGGGCTCGCGCGGCGTCCTCGTCGCCTCCGACATCCCGCAAACGGAATGGAAGGCCGAACTCGAATCCGCGCTCGGCGATTTTTCCCACCGACCGCACATCCTCCAGGAATTTCATCCGGGCCGGCTCGTCGAAGAGCCGTTCTGGACGCCTGGCCAGGCCGGTCTGCAGACGATGCGCGGGCGCGTCCGGCTCTGCCCGTATTATTTCGTCGGAAAAAATTTCGTCGCTTGCGGCGGCGCGCTTGCGACGATCTGCCCGGACGACAAAAAGCTTCTCCACGGGATGCGCGATGCGATCCTGGCTCCGGCCGGGATTGCCGCCGGGATGGCTTGACCCGACGCCTGCTCCGGATCCCCTCCGCGCACTCCCTCGGATTTTTCGTTTCTCCTCCCCATCGCCGTTTGTTTCTGCAATCAATCACTGCATCATGCTCACCCAGGCAGAAGCGGATTTCTATTGTGGAAGCGGCGTCCCGCCGCTTTGTAGCTTCCACCAAGCTGCGGGACGCCGCTTCTACGCGCCATGCCGACACTGAACTGGATCGGCAAGGAAGCCGTCGTCAACCACCACCATCAGGTCCCGTTTCGATTGCTCAACGATGTGCCGGATCTCGCCTGCGGGGAGCCGGGCGCGGGGAACCTCATCGTCGAGGGCGACAACCTCGAAGCCCTCAAGGCCCTGCTGCCCTACTACGCCGGACAGGTGAAGTGCATCTACATCGATCCTCCCTACAACACCGGCAATGAAGGCTGGGTTTACAATGACAACGTCCGCAGCCCGATCATCGAGGAATGGCTCGGAAAAACCGTCGGCAAGGAGGGCGAAACCCTCGACCGCCACGACCGCTGGCTCTGCATGATGTATCCCAGACTCGCCCTGCTGCGCGAGTTTCTGCGGGAGGATGGGAGTATTTGGATCAGTTTGGATGATAACGAAATTCACGCTTTGCGCTACCTCATGGATGAGGTTTTCGGACCGAGCAAATTTGTTGCCCAAGTGTGTTGGGAAAGCCGGTATTCTCGATCCAATGATGCGAGTCTTTCGGTTTCCCATAACTTCTTGCTCGTGTATTCGCGTGATCCCGATCTTTGGAAAGAGACCAGGAACAGGCTGACCCGAAATGCGGACCAGGCGGCACAATACAAAAATCCAGATAATGATCCCAAAGGCCCATGGAGAGCGATTCCTTGGGACGCTCCGAATATCCGGGAAAATCTTGAATATCCTATTGTGACCCCGACGGGAAAAATTAGGAAACCTCCGGCAGGAAGATGTTGGTCCCGGACGGAGGATCAATGGAACGAAATTGAAAAATCGGGCATGGCCTATTTCGGGAAATCCGGTGACGGGGCACCGTCGTTCAAACAATATCTCAGCGACGCTAAGGGCATCGTTCCCAATACTTGGTGGTCTCATGAGGACGCCGGCCACACGGATGAGGCACAAAAGGAACTGATCGAATTGTTCTCGAAAGATGCAGGGTTCGCCACCCCGAAACCCACGCGCCTGATCGAGCGGATCCTTCAAATCGCGACGAACCCCGGCGACCTGGTCTTGGATTCCTTCGCCGGGAGCGGGACGACGGGGCACGCGGTTTTGAAGATGAATGCCGTAGAAGCGGCGTCTCGCCGCTTGGAGCTGGAGGGCAAGACGCAGGATGCGTCTTCTACGGGGAGCGGGACGACGGGGCACGTGGTTTTGAAGATGAATGCCGTAGAAGCGGCGTCTCGCCGCTTGGAGCTGGAGGGA
>JBAXXD010000008.1:0-65568 GCA_037128135.1 Verrucomicrobiia bacterium
CCGTCCTCGCCTTTGCCGAAACCCCGTTTTTGAGCATCACCGCTCTGGTGGCCGATGCCATGCTGAAAGCCGCCGACATCGAGCTGCTGGGGTTCGAGCCCACGGGGGCGGAGACGATCATGATCCGCATTGCCGCAAAAGAACCCGGCGATGCCGAGGCGGCCCTCCTCGCCGCCTCGAGCGAGGCGAAACGTCTCGGCGTTTCCGCAACGACCGCGCTGCTCGCGCGGCCGGATCCGTCCATCCCGTCTCTCAACACCAAACCGAACACCATCAACCCGCTCTATGGCGGACGCGACGAACTGCGCCCGTCGGATTTTCCCAACAAGACCATGAATAAAAACCAAGCCATCGGAATCCTGGAAACCCAGGGACTCACCGCCATCCTCGAAGCCACCGACGCGATGCTCAAAGCCGCGAATGTCGAACTCGTCGGCAAAGAAAAAATCGGGGCCGCCTACGTGACGGTCATCGTGCGCGGCGACGTGGCCGCCGTCACCGCAGCCGTGGACGCCGGCGCGCAAGCCGCCGCCCCGCTCGGAAAAGTCATCGCGGCCCACGTCATCGCCCGCCCTCACGAGGGTCTGATTGCTCTCCTTCCCTGACGCGGCGGAAGAATGGCCATGACCTTTTCCGCTTCTTCAACCCGCTACGATTCCATGCCCTATTGCCGTTGCGGGCAAAGCGGCCTGAGGCTGCCGCGCATTTCGCTCGGGCTCTGGCAGAATTTTGGCGAGGCGAACTGCTATGCCTCCGGCCGGGAAGTCGTGCTGCGGGCTTTCGACCTCGGCGTCACCCACTTCGACCTGGCCAACAATTACGGGCCGCCTCCCGGCTCCGCCGAACGCAATTTCGGAAGAATCCTCCGCGAGGATTTGGCTGCCTACCGGGACGAATTGGTGATTTCAACCAAGGCTGGCTATGGCATGTGGCCGGGGCCCTATGGAGATTGGAGCTCGCGCAAATCGCTCCTCAACAGCCTCGACCAAAGTCTGAAAAGGCTCGGTCTGGAATCGGTGGACATTTTTTACTCCCACCGGTTTGATCCCGAAACTCCATTGGAGGAAACCATGGGCGCGCTCGATGCCGCCGTTCGCACGGGCAAGGCCCTCTACGCCGGCATCTCCAACTACCCGGCGGAAGCCACCCGGCGCGCGATTGAGATCCTCAAGCAACTTGGCACGCCCTGCCTCATCCACCAGGCCCGCTACAGCCTTCTGGACCGCTGGATCGAGGCCGACCTGGCGGATGTCCTCGCCGAGGAAAAGGTCGGGTGCATTGTTTTCTCGCCTCTGGCCCAAGGCCAACTCACGGGGCGCTATCTTCACGGCATCCCAACGGATTCCCGCGCCGCCCGCGAAGCGTTTCTTAACAGCAGCCAGGTTCAAAAAAACCTCCCCAAGGTGCGCGCCTTGAATGCCATCGCCGAGCGCCGGGGACAACCGCTGGCAGAAATGGCTCTGGCTTGGGTGCTGCGACTTCGCCCCGTGACGAGCGCCTTGATCGGCGCCAGCTCCGTCGCCCAACTCGAACAGAATCTTCATGCGCTCGCCCGGCTGGAATTTGCACAAGAGGAACTCACCGGAATCGAGGAGGCGCTCCGCCTGGCTGAAGGATAGCCGCTGAAAATCGGCAACATCCTGATGCTCAGCCGCAGCAAGGCGGAGTTTCTGACCTTGTATTCCTTGTGGGACATGGGAGTCCCTCCGGTGTTCTCTTGGTGCGCAATCGCCATACCCTTCGATGGTAATGGCACAAAGTAATGCTTGCCAAGCCTGCCGCTCCATGACATGGAATAGACATGGCAGCGACCATTACGAGCAAGGGGCAGATTACGATCCCTCTGGGAATCCGCCAGCGCTTCGCGTTGGCCCCCGGTGACAAACTGGAGTTTGACACCAGCGCCTCCGTGCTGACCGCACGACGGCTCATCAACAGGAGCGAATGGAGCAAGACTTTGGACGAATGGAAAAAGACCTCCCGTGCCCGCCTGAAGGGACTTCCTTGGGAAAAGCTGTCGGCGGAAAAACTTGTGGATGATTTGCGTGGTGGCCCTGCGGACAAGACAGAGCCATGAGGACGGCGATCGACTCGTCGGTGTTGTGGTCTCTGATCAAGGAGGAATCCGGTTGGGAGGCGTGGGCGGAAATCCTCCAAAGGGCGGCATCGGAGGGGCCGCTTCTTGTCAGTGCGGTGACGTTTGCCGAACTTTCCCCCTCCGCTGGTGACCCCGCGACACTGACCGGTTTTCTCAATCGCCTCGGCATCCGTTATGATGACATTCGGGAAGATGCGGCATTCCTTGCCGGAAGCACATTCAAGGCATACCGACTGCGCGGAGGGCCCAGGCAGCATCTCGTCCCCGATTTTCTCATCGCCGCTCATGCCCAGGTGCAGGCGGATCGCCTCGCCGCAAGGGATCGCGGTTACCTGCGCCGATGGTTTCCCCACCTGCGTTTGCTCGAACCGGCGGCAAACTGATGGAGGCCGCCGCCGGAAAGCGCTCGAACCTTGCGGACGCTTTCGTCTCTCGCTTACCTTGCTGAGCAGCCCGAGGGCTGGCTGTCTGAATTTTATGTCCGGGAGATCAACCCCAAAGGGGGCGGTCAGCCGACGCGGAGCTTTTGCCGGGCGATCGCGCAGCGTTCGATGGCGGAGCGGAGGGCTTCCGAGCGGAGGGGTTTGCTGAGGTAGTCGTTCATGCCGGCGATCCGGCACCGAAGGGGATCCTCAGGCATGGCGTCTGCCGTGAGAGCGGTGATCCATGTCGTATCCCCGCGCTGGCGGAGAACGGCGGTGGCCTCGTAGCCGTCCATCTCGGGCATCTGGATATCCATCACGACAAGATCGAAGGACTCGGACTCCAGACGTTCGACGCAGAGCTTTCCGTTTTCGACAACCTGCGGGTGGTAGCCCAGGTTCCCGAGCATCTTGGTGAGCACCTTGCGGTTGATCGCATTGTCCTCTGCGATGAGGATTTTCAGAGGGAAACGGTCGGCGAGAAGTCCGGGCGAAGGGGCCGCCTCCGGCATGTCGTCCGCCGCGCGGGGCTCGAATAATCGGGTGAGGGCTTTCAGGAGTTCGGCGCGGCGCACCGGTTTGGCGATGGTGCCGGCGAGCCGGAGGGATGCGGACTGCGGAACGCGCACGATGGATGGGAAGGCGAGCTCCAGCACATGGGGGATGTTGGCGGATGCGAGCGCTGCGGCAACATCCGTAAGCACCGCGTCTGGAAGCCCCCCGTCGACGAGCGCCACATCCGGCGGCACCCCGGAACCCAAGGCCTCGCGCACCGCGGGGACGTCGCCCGCCAGAGCCGCATTCATCCCGAACGATTCGAGAACCTCCCGTGCCATCTGCCGGAATGGCGCGCTGTCGTCCACAATGAGGACAGAACGTCCGGCAAGCGGACCGCCCGCCGGCTGAACGTTTTTTTCCGCAGCCTCATCCAGGGGAATCAGCACGACAAACTCGGCCCCTCTGCCCTCCTCGCTGTGGACAGTGATGGCGCCGCCCATGAGCGCGGCCAGCCGTCCGCAGATCGCGAGCCCGAGCCCGGTGCCGCCAAAGCGCCGCGTCGTCGAGGAATCCGCCTGGCTGAACGGCAGAAAAATCCGCTTCTGTTCGCTGCCGGAGATTCCGATCCCGGTATCCCGCACCGAGAGCATGAGGGCGTCCCCGCCCGGAAGCCACGGCCTGCGGCCGAGCGTGACGACCACCTCCCCGGAGGCTGTGAACTTCAGCGCGTTGCCGACGAGGTTGACAAGGATCTGGCGAAGGCGGCCCTCGTCGCCCGCCATCCAGTCCAGATCCGGGCACTCGAACCGCGCGAGCAGCTCGATTTTTTTCTCCGCCGCCATGAGCGCGTAGAGATCCAGAACCTCCTCGGCGCAATTCCGCAGGGAAAACGGACGCTTCTCGAGCGTCAGCTTCGAGGACTCCATTTTTGAAAAATCCAGGATGTCGTTGATCAGGTGGAGCAGGGAGTCGCCGCACTTGCGGATCGTGTGGAGATAATCCTTCTGCTCAGCGTTGATCGCCGTGTCGAGCAGCAGGGTCGCGCACCCGATCACCCCGTTCATCGGAGTTCGGATCTCATGGCTCATCACCGCCAGAAAATCGCTCTTCGCCCGGTCGGCCGCCTCCGCCGCGTCGCGGGAGGAAATTAGGTCGGCCTCGAACTTTTTCTGCCGAGAAATATCGAGGAGGACGCCGTCCGCGGCGAGGAGTTTTCCATCCGGCCCGCGGGTGAGAACGCAGCGGTCCAGAAACCACACGGAGTGCCCCTCCCTGTGCAGGCAACGGTATTCGCGGACAAGCAGGGAGTCGCTCCCGTCGCGGGCACCCGCCCAGTCTTCAAGCGCGGCGGCATCTTTCGGGTGGATCCGATCCTTCCAATGCCCGGGGGCTGACGGCATTTCGCCGGGCTCGAATCCGAGGAGCGCCCGGCACTCGCCGCGCCAGAGCATCCGTCCGTCGGCGGCGTTGTAGTGGTAAATCATCTGACCAAGCGCGCTGACCAGCCTGCGATCCAGCTCCTCCGCAGCCATTTTCTCCTCGCTGACTTTCCGGGTGGTCTCCTCCTGGTGCCTGAGCCGCTGCCGGCTCCGGAAAACGAACCCGCTCACCAGCAGCGCCGCAAACAACGCAAAGCCCGACGAGACCGCGACGGAGAGGATGACGCTCCGAAGCTGCGCGAGATAATCCGCCACATCGAGATCGAGCCCGACCGCCCCGACGTTTCGCCCGTCGCGCGTTTTCACCGGGGCGAGGGCTGTCAAAAATGTTCCAAACTCGTCGGTGAACGGTTCTTTGCTGACGTAGGAGCCGCCCTCCCGCAGGGCCTCCATCTCTGCGCGATCCTCCTCGGCCGAACGGCTCTGGTAGGGCTCCATGAGCCCGGAGGCCACCATCTTGCGGGAGAAGCCCAGACGGTCGGCCGCCGTGGCCGTATCGAGGACGAAACAAAGGCGCCCGTTTTTTTCCACGAGCGTGTAAAGGTAGGCGATCTCCGGGACGCCCCGGTGAAAAGCCACGAGCGGGGCCAGCGCCCGCTCATAATCTTCGCCGCCCTGCTGCGAGGGATCCGCCAGCTTCCCGTGCAAATCCCCGTCCACAAGCCCCGCCGCGGCGTTCACCATCCGGAGCATGTGCTCGCGGATCGTGCCCTTCTGGGCGGAAAGTGACTGGTAGCCAAGGAACCAGATGCCTGACCATGAGGTCACAAGAACAACCAAGCCCACGAAGACCGCCTCGGCGATCGGGCGCACCCGCAGTGGCTGCCGGGCAACTGGAGGATGAGGTGGCAAGGGAAACGAAAACTTATTTCAGCATAATCACTTTTCGGCGCGGCACAATCCCGGAGCGGATATTCCCGGCGAAATCCTCCGGCTTCTACGGCTTCGGAACCTTGAGCGGGCGGAACGATTCTTGCGGCGCGATGGCGGTGACCGAACCGACGGTCGGATGCGAGCGGATCATTTCGGAGAATTTTCCGGCCGAGGGTTTGAGCACGCGGACGAATGTTTTGGGATCCATGGTCGAGAGCCCGAAGAGCGCCTTGTAGCCGTAGTGCCATTCGTAATTGTCGGCGAGCGACCACGTGAAATACCCGCGCACATCGTAGCCGTCGCGGATCGCGCGGCCGATCGCGGCGAGGTGGTTGCGCATATACCAGACCCGCTTGGCGTCATTTTTTGTGGCGATGCCGTTCTCGGTGATCATCATCGGCTTCCCGTAGCGGTCGCCGACGCGGCGGATTTCTTTGTAAAGGCCGCCGGGGTCGATCTGCCAGCCCATCATCGTGAAATTCGGCCCGCGGCGGTAGGGCTCCGCGAGCAGGGAGATCGGGCCGGGCGCCTGCGAGTAGTAGTAGTTGAAGCCCACGATGTCGCAGACATCATAGACCCGGTCGAGGTGATCCACGTTGCCGTGAAGCATCGTGTTGTAGATGAGCCCGCCGGGATCGAGGGGGGCACGTTCCCACCAGGGGAGCGCCTCGACGCTGAGGACTTTCGCGCCCGGCTTGATCTCCTTGATCCGAGCGGCCGCGTCGCGGAACATCTCCGCACTCGCCGCGATCGCCAATTTGTAATGCCCGAAAGCCAGGCTCATCGCCGGCGGCCACTGGCCGACGATATAGGCGGTCGTGATCTGGCCGTTCGGCTCGTTCTGCGGGGCGTAGAATGTCGCATACGGCGACGTGGCGCGCACGATCTTGTCCACATACGCGTTCCACCTCGGGCGAGCCAGCGGGTGCAGCCAGTTCGAGCGTCCGGGCTGCTTCTTGTCATAGAGCCAGTCCGGGAACGTGAAATGCCATAGGCAGATGACCGGCTCGATGCCGGACTCCTTGAGCCGCCGTGCCATCCCGGCATACCGACGGATCGCCTCCTCGTTGAATTTCCCGGGCTCCGGCTCGACCCGCGCCCACTCGATGCTGAACCGGTAGTGCGTGACCCCGATCCGCTTCAGCGCGGCCAGGTCGTCCTCAAACCTCGTCCACGAATACAGCGCGTTCCCTTTCTCCGGCGCCTTCTTCTGCGAAATCAGCACGTCCCAGTCGGTCGAAAAATTTTCTTTTGTGCCGGGCTTCACGCCCGGGTCCTCGTATTGGTAGCTCGCGGCCGAGACCCCCCACGCGAACCGGCTGCCGGGCTGCGGCTTCGATTTTTCCGGCCGCGGCACCGGGCCTTTTCCGAGCGGCCCCAGCGGATCGATCGGGTTCACGCAGCCGGCTTGAAAAACCAGCAGCAGGCAAGCCGCACACGGGAGCATCCGAAAAAAAAGTCTCTTCATGGGCTGTCAAAGTAGATCCGGATCTGCTTGATTAAAAGACAAACCCCGGAAATCCCCCCGGAAAATGAGCGGCATGATGGAATTGGAAAAATTGACGGGTAAACCAAAAACGTGAGTCGGGTTGTATTAGAATCCGCCGAGAAGGAACTTCTCCGGCATTTGAAGCTCGGAAAGAATGTCCGTTCGACGAACGGCACCAACCGGGTGCGCGCCCTTGTCCTGGCGGCCCTGGCAAATCCTGCCGTTCAGAAGCTCTGCCAGAAATATAAGGTCGGTACCGGCGAGCTTTGCACAGCCTGCACGGAAATCCTTGATGCGATGCCCGAGCCGGCCGAATCGGCCGGACTGGGAACGGCGTTCCTCGGCGATCCCGTGCAGATGGAGAAGTTCCTTGCGGAGATCCACCGCGCCGCGCACGGCCAGCCTCGTCTGCGGCGGCACCTCGCGATCGTCGCCTGCGCCAAACGCCACGCCGCCCTGCTCGCCGCCCCCTCTCCCGCGGAGACCCGCCCGGAAATCACGCGCGCCCATCTCCTCAATTCCTCCATAATGGGCAAGCTGCCCCTCGTCCTGCTGTGCACGGCCGTCGTGGTCGCGGCGATCCTTGCCGCAGTCTATCTGCTCTGAAAAAAGCTGCGGCAGAAGAAGCACCCGGACTGTTGATGTCCCGGAATATTCGCGGTAGGATCGGTTATGAAGTTGTCTCCCCCACGCGCTCTGGCTCTCGCAGCGGCTCTCCTGCCGCTCGTCGCGCTTGGAGGATGGCTCGTTGCGGGGCACGATGAAAACTATGCGCTCCAAAAGTTTTTTTTCCGTGCGCGCTACGGGCGCTACGACGGCCTGATCGTTGCCTCGGGTGCCCGCTACGGCGTCCCCCCATCGCTCATCAAAGCTGTCATCTGGAGGGAGTCCCGGTTCCACCCGGAAATGCTGGGCTCCCGCGGCGAGCGCGGGCTGATGCAGATCACGGAGCGGGCCGCGCTGGATTGGGCGCGCACGGAGAAGATCGAAACCTTTGTCCCGGCCGACCTCCTCGATCCGAAAACCAATATCGAGGCCGGCACATGGTATCTTTCCAACTCCCTGCGCCATTGGTCCGGAAAGGACGACCCGATCCCCTTCGCGCTGGCCGAATACAATGCCGGGCGCACCCAGGTGAACCGCTGGGAACGTGGCTCCGGATCCGCGGAGGGATTCGGCGCGGAAAAATTGCGCGACACCATGGACTTCCCGGCCACCCGGATCTACATCCGCTCGATTGTGGAAAGATATCGCGACTTCGAAAAGCACGGGGAATTCCCTCCGGGATAAACCCGGGCCTATTTTTCCGCCAGCTCAAAGCCGGCAGAAGGGGTCTGAATGGCGCTAAGCGAACGTAGAAGCGGCATCTTGACGCTTTCCCCAGAAGAGATCCAAGTGGCAAGATGCCGCTTCTACATCCCCAACCCGGCTTAACCAGTGCCCTTCAGAACCGGCCCTTTTTTCTTTTTTTTTGATTCGCAGCTCTTACGCAACCATTCTCTCACACAAATCAACCCAATGAAAACCACCATCGCAAAAACCAAACAGGAATCCGGAGCTGCCGCGGCCGCGCTCGGCGCAAAACTCATCCGCGAAGCCATCTGGAAAAAGGGGAACGCCAACATCATCGTGGCCACCGGCGCCTCGCAGTTCGAAATGATCGGGCAGCTCGTCAAGGAGCCCCGGATCGACTGGGCGCGCGTCACTGCCTTCCACCTCGATGAATACGTCGGCATGCCGATCACTCATCCGGCTTCGTTCCGGAAATATCTGTGGGAACGCTTTGTGTCGCGGCTTCCCCTTCCGCTCGCCGCATTTCATTACCTCAACGGCGAAGGGGATGCGCAGAAAGAGTGCCTGCGCGTCGGGGCGATCATCGCCAAGCACCCGATCGATGTCTGCTTTGCGGGAATCGGCGAGAACGGACACCTCGCATTCAACGATCCGCCGGCCGACTTCAAAACCGCGGCCCCTTATCTCGTGGTCCACCTTGACGAGGCCTGCCGCAAGCAGCAGATGGGCGAGGGGTGGTTCAAGGCCCTCGCCCAAGTTCCCAAGCAGGCGATCTCGATGTCCATCCGCCAGATCATGAAATCCAAGGCCATCATCTGCACGGTGCCGGACAAGCGCAAGGCGCAAGCTGTGAGCGATTGCCTCAACGGAAGTGTGACGCCCGAGCATCCGTCTTCAATTCTTCAGCGCCACAAGGCGGTCTGGTGTTTTCTCGACGCGGGATCAGCCTCACTCCTCTAAGCCATGCACATCGGAAAAAAATCTCTCGGGGTCGGTGGCCGGTTAGAGTGCGAGGGTGTCGCGCAGTGGAAAACCAGTCTGTTTGATATCCAGGTCAACGGGTTTGCGGGGGTGGATTTCCAGCAGCCCGATTTGGCTGCCGCCGATCTCCGTCGCGCGGTGGACGGGCTTGCCGCGCACGAGACCCGGAGGTTTTTCCTGACGCTCATCACCGACGAGATCGGCTCGCTTTGCGCAAAGCTGCAAAACATCGAACAGATCCGGTCCGCCGACCCTGCCGTCGGCGAAGCTGCCTGCGGGTATCATCTCGAGGGGCCGTGGCTATCGCCGGAACCCGGATATCGTGGTGCCCATGACCCCCGGCACATGGGATCGCCGAGCATCGCGGATTTCGACCGTCTGCAGAAGGCCGCGGGTGGGCAAATTAAACTGCTGACCATCGCCTCGGAACTGCCAGGCAGTATCGATGTCATTCGACATGCGGTGAGCTCAGGCGTGCAGGTCTCCCTCGGGCATTCCCACGCATCCGCAGCCGATATCGACAAAGCCATCGATGCCGGAGCGAGGTTTTGCACGCATCTCGGAAACGGTGTTCCTTCAGAAATGCACCGGCACGAAAACGTGACCCAGCGGCTGTTGTCGCGTGACGAGTTGACCGCATTTTTTATCCCGGACGGGATTCACTTGCCGCCCTTCGTTTTGAAAAACTTTTTCCGTGCCAAGCCGCAGGGAAGACGGCTTTTCACGTCGGATTGCATGGCTGCGGCGGGCGCGCCGCCTGGACGTTATCGCATCGCCCATCACGAACTCGAAGTCGGCGATGACCGGGTGGTTCGCTCCCCAGGCACTTCGTGTTTTGCGGGATCCGCATTGGCTCCGGACGAGGGGGTGCGGAACATCTGCCGCTGGCTGGGCTTGGATGAAGGCGAAGCCCGCCGCCTGTTCTCCACAGAAATTGCTGAAGCATTCGGCATCAAGCTTCCCACCCTCACTATTTGAATGCCATGTTAGCCTTTGCCCTTCTCCGCCACAACGGCCAAGAGATTTCCAACCCATGACTGCCAAACGCCTTCTCAACCCCGCCCTTAACTCTTGGTCTGTTGCGGGACAGATCCTGACAATTGTCCTGCCCTATCCCGGAGCGGAACGCTCCACGCCAATATGGGCCGCAGCCGAGACTGAGATCGCCTTTCGAAGGCAGCCTCGGCTCGCCTGCCGCTGCACTCTGGCATTCGCAGCCATGGAACTTCAGCGTTTCCTGGTGCGCACTGTGGAGGGAATCACGATCCGCTTTGCCTCGAAACCACCCCGCGCCGGGTTCGCGCTGATCTTGGAGGCTACCACTCCGGCATCGCGTTCGGACGACTTTGCTCTGATTCCTGAGGGAACGGAGCGGCTGCGCATTCGCGGCGGAGGCCGCACCGGCACGCTCCTTGGCAGCTACGAGTTTTTGAAGCTTCAAGGCTGGCGCTGGTATGCGCCCGGGGCCGCCGGCGAGATTGCGCCGGAGGCGACCGGATTTTTACGCGCCCCCGCCGCATCGTTGGAGGAGCGTCCTGCTTTGGATGCGGGAGGCGGTTTCGATCTCGAATACTACTCGATGGAATCGGCAGACCTGCTTCTTTGGTCAGCCCGGAACGGCCTCAATGTCTGGGCCGGCCGGAGCGCCACGTTCCCGCTGGCCTGCAAACTCGGCATGACCGTCAAGGCCGGGGGCCATATCTTCGAGAGCATTCTGCATCCCGATGCGGTCCTGCCCGACGGGCGCGCGCTCTGGGATGCGCATCAAGAATGGTTCGGACTGCCAGCGGATGGCCCCCGGATCCGGGACAGCGCCCAACGCACCCAGTTCTGCGTGTCCCAGCCGGAACTCATCGAATTTTTGGGAGCCGCCCTGTTGAAACGACTTCAGAAGGACTGGAGCATCGCGGACCGCCTCGACATCTGGGGATTCGATACCTGGGGCCATACCTGCCAATGCCCGGCCTGCCGGGATCTCGGCAACCCGACCGACGTCCTTCTTGCCTTCGCCTCCCGGATTCGCGAGTTCCTGAACCAAGCTGAAGCCGACGCACGTCTCGACCGGCATGTGACATTGATCCTTTGCGCCTACGAAGGCACTGCCTCCCTCGACGGCCCTTCCCGCCCGGTGCCGCAGAATCTGGCCGCCGACGGAACGCTGGTCACCTTTTATCCTATCAACCGCTGCTACAGGCACCCGCTCGGCGACCGGGATTGCGCAACCAACCGGCGCTACTGGGAGGCACTGAAATCCTGGACGGAAGCCCGTCCGGCCCTGAGGATCGTGATGGGGGAATATTACAATGTCTCCAAGTTTGAAGACCTGCCGCTTCTGTTCACCGGGATCATGCAGCGCGATTGGCCGTCCTATGTCGCCGCCGGGGTTAAGGGAGCGACCTATATGCACATTCCCACGGTGGAGTGGGGAATGCGCGCCCTGACCCAAAACCTCTATGCCAGGCTGACGCGAAAGCCGGCGGCGCCGGTCGACAAATGGACAGCCGAATACTTCGATCTCTGGTATGGTGCTCACAGCAGCGCCATGGAGGAGTGCTACGAACTGACAGAGAACACCGGACGGCTTTGCGCCCAGTGGCGCGCGTGGGCCGATTGGAGCGTGCTCTGCCAAATGCAGGCCTGGGACGGCACGCCCGCCGTTGGTCCGTTGCTTCTACACGAACACCTGGGCACAATGCCGGAAGCTGTCGCAGCGGGCCGGAAGGCCCTGGCTAACTTGCGCAAAGCGTTGGATCTGGTGATGGTGGCACGTCAGCGCGAAAAGCTCGCCGCTACCGAAAATGACCTGTCTCACGGAAGAGCGATCAACCCGGCCGAGTTGCTCCGCATGCAGAGCGGAGCCCGGGTTTTAAAACATTTATCGGAAGATATGCGTCTCCTGAGATATGGATTGGACGTGCAGGAACTCAGCGTCGATCTTATGGCGTACCATGAGGCACTGCGCCACCGGCTGACCGGAGAGGCCGCCTCGCTCTGGACCGGCATTGAGGCCGCCGCAGAGCGCCTCGAACAATATGTGGTCCCCCTCGGATTTGCCCACAACGGTCCGGGACTCAGTATAAGGGATGGCCTCGAACGCTCCCAGCTCGGCCCCGTCGTGCAACGCTGCCGCTCGTTCCGAATGCATGCAGAAGGTTTTCACAGATGAAAGACCGTCTGCAATCTGAGCCCCCGTGGCTGGTCGTTAGATCAGCCACGGCTGGGCAGGTGACGGATTATGCGAGCTTAAGAACTCCCTGGAGGGCGGCGGAGTCGCTGCCGTGCTTGGGGAAAAGCTCTACGCCGATGTATCCTTTGTAGCCCGTTTCTTCAATAGCCTTGAGGACGTTGGGGTAGTTGATTTCCCCGGTGCCAATTTCACAGCGGCCCGGATTGTCTGCAATATGGTAGTGGCCGATCCAAGAGGCGCCCTCGCGAATATTGCGGATCAAATTCCCTTCGGTGATTTGCTGGTGGTAAATGTCGAAGAGGACTTTCACGTAGGGGGAATTGACTTCGCGAACCGCCTCGAACGCCTCGTCCGAGCGCGCGAGGTAGTAGCCCGCGTGGTCCACCAGGAGGTTGAGTGGTTCGATGGTAAGCGTCACTCCGGCCTCAGCAAGCAGAGGCGCGGCAGCCGCAAGCCCCGCGACCAGGCTGGCGTGTTGCTCGCCGCGTGGCACCCCCGGAAGTTCGTCGCCGACCTGCGAGATGAGGGTGCGACAATTGAGCTTGGCTGCGACTTGGATCGTCTCCTTGAGCGCCTCGATGTATTCGTCCCGCTTGGATGCGTCCACTAATGAGATGAACTTGGTGCAGAACGCGGCGATCGCCACCCCGCTCGTGTTCGTAGCTTTTTTGATGGCGTCAAGATCCTCGTCCCACCAGCCCCAAAACTCGACTTGTTTGAAACCAAGTGCGCCGGCTTTGGCGATGCGCTCGGCAAAGGGAACCTCTTTGAAGAAGATATTCAGATTAGGAGAAAAGTTGAGTGACATATATATAGGGTTGAGGATTTAATAGTGGACGAGGACGCCGCTGCAGGAGGCGGGATCTTTATCGAAAGCCATCTCGGTGCCTGCGCTGACATTGGTCACGAGGGTTTGCGCCACGGACGTCCGCCCAGACGCGTGAGGGGATTCGACTTCCACAATTTGCGACGCTCGGGGCGCGCTGTACATGAGTGATTTCATAAATAGAAACTACCTGATAGGAAATCCCTTTTCGGGTGTTGCGGGCGTTTGCCCGTCAATTTCAGCCGCAAGCAGCATTTCCATGCTGGTTTCGTAGCGAAATGCCGCAGCGAGGTCAAGTCTTCGCGGTCGTGACGCCATTCTGCTTCGGTGGTCCGGGGCGCGCCCCGGATCATGAAATGGCGGGCCCGGCGAGCTGAAAAGCTGAGATCAAGGAATAGTGAAAGAAAGCGCAAAAAAAGCCTGACGATTTTGAAGGCGTCGATTTTCAATAAACTAAATGCTGAAATTCAACCTGTGGCAACGCTTCTTTCTGAAATTCAATCCGATCATTGATAGGCTCCCCGCGAGGCCCGGCCCCGAAGCCCCTCGTCGATGGGGGCGCCAGCGGATCCGGTCGCATCTATGGCAAAGCGCCCCGGTAGCTCGTGATTTCACCATGAGAAGGCGGGAAACTCGACCGGGGACGGGGTGTCGCCGGTCACTTGAAAAATGAGGTCGTGTCATCGCACTGGCGGGGAGTCTCCATCCTTCGCAAGTATCCGATTTGCCTTTGCTCTTGAAAACTACTAAAACCATGCAAAAACTCACGACAATACTATGAAAATGACAATTTACGACGACAACATCACCCCGCAGGTCTGCGTTCGTCCGGGAGTCGCTGGTCGCCTTTGACTCAGGTCAGGAGACTAATGGGAAAATTCCACTCGCATCTCAATCAGCGCATCTCGATCTTATCTAAAAACCCGGGATGAAAGCCGCACTGGTGTTGTCCCTGGCAGGGCTTTATTTCTTTTCGTTTATTCAGCGGGTCGGAATTCCGGGCTCAATTTTCAACGACCTCCAGAGTGAAATGAACCTGGACGCGGCGGCGGTCACCCGGCTGGGGGCGATCTACTTGTTTGTCTATGCTTGCATGCAGCCTTTTGTCGGGCTTCTGGCCGACCGGTTTGGAGGAAGCCGGGTGGCGCTGGCAAGCGGAGTTCTGCTGGTCGCCGGAGCCACAATGTTTCCCGTTTCGCACGGCATCGAGGGACTGTATTTCAGCCGCGCTCTGGTTGGGCTTGGTGGCAGCGCGATGTTCTTGTGCATGTTCAAGGAAGCCTCCCGTTGGTTCAGCGGCAGGCATTTCACGGTGATCGTGGGGAGCTTGTCCCTGATCGGGTATTGTGGCGGGCTGGCCGGGACCAGCCCGTTTCGAATGTTGGCGGATCGCGATGGTTGGCGATCCGCGTGTCTGGTCCTCGCGGCGGGAACGGCACTCTTTCTGGTGCTGACGGGGTGGTTGAGTTGGAGGATCGGCCACGCGGCTTCCCCCGTCAGGATTGGAAAACCCTGGCGCAATACGGTCGACGTGTTGACCAACCGCCTGAATTTCCCGGTGTTGGTCGCCTTTTCCCTGAGCTCATCCGTATCGCTTTGCCTGCAGATGACCATCGGCCAGAAATTCATCGCGGATTTTTGCGGGATCACCGCCTTGGAAGCGTCGAAACTGACCTTCGCCATGATGCTGTTCACCCTTGCCACCCTGCCGGTTTGCGGCGTCGTCAGCAAAAGGTTCCGCAACCTGCGCAAACCATTTTTGATCTTCATGGCGGCAGCGGCGGTCGCAGGGACGGCGCTGATTCTGGTTGGAATCCATTGGGTGATGCCGCCGTGGTTCTTCCTGTGCGCATTGATCCCGATGGCGATTGGCTCGGGAAGCACGCCGGTCATCCTGTCGATGATGAGGGAGCAGAATCACCCGCAGGCAGTGGCCACTTCCGTTGGCCTCTTGAACGCCTCCGTCTACTTGATGATTGCCTTAACCACTCAGGTGTCTGGCCGTGTCTTGGAGGCGTTCCATAGCGAGGCGGTGATCACGCGTGCGTCCACGGTTTATCCTCCCGCCGCGTATGGCCTCCTGTTCGCCATCTTGCTGGCAATAGCCACAATCTCGCTCATTGCCTCGCTTTTTAGCAGAGAAACTCACGGACACATATCCCCCCTGGCCAAGGGGCTGAACCCGCACAGGGTTTGCAAGGAAGCCGAAAGTTCCCCCTGCTTGCTGGAGTAAACAATAGAGTGGGGGGAAAGATGAGAGCGGTCCCGTAGATTTCAAGCAATACTTCGTTCGCTTTGGGCTTGGGATCGGGAACTTCGCTCCAAACGAACTTCTTTTGTGTTTCTGCTGAGGATCGCGTGCATGTTCAGCCGTTTTTCCAGGAGGTATATCCGCTCGCTGCCAACGTCACTTCGTGAACCAAAGATCTCTTTCTTCCCTTCATCGTTCCTGAGAAGGCTGAAATTGACTTGCCGCAACTTGCGTTCAATGATCTCCTCAAAATAGTCATCGTATACCCAGAAGCTCAGAACACCCTCGGGCGATTCTTTGAACATCTTTTCGAACCGGCCATTCGTCCGCAGGCAACCACCTCCGGCGGCCTTGGAGTCCGTTACAAAACTGCTTGCGGGATCTTTGAGCTGCGGGTCGTACTTGAGGATATCCTCAGGCGAATCGAAATGATTATCGATGGTCTCGGCCATAAGCGCCGCCGATAGCAGCAGAGCCAAAAATAAAAATGCGGCTTGTCTCATTCTTTTTACCATGTGAATTGACCTGACCGGACTGTTGCCAGAGGCAGGTCGCGGGGTAAGCTGTTTTTTCTGATTCTGATAGAAAATCATCATTTGAAATAGTAACTGCTCACGAGACTTTTTGAAGTAGGAAGCCCCAAGCCCTGCCACCGTTGGTCTGCATCGCCACCACGACCTCGTTTGCACCTTTCCTCCAGCTCGCCGGGACGGTCAAGACATGGGAGGTGATGGGGTTGGTGGCGTTCGGGTCGCAAGCAACTGTCTTGCCGTTAAGGAAGGCCTTGAATGGGGCGTCGGCTCCGATGCTCAGCCCACCCTCGACCGCCTTGCGCAGGGTGATCCGGCAGCGGGCGTAAACCAGGCCGTCGCGGACGCCTTCGCGGTAGAGCGGCCGGATGTCGAACATGTTCGACTCATTGTTGTTCAACGGCATGATCGGGGTGAACTTGAGGTTCTTGCCGGGAAGACCGATGGCGGCGATGCCCTTGTTGCTTTTGACGATCACGGCGGCTTCAGCCCGTCCAAGGCAGCCTGGGCGGTTCTTGCATGCCATCTTTTCGGCGGCACGGTGCTTGGCCTCGATCCCCTTCCTGGCGACGGCGACCTCTTTCTGCAGCTTCGAGAGGATGTTCTCGTCCAGCGCCAGCGCCTTCTTCTCCTCCCCCACCACCAGCATCTCGGAGAGCACACGAGCGCCCTCGGTTCCCGGGAAGGCTGCAATGAGCCTCCTCGCCTCCTTGTAGGTGGATCGCAACCGCTCCATCTGGTTTTTCAATGCCCTGGCGACTGAGAGGATATCGTCAGGATTGTCCATGCTTGGCAGGACTTTTTTCCAGTCGGCGTAGGCGCGGTAGGCGGTGGACAGCTCGATGAGATCTTTCATGACGGCGGTGAAGCGGCCGGCCTTCTTGGTGAGTTTGGCGCCGGGGCCGAAAACCACGGTCTTGGTGTCGATCTTGTCCTGGAGCCAGTTGTCGCCGCGGAACTTGTCGCGATCGGATTTCTTGCGAAAGTCCGGGACGTCAAATGGCTTGCCGTCCTCGTGGGAGGAGCGGCAGGCGAGGATGCCGGGGATGGTGACGTCGGCGGCGCCGTAGATGTCGAAGGGACCTTTTTCGCCGGTGAGTATCTCGCGGGCGAAATAGTAGAAGGTCCAGAAATCGCCGCCGCCGTGGCCGGTCTTGGCGGCCAGTTCGCCGAGGCCCTCCCACTGGGGATTCATCTTGAACATCGGGGAGTGGCCGCTGGCGCCGAGGCGCAGCTTGAGGCCATCGTGGCCGATCTCGGCCGCGCCAAGGGTGCCCCAGAGCCGCTGATGATGGCTGTCGTTGGTGGCCGCGCCCATGAGGTTGCGCACGACTCCACCGTTGCTCATGCGGATGAGTGAGGGGGTCATGGTGCCGCCGTTGGCTAAGGAATCGCCAAGGTAGCCGGCCAGCTTGGGGGTGGCGGGCAGGGACTCGACCCGGACGGGGCGGGTGCCGGTGATGACCATGGCCGGCCCGAGCGAATGGGTGCAGTAGTAGTGGAAGTTGAACCAGCTCCTCCAGTTGTGGACGGTGTGCCCGGGCTGTATCGGAAGACCGTCGATGTAGGTGTAGCAGAGGCTGCGGCATTCGTGGACATACTCATACTCGCCGTACATCAGCTCGCCGAAGAGGCCTTCCTTCCAGCGGGCGGCCAGCCACATGTTGGCAGCGGAGAAGGGGTAGTTCTCGGCGAGGTTGTAGACGAGCTTGCGCTTCTCGACCTCCTCGACCAGCCGGACGCCCTCGGCCATAGTGAAGAAGGAGGTGACCTCGGACATGACGTGCTTGCCCGCCTGGAGGCACTTGATGGCGTCGTCGGCGTGGGCGGGACAGAAGGTCGCCAGCAGCACGGCGTCGAAGTCCTGCTTCAGGAACTCGTCAGCGTCGGCGGTGGCGAAGGCGCCGGGGTTGGCGGCGAGGAAGTTGTCGCGCATGTGCTGGTTGTAGTCGCAGCCGGCCACAACATCGATGTTGAGGTGCTTGCAGGTGGCGTAGAAGCTCATGCCCCGGCCAAGGCCCCAGATGCCGAGGCGTATTCGCTTGTCCGTGTCGAAGATCCCGAGATGGAGTTTTGATGTCTTCTTCATGATCCGATGATTCTAGCGCCAACCGATTCTATGGGAATGGACATCGCGGCTAATAAACCTATATTATTTCAACCATGCCCTGGCTGCCATACCATCACGACTGGAAGCCCGCATCTTTCAAAGGCGTCTTCGGCTGGAGGCGGCATTGGTTCAGACGAAATTCCGGCGAACCCGCAAAAGAATTGCCAGCGCGCGATCCCGGCCGATACAGTCCCGCGAAATGACAACAGATTCCCGCACCGAACCGGCCGCAGCAGAAATCCCCTACCGGGAGGTCCGCATGATCCGCAGAAATCTCGACGACATCCCGCAGTTCGGATGGCCGGATGGTTTTAGCTCCCGCCGGTTTGCCGACGGCGACATGGATGTCTGGGCGAGCATCATATCGACCGACAAACACCTTGAGGCCGACCGGGCGCTTTTTGTCAGGGAATTCGGAGAGGACATCCGCCGGATCGCGGAGCGGATGTTCTTTGTGGTGTCGCCGGACGGGAAAGTCGTCGGCACATCGACCGCATGGGAGGACCGGGATGATCACGGCGTGACCGTCGGGCGGTTGCATTGGGTATTTCTCCTGCCGGAGTATCACGGCCGGGGGCTGGCAAAACCCCTGCTGACCGAGACGCTGAACCTCATCGGTCGCTTGGGCCACCCCCGTTGTTATCTCGTCACGCAACTGACCCGCCTCCCGGCGATCAACCTCTATCTGAAGTTCGGATTCGTGCCGGAAATCCGCACAGCGGAGGACAAGGACAACTGGAAGCTGCTGAGTCCGCACATCAGCCATCCGGCCATCCGGGATTTGGGGTAAGTGGGAATGCCGCTCACTTAAACCAGAGTAGAACAAGCGCCACCCATTTTCTCTCAGGGGGCTTCCTGTTTCAGGATGCCTCCTGAGCAGTTACTTAAACTATTTCCAAGATGAGCATAAATAGTTTTAAGGCAAGATTTCCAAGTTTTCGCTATCTCCCTCGAACAGGTGCACGGGGGCACCCGGGTTGAGCTGTTTGATGTGGAAGAATTGCACGTCCTTTACGGCCGCTTTAACCATGACAGCAAACCGGGCTCCTTTGGAAATCACATTCGTGATGACAATATTTCTGAGATTCCCCTTTTTGTATCCCGCCCCGTATCCGGTGTAGATTTTGACGCAGCACTCGCGGGAGGAGGGGATGTCTTCCGTTACCTGATCAATCGTGATATTGTACACCGAGGGCTCCGTGGCCAGGCAAATCACAGCGTGGTGTTGCCCGCTGGTGCGGATATTCCGGATGACGATGTCATGGATGTCAGGGCAGTGAGCGGCGGCAGGGGCGTTGCCCATCGGCTGCATGGGGTAGATATAGTTTGAACCCGGGGGGGCGGAACTGTCATCCAAAGCGGTGCAGGCGACGGTATCATCACTGGTCGTGCCCGACAGATTTTCAACCAGGCAATAGGAGCATCCGTTTCTGAGGTCGATTCCGTCGCCGTTTTTCACATCGGTATTGAAGATGATATCGTGCAGGTATCCGAAGGCGCATTGATCCTGAGAGATCGCCCAGCAATGGGTCTTTTGCATGGTGAAGCCGGAGATCTCATACCGTTCAGTCGCCGACAGCAGGATGCCTACCGTGCGCCAGCCGAAGTAATCGCCCACCCACTTCTCCACCACCCCGGTCTTTGGGTTCGCCGCCTTATAAGGAAGATCCGCCCCTTCGATCACCGCGCCATTGCACCCTGTGATTCTTATGTTCACCGTAGGCTCAACCATGGAGCACTCGCCGTTCATGTCATCCGGATTCGGCTTGAGCCCGATAACCCGGATGATGTTATCGAATACGCCATCCGCGAGCTTGAGCTTGCAGCCGTCGATGACAATCTCCCTGTTTGATGGCAAAAGAATCGCCCGGTCAATGAGCCAATCTTTCGTGTCCAATACTATCGCCACTAGGGATTCGGCGTTTCCCGCAGCGTCAAACGCCGCTTCAATCGCCTCCGAATCCGTGCGTCCGTCGAGAAAATCACACGCCTTGATCCGGGAAGCCGCAGCCCCGATCAAGATGTGTTCCGCCACAAAGACCTTAGAGTTGGGGGATCCTAGTCGCAAAGCTTTCTGGCTTGTAGGCAATCATAATAGATAAGAACTCATTGCGAGCTTGATATATTTCGCAGCGATGTCAAGATGCTAAATATGCACGATTTGTCGGCTCCGACCCAGAAGCAGATGGGCGAGGGGAGGTTCAAGACCATCAAACAGGTTCCCCAACAGGCGATTTCGATGTCTATCTGCCAGGTCATGAAACCAAAAGCCATCATCTGCACGGTGCCGGACAAGCGCAAGGCGCAAGCCCTGAGCGATTGCCTCACCGGAAATGTGACGCCCGTGCCCCCGTCTTCCATTCTCCAGCGCCACAAGGCGGACTGGTGCTTTCTCGACGCGGGATCCGCCTCACTCCTCTGAGCCAGGCGCATCGAAAAGAGATTTCTAACCAATGATTACCAAACCCATTCTCAGCCTCCCCTTAACTATTGGTCTGTTGCGGGACAGATCCTGACAATTGTCCTTCCCTATCCCGGAGCGGAACGCTCCACGCCAATATGGGCCGCAGCCGAGACGGAGATCGCCTTTCGACGGCAGCCTCGGCTCGCCTGCCGCTGCAGTCTGGCATTCGCAGCCATGGAACTTCAGCGTTTCCTGGTGCGCACTGTGGAGGGAATCACGATCCGCTTTGCCTCGAAACCACCCCGCGCCGGGTTCGCGCTGATCTTGGAGGCTACCACTCCGGCATCGCGTTCGGACGACTTTGCTCTGATTCCTGAGGGAACGGAGCGGCTGCGCATTCGCGGCGGAGGCCGCACCGGCACGCTCCTTGGCAGCTACGAGTTTTTGAAGCTTCAAGGCTGGCGCTGGTATGCGCCCGGGGCCGCCGGCGAGATTGCGCCGGAGGCGACCGGATTTTTACGCGCCCCCGCCGCATCGTTGGAGGAGCGTCCTGCTTTGGATGCGGGAGGCGGTTTCGATCTCGAATACTACTCGATGGAATCGGCAGACCTGCTTCTTTGGTCAGCCCGGAACGGCCTCAATGTCTGGGCCGGCCGGAGCGCCACGTTCCCGCTGGCCTGCAAACTCGGCATGACCGTCAAGGCCGGGGGCCATATCTTCGAGAGCATTCTGCATCCCGATGCGGTCCTGCCCGACGGGCGCGCGCTCTGGGATGCGCATCAAGAATGGTTCGGACTGCCAGCGGATGGCCCCCGGATCCGGGACAGCGCCCAACGCACCCAGTTCTGCGTGTCCCAGCCGGAACTCATCGAATTTTTGGGAGCCGCCCTGTTGAAACGACTTCAGAAGGACTGGAGCATCGCGGACCGCCTCGACATCTGGGGATTCGATACCTGGGGCCATACCTGCCAATGCCCGGCCTGCCGGGATCTCGGCAACCCGACCGACGTCCTTCTTGCCTTCGCCTCCCGGATTCGCGAGTTCCTGAACCAAGCTGAAGCCGACGCACGTCTCGACCGGCATGTGACATTGATCCTTTGCGCCTACGAAGGCACTGCCTCCCTCGACGGCCCTTCCCGCCCGGTGCCGCAGAATCTGGCCGCCGACGGAACGCTGGTCACCTTTTATCCTATCAACCGCTGCTACAGGCACCCGCTCGGCGACCGGGATTGCGCAACCAACCGGCGCTACTGGGAGGCACTGAAATCCTGGACGGAAGCCCGTCCGGCCCTGAGGATCGTGATGGGGGAATATTACAATGTCTCCAAGTTTGAAGACCTGCCGCTTCTGTTCACCGGGATCATGCAGCGCGATTGGCCGTCCTATGTCGCCGCCGGGGTTAAGGGAGCGACCTATATGCACATTCCCACGGTGGAGTGGGGAATGCGCGCCCTGACCCAAAACCTCTATGCCAGGCTGACGCGAAAGCCGGCGGCGCCGGTCGACAAATGGACAGCCGAATACTTCGAGCTCTGGTATGGTGCGCACAGCGTCGCCATGGAGGAGTGCTACGAACTGACAGAGAGCGCCGGACGGCTTTGCGCCCAATGGCGCACGTGGGCGGGTTGGAGCGTGCTCTGCCAACTGCAGGCCTGGGACGGCACGCCCGCCGTTGGTCCGTTGCTTCTGCACGAACACCTGGACACAATGCCGGAAGCTGTCGCCGTGGGCCGGAACGCCCTGGCCGACTTACGCAAAGCGTTGGATCTGGTGATAGTGGCACGTCAGCGCGAAAAGCTCGCCGCCACCGAAAATGCCCTGTCTCACGGAAGAGCGGTCAACCCGGCCGAGTTGCTCCGCATGCAGAGCGGAGCCCGGGTTTCGAAGCATTTGTCGGAAGATATGCGTCTCCTGAGATATGGATTGGACGTGCAGGAACTCATCGGCGATCTTATGGAGTACCATGAGGCACTGCGCCACCGGCTGACCGGGGAGGCCGCCTCGCTCTGGAACGGCATTGAGGCAGTCGCAGAGCGCCTCGAACAATATGTGGTCCCCCTCGGATTTGCCCGCAACGGTCCAGGACTCAGTATACGGGATGGCCTCGAACGCTCCCAACTTGGCCCCGTCGTGCAACGCTGCCGGTCGTTCCGAATGCATGCAGAAGAAAAAGGGAGGTTATAAACGGCGACTCCCGCTGCATGACCGCACGATCCGCCTTCCTACAACCCGAGGTGTCGCAGGATGCGTTCGATGACGTCGGCATCGTCGATGAGCGCGTCAAGGTCGCCACCTACATACGCGCCGAAGGGATCCTTTGGGTTATAGCATTTTTGAAAATCCTCTTACTTCCTATAATCCAAAGGACTGACCCCCAGCACAAGTTCTATTGGGAACTCGACCGGTGACCAATACGGTTACTGAAACGCCAGGCAGTGAAAAACCAGCAATCATACCATTTGCCACGGTAACATCTGGCAACTGGAGAAACTGCGGGTTGCAGTCTTCCGAACCCTTTCCGGAAAAGAGGAAATGCCGCACTTTTGCAAACGGGCCATGGGGTTTAAGAATGATGCGGATATTATTGATTGGAGCATAACCTTTGTTGATGATGATTGCGCAGAATTCCGTGCCTGTGCCATTCCTGCTTGCATAGGCGGAGATGGTGTCGGGCATCCCAGTGATGCGAACCATCTGCTCGCGCACAAACTTTCCCCAGACAGCGACGGCAAATCCTGCCGCACAGAAATTGTTTTTCCTGTCGAGGGCGTACCACTGGCTATTGCGCTCTTCCCCTTCAGGCATCCAGCGCGTTGTCCACAGCATGGTAGAGATGATACGAGGTTCCAGAAGCGCGTGCCCGAACGTGTCGCATGTGACAATCGCGTGACCAAGATTATTGAATCCCGACCATGCCTTTTTTGTTTTGTTGAAATCCTTGGAATTCATCTCGGCAACAATGATCCGCAAACGTTTCCTGTGAATTTTCGGTGCGTATTTCTCAATGGATTCAACCGCATAATTGGCTGTTTCCAGAAGAGGTGCACCGGGATGTTTCGGGTAGTAACCGTATGAGCCCCAGTTAGTGGTATTGTATAAACTTAATGTGAGGAAATCGATATGCTTTGCTGCGACAGGCAGGAATTCCTTCCACCACTCATTGTTACAGCCGCTGGCGCCAATGAGTATGGAAGAGTCAACCGCTTTCATGGCTTTTGAAAATTCGACGACGATCCCCGCCATTTCCTTCGGCGTCGATGTTCCGTTGTGCCAGTTCTCGTTGCCAATTTCCCAATAGCGCACGCCGTATTTCTTTATGATATTGGAATACCGAACCCATGCGACCGCCATTTCAATGAACTGGCTTTTTGACATTTTCGTGCGATCTAAACTGTCATATGCCGCCACAACATAAGGCTCACACTTTAATGAATGCGCAAGTTTCACATATTCGTCAAAATTCATCCTGTATCCCGGCATGTCCGCATAATTTCCCCGCGACAGCGGATACGGTTTCTTATAAGGAGGTATCGACCATAGGTGAAAGTCTGACTTTTCACCTCCGGGGAACCGCAGCCAGCGGACACCCATATCCCGGAGCGCATCTTTGATAGGTCGCGCCCCGTGCATGCGATTTTTATCATGGTCGCGGATATAATTGAGGTTAATGCCGATAAAACGGTCTGCGCCTGTGCGGAGCACGCAATCCGAATGCACCACAAGATCGCATGCTGCATTTTTATTTGCGTTTTTTCGCGCCGCACCGGTTTTTAAAGAAGTCATGTTATTCCTTGCTGATAGCAAATCAGCTTCTCGGGGGTCGCGAGAGGTTGCCTGTCAATCTCATACCAACTCTGCAAAACAAATGGACTCAGAACATCGGCAAGATGCCGATGCTACGTAGCATTGGCTTCCAGCCAATGATCCATTCCACTCGAAGAGATGGTATCAGACGCCATCATAGTTCCCATGCTGGTTTCGTAGCGAAAAGGAGTGTCGAGGTCAAGTTTGCACCCGCGGGCGAGTGTCTTTCACGCGCGAGATGCCCGTGCCATATGAGCTTTCGCGTCTTACACGCTTTCCTTGTAGCTCAGGATGTCCGGCCCTATTTTTCCGCCAGCTCGAATGGGATCGCCGGGAGGAGTCCCATGGAAGAGTGATACTCGCCGTCCGGCTTCTCGTTTTTCCCGGGGTTCCGCCGCGCGATCAATTCCACAATCAGATTTCCGCGCGTGCCGGGCTTGGCTTTTTCGGAGTCTGCCCGGAATGCGATTTCGACCCCGTCGTCGCAGGGCGAGACCCCCTCGACCGAGATGCCCTCGGGGGGATTTTTCAGCTCCGCCTTCATGCCGTCCTTGCGGGTGGACTTGGGGAGAAGCACGGTGGCAAGGCCGCCGGTGGCGGAGGAAATTTTTACCGGCCCCGGCGCGACCTGCAGGGGGGTTCTCGGAGAACGGCCCGGGGGCGAATAGGCGAGCAGCTCGGTGGACGGAACGAGGTGATGATAAATGAAGGCCTGGAGCATGTCGTCGGCCGGCACGGCCTTGCGGGCGACCTGTGCGCCCGCGATCTCGGCGGTGCCCGTGATTTCGATGCGCTCGGGCGCGGGCTTCGGCGGGTTGGGGAATGTGAGCGTGGTCGTGACCGAATCGCTTCCCGCCGGGATGCATCCGCCGGAAAGCACGAACCCTTCGGGCGCGACAGAAAGCCGGATGTCGCCCGAGAACCCGTCCTTGCGCAGCGCATGAATGGTCACCGGCACCGTGACGCCCGGCGCGCCGTTGATCCCGGAGGGAACCACGCGGAGCGCGAAGTCCGGAGCTGGACGGGAGATCCGGAGCCGATAGGAAAATTCCGGCCCTCCCTGCCGCTGGGCATCGCCCAGATGGACATAGAAAATCCCGTTCGAGGGCGGCTCGAAAAAAATCCGCGAGTCCGCATGGTGGGTGAGCAAGCCGGATCCCATGTCCTCCTGGTCGTCGCTGTAGGCAAGCTGCCGGCCGGCGGCGTCGGTGATCCGCAGGAAAGAATCCAAGGGGGAGTTGAGCCTGCGCGCAAACACTTCGAACACGAGGGGCTTTCCCTTTTTGCCTTTCACGGCAAAGACATCGGTGTCGCCGGGCGGCTCGATGCGCCCGTTGATCGTCATCGGCACCGCCACGAGCGCGGCGTGGCCGGTGTCGTTGTCGGGCTCGACCGAAAAGTCCTCCGGAATCGTGTCGTGCGCGAAGGCGACATCCATCGAGAAAAATCCGTTGGCAAGTTGGGGTACGGGTTGGATGCCTTCGCCGGGCGGCACCTCGGCCGAGAGCATCTGGCGCGGAAGATTCCATCCGGAAACTTCGACCGTCGTCGCCGAGCCGGCACTCCCGCCCAAGGGAAAGATTCCCGTGACAAAAGGAATGCGCCCTGCGGTGATCCGGTAAACAAAATCCTCGCGCCCCCGGTGCAGGGCATCGCGGATTTCCAGTTGATAATCCCCGCTCTCTTTCACATCGAAAGCCAGAACGGGATCGGGCGCGAACCGCGCGGATTGCGCCGACGCCACTTCGACGCCGGCGCTGTCAAAGACCGTGAGCACAGCCTGAAACCAGCCGGGCACGGCGTCGGCAAGGTAGGGCATGAGATCGCGCGCCTGCGCAAAAAAGACCAGCCGCTCCCCCCTGTCCGCGTGAAAAAAATACCGGTCGCTTTGCCCGGGCATGATCTGCCCGTTGAGAACGACGGGGAAGCGGATCGTCGGCGGAGACGGAGGTGCCGGATCGGTCGGCGCCGGACGGAGCTCCTCCGGAAAGGTGCCGACAAAAATGGCCAGCGGATTCGAGAGCCCGTTTTTTCCGAACAGCCGCAGCGTGCGCGGACCCTTCGGCGCATCGGCGGCGATTTCCAGCCGGAGGGTCACCGACTCGGCCAGTTGCTTGTTGTCCTGCCGCTTCGGATCGTTGCGCTGGTTCTGCATGATCTTGAACAGGCGGATCTCCTCTTCCGTGGCACCATCCTCCTGCAAAATCGCGGCGATGTCCTCCTTTTGGTTTTTTTTGGCAGTTCCGGCCTGGATCGCTTCCATCCTTTCTTTCCGGTGCTCCGCGAGGGCTTCACGGAATTCCTGGGCGCGCTTCCCGGGAAGCGGCCTGCTGTAGCCGACAACCGTGACCTGAACTCCCTCACCGGAAATCATGGCGGAGGTCATCTTCTCCAGGTTCTGTCCCCCGACCAAAACCTCAACAACCGATCCCATTTTCCCCCCGGCCGGATAGACGTAGGCCAGGCCGGGTTCGCTCGAGCGCTGCGCCGGGCAAAGCCCGTTGGAAAAAAGGATCCCCAGGACTGCTGCCGCCTCCAAAAAAAACCGGGTGCCTCGGCGAGGCATCCCTACCGGCGCATGGGGCCTCACATGATCTCCTTCAGGCGGCCGCCGGATTTTATGTTTCCTTTCATCTCGGGGATCAGGCGCACCGCATCATCGCCGACGTGCGGGAATGTGCCGTCGGGGTTGATCCCGAGCAACTCATACATGCTGCCGAGGAGATCCCAGGGATAGACCGGGCGTCCGGCGACCTCCTCGCCGGTGGCGTTCGACGCGCCGACAACGTGTCCGCCCCGGAACCCCCCGCCGGCGACCAGGACGGAAAAGACCTTGCCGAAGTGGCCGCGGCCGCCATTCCAGGGAGCTTCCCACTGCACCCGCGGGGTGCGGCCGAATTCGCCCCCGCACCAGACGATCGTGCTGTCGAGCAGGCCGCGATCCGCGAGATCCTGAAGCAGCGTGGCGAGCCCCTGGTCAAGCTCGGGAAGTTTTTTGTTCATCGCCTGGAAGTGCTCCTTGTGGGTGTCCCACCCCTTGAAGTTGATGGTGACAAATTTGGCGCCGCGCTCGACGAGCCGCCGCGCCGCGAGGCACGACTGGCCGAACGTATTGCGTCCATATTTATTGCGGAGCTCGTCGGGCTCTTTCGAGAGATTGAAAACCTCGGCGCCGTCGCCCAAGATCATGTCGTAGGCCGCGTCGCCGCATTGGCGGAACTCCGCGAACCGCTCGTCGTTGGCGAATTGTTTCCCGAGCGTGTCCAGCCGGCCGAGCAGTTCGCGCCGGGTCTTCTGGCTCTCGGGGGTAATCCCCTCGGCAACGATCCCCTCGACTGCCCACGGGGTCTTGGCCGGATCCCCTCCCGTGGCAAACGGCTTGTAGCGCGGCCCCAAAAATCCGGCCTCGGAAAACCTTCCCTGTGTCCCGGTGAGAACGATGTAGGGCGGGATCAGACCTTTGTATCCGGCGTCAAATCCTTTGAAGAGCGACACCACCGCGCCGATCGATGGATAGACCAGCCGCTCCCCCTCGGGATGCCCGGTCTGCATCATGTAGGCGGCGGTCTCGTGGCTGCTGTTTCCGTGGGTCATGCCCCGGATGAGAGAAAACTTGTCGGCCTGCTGCGCGAGATTCGGGAGGAGCTTGCTCAGCTGGATCCCATCCACATTGGTCGCGATCGCCTCGGTGAGCGGACCGGCATACTCGCGCCCCGCGTCGGGCTTCGGATCGAAGGTGTCGAGGTGGCAGGATCCGCCCCAGAGCCAGATCTGGATCACCGCGTTGGCGCGCGGCGCCGCGCCGGCCGCTTCGGGCGCGGCGGCAAACCCCGACAACTGCCCGAGCACCACGGCGGCTGCGACAAGCAGGTCGCGGAGGAAAAGCGCGGAACGAAAAACTTCCGGGGAATGCCGAAAAAAAACGGGTTTCATAGGATCAGTGTCGGTAAAGAAATTCCGGGCTGTTCATGAGCGCCCAGGCAACATCGAGCATCTTCTGGTTTTTTCCAGTTTTCTCCGACGCTTCAAAGGCGGCGATCGTGGCGAGTTCCTCGGCCGTGGGTTGCCGGGAGAGGATCGTCAGGTAGAGAAGTGAGACGGCCTCCTGCGAGCTTTTGGTGCCGCCGATCAGCGCGGCGAGCTTTTTGCTGTTGTTGATTTTGGAAAGAATGCTGCGCGAATTCAGCAGGCTCAGGCGCTGCGTGGTGGTGATCTTCAGCGTCCGTTCCGCAAGCAATCCGGTGTCGCGCGGCGGGCGTCCGAACAGCTCGAGGAACGAGCTTGTGATGCTGCCGTCGGGCACCGTGATCGCCCGGGTTTCGTCCGGAAGAAACGTGAACGGCTCGGGGATCATGCTCATATATTCCTCGTGGGCTCCGGTGATCCGGTTGATGGCGTCGATGAGGACTTCCGCCTCGAGGCGGCGGACCACATACGGGCCCTCCTCGCTCTTCCCGCCGGGCGGGATCGTCGAACGCTGGTAGGTTTCGGAATTCAGAATGATCCGCAGTAGTTGCTTTGTGTCGTAGCGGGCCGACTCGAGCTGCCTGGCCAGCCAGGCGAGGAGCGCGGGATTCGAGGGGGGATTGTCCGGCCGGCTGTCATCGGGCTCCTGGATGATGCCCTTGCCGAAAATCCAGAACCAGAGCCGGTTGGCGGCATTCTTTGCAAACGGGGATTTCGGGGAGGTGGTGAGCCACTGGAAAAAAACCTCCCGGGGATCCACATTCGGATCCAGCCTGGCTTCTGTCCCGTCGGGCAGGAGGGCCACTGCCGGACGATCCCGCTCGTTGCGCGAGCTGTCGAAGAACACGATCTCCTCTTTCCATTCTTTGGTCTTCTTGAATCCGACGCGGGAAAAAAACCGTGCGAGGCCGGCCCGTTTTTCCGGCGTCCAGTTTGCGGTGCGTTCGCCCAGGAACGTGAGGGCAGCGGCGGCCGCGAGCGCCTCGGGTTCCCGGCTGCCGGCGGCGCGGAGGAAGTTGACCTCCGGATCCCGGAAATTGCTGCCCTCGGATGTCAGCAGCCGGCGGGCGAACTCCGTGCAGGACATATTCTTCCGGAGGCTTGCGCGGATCCATCCGTCGTATGCCTGGGCCGCGTTCGGCCAGAGGTTCACCGGAAATTCGGATTTGACCCGCAGGATGTCCCCCCACTTCATTCCCCAGTAATCCGCATACTCGGGGCGCTCGAGCAGGCGGTTGATCAGCTCGCCCCGCTTCCCTTCGCTCTTGTCATCCAGAAACGCGGCGGCCTCCTCTTTGGTCGGCAAGGTTCCGATGACATCCAGAAAAACACGGCGCAAAAAAACCGCGTCCGAACACGACCTCGCCCGGCGGCCTCCCGCTGCCATCTGTTTTGCAACCAGGATGTCGAGGGTCGCGGAAACCGGAGAGATGAGCCGCACGACGGGCTCTCGCTCGAAGGGCAGAATCGCGGAATCCGCCGCAGCTCCGCAGGCCGCGATTCCCAAGAAGAGTCCCGAAGCTAAAAAAAATCGCATGGCCGGGCTGCAATGGGTGTTTCGCCGCACATAAAATTCCTACTCCCCATTAAACTCCGCAGGAATGAAAAGTTGCGAAACTCCGCGACTTTCCTCCGCGTCCGCAGTTGAATCCCCAAGCGATGCAAAGCGCCGTTTTTTCCACCTCCAGCATTTCCCCCGGTCCCGCCACACTCAGAACCATCGTGCATCCGGGCTGGATCGAATCGCAGATCACGCTTCAAGAGCCCGCGGACGAGCCGGGGATCCGCAGTGCGCTCGAGCGGCTGCCGGACGGCGGGGCGGAGGCGGTGATCGGCGTGGATTTGTTCGGGACGCACGCGCAGATCTCCCGGATGGAATCGTCGGTGCGCCGCGCCGGGATCGCCGCGCCGGTCACCGCCGTCGTCTCGACCTCGCCCACCGGCGGAGGATTGCAAATGGCCGCCGCCTCCGGCATCGAACGCACGCCGCTTTTTCTCGACGGGGAAATCGCCGGATACGTTCTCGAAGATGCCGAAGCGCGCCATTGCATTCTGGGCGGCCTCAGGCCCCGGGATGCGCGGGCGTCCCGCGAAGAGCAGACAGAGGACGTGTTTTCCTCAATCGAAAAAACCCTCGCCCTCGCGGGCATGGGTTTCGAGCACGTCGTCCGAACCTGGTTCTATAATGACAAAATCTTAGACTGGTATGCTGGCTTCAACGGCGTGCGGACCGGATATTTCACCCGCCACGGCATCCGGCGCATGCCGGCCAGCACGGGTATCGGGGCGCCGAACCCCGCTGGGACAGCCCTCGTGGCAAAGGCCGTCGCCGTGCGCCCTGCGGACGGCGGGACGCGCATCCGGACCGTCCGCTCCCCGCTGCAGTGCGACGCGTTCGCCTACGGCAGCGCGTTCTGCCGCGCGCTGGAGGTCGCGGATTCCCGATCCCGCACGCTCTATATTTCCGGCACGGCCAGCATCGAGCCCGGGGGCAAAAGCGCCCGCCAAGGCGATCCTGCCGGGCAGATCGGGCTGACGATGGATGTCGTGCGCGGGATCCTCGATGAGGCCGGCATGAAAATGGAAGACGTGACGCGCGCCATCGCCTACTTCCGCGATCCGGCCCACCTTCCGCTCTGGCAGGATTATTGCCGTCTTCTCCCCCCTCTGCCTCACGTCTCCGTCGGCTGCCACGTCTGCCGCGAGGATCTCCTCTTCGAGATCGAACTCGACGTTTCCCGCGCCCATCCTGCAGGCCGCACGGAATAAGGGGCTTCAAAATTGATTATTTTACAGCCCCTAAGGATGGGCAAAAATTTTAGCACCCCGCATCCACTCCATACCTGCGAAAGAGTTCCCGGATCTCAGGCTCATCCTCTGCCGGAGCGTCGCCGATCATGATGATGCCCTGGGCGCTGCCCAGATGGTTGGCGATGACTTCCAAGGCCCGCCAGCCGAGAGGATCCTGACCGGTGAAGAACTGGATGAGCTTGCCGGCGTCACGGATTTTGCGATAGACCTCAGGCCATTCGGACACGCCGGGCTGGCCGGCACCGGGCACCCATTGCACGCCCTTGAGTTCGGGGATTTCCAGCAGGGAATCGAGGTGATTCAATTGCGGCACGCCGTCGAGGTGGTAAAACGGGTTGGTCAGCTTTTTGCAGGACGCCACCAGCTCCGGCTTCGTGAACTGCTCGAACATCTCGGTGCTGATCATGTAGGAAAAATCACATTGAAGCATGTAGGAGGGGGATTCCGAGTAGATCGGAGTCCAGCTCGTGTAGCCCGGATGGGCGGGCTGGATGATGCGATCCAGCTCGTTGAAGCATTGCCACCAGGCGTCATGCACCAGCCGGGAGGCCCGCTCGACGGCCTCGGGCACATCAATCAGATCGAGCGCCAAGGCCTCACCGGGTCGGAATGATTGAACGACGTCGAGGGCCCCGCCCAGATCGGTCATGGCGAGGTGCACCAAACCCTCGAAGCGCTCCGCGGCTGCGGAGTAAATGTCGCAAACACGCCGGAACCAGAGATTGTCGGGATCGAAGCGCAACTCAAGATCCGGCAGCTCGATCACGTCCGGCTGGTGGAACCAAACGGTGTCATTTGCGTTTTGGAGTTCCAGCCCCATGAACGCGGCGAGGACCCCGGCTCCGAAATTCGGCCAGACATGCGGGAAGGCATCACCCAAAAAATGGCGGCACTGCAGATCGTAGAGCCAGCGCCCGGCGATTTCGGGGGCACTCACGCTCATGTCATAGAAGCTGGTAAATCCGAGCGATGGCAGCGCGGGCTCGGGGCGTCCGGGATCGCGCCCGGGAAGCGTGAGATGGATCAACGGGCGATCCAGCTCCCCGGCCCACCACGCGCGGTAGTTGTCACGGGTCGCCTGCCAGCGATCCGCATGAAAATCAAGGTTGATGCTCTTTGTCATAGATAGTTGGAGAAAAGTGGCGGATGCCGCCTCGATCTGCGGGGAATCATAGTCTTTATTTATCTGGTTTCTTCCGGATTTCCATATTGAAATGTCCGGATAAATAAGATTATGGCGAAAGTGCGATTTCAAACCTTTGATTTCAATTCCGGATTGGCTTCGCCGGCGGCGGCAATCGGAGACATCCATCACCACCCCGAGGTGGAGTTGAATTATGTCTTCCGTGGGAAGATCACCTATTTGCACCGGGACGGTTTGCATGTGCTTCCACCGCATCAACTGGCCATTTTTTGGGGATCGACTCCGCATAAAATCGTCTCGGCGGAACCCGGCAGTGAGATGGCTTGGATGACTGTCCCCTTAGCCTGGGTCTGGACGTGGAATTTGCCCGAGCGATTTACGAAAACACTCATGGAAGGCCGCTGGTGGCTCTCCCCAAAATCCACTGTCGCCGATCGATTTCCCATCCGTGCCTGGGTTCAGGAAATGAAAGGAGCGACTCCATTGCGGAAGCGTGCCCTCGCCCTGGAATTGGAGGCCTGTTTTCTCTGGATGGCTGAATATTCGAATCTCTACTCAGGTCATATTCCCACATCGGCCACCGGCCCGGGAGATCGTCTGGGACACATTGAGAGAATGGCACGCTGCATGGCGGAACGCTTTCGAGAGGATCTGGATATTGCTGAGATCGCAGCCGCCGCCAGGCTGCACCCGAATTATGCAATGCCGCTCTTCCGACGTCACTGCGGGGTGACGATTCGTGATTACCTGCTCCAACTCCGATTGATCCACGCGCAGCGGCTCTTAATCACCACCGATCTGAAAGTGATTGACGTCGCATTTTCCAGCGGGTTTCGTTCGCTGAGCTCGTTCTATGAGGCCTTCTTGAAGGTTGTCAAAGTAACCCCCAAGGCATTCCGCACGCGAATGCAGGCGTAGGATCTAAACGCTTTTGAACCACGGCTGGCTCGGATAAAGGCATGCAGGATAAATCTGGCCGTGCCGGACGCGCCGCCGCCAACACGCCCGACACGGGCGTGCTACAGCCGCACCAGACACGCTTCGCTCCGTTCCGTATTCCGCCGGAAGCGGCAATCAGAGCCCGACGGCTTTGCGCACGCGCGCCATAACCACGTCGGCGGTCGCGCGGGCTTTCACGGCGCCTTCGGTCAGCACGCGGTCCACGAGGCTCGTGTCCACGAGGATCTCCTCGCGCCGCGCGCGCTGGGGTGCAAAATATTCCCAAATCCCGGCGAAGAGCCGCTTTTTAAGATCTCCGTAGCCGACTCCGCCGCGGAGAAAATCCGCCTCCATCGCGCGGTAGTCGGCCTCCGTGGCGACGAGTTTGTAAAGCCCGAGGATCGACGATCCCTCGACCGGCTTCGGCGCCTCGACCGGCGTCGAGTCGGTCTTGATGCCCATGATTTTTTTCCTGAGGACTTTTTCCGGGGCGAAGATCTCGATCGTGTTCCCGTAGCTTTTGCTCATCTTCGCGCCGTCGAGTCCGGGGACGATCGCGGAGTCCTCGCGGATGCTCGGCTCGGGGAGCTTGAAGACCTCGCCGTAGGTTTCGTTCATCTTGATGGCGATGTCGCGCGTGACCTCGAGGTGCTGCTTCTGGTCGCGTCCGACCGGCACGAGGTCGCTGTCGTAGATGAGAATGTCGGCGGCCATCAGTACCGGATACGCGAAGAGCCCGTGCGAGGCGGCCATCCCGCGCGTGGTCTTGTCCTTGAACGAATGGCACCGCTCGAGAAGCCCCATCGGCGTCACCGTGCTCAGGATCCAGGCGAGTTCGGCGACCGACGGCACATCGGACTGGCGGAAGAATACCGCCCGCGCCGGATCGAGCCCGCACGCGAGGAAATCCACCGCCAGCTCGAGCGAGTTCGCCCGGAGCGCGGCCGCGTTCTGCACCGAGGTCAGGGCGTGCAGGTCGGCGATGAAATAAAACGCCTCCCCCTTTTCCTGGAGCTCGATCGCCGGCTTCATCATGCCGAAATAGTTTCCCAAGTGGAGAGTGCCCGAGGGCTGGATGCCGGAAAGAATGCGCATGGGGGCGAAGACTAACAGGGGACGGGGGGCGCACGAAAAGAAAATTCCCGGCAGGCTTACGGATCTGCTGCTGCGGCGGAACCTCCTCGACAGGCACGCGGGCGGGCGGATAGATTTCCGGCATGACCAGCATGACCGGACACGGGCGCGGGGAGTCCCGGACAAAAACATGGGCTGCCGTCGTGGAATGTTTTTCCGTGAACCGCAAGACCGCGGAGATCGTTTTCCACTGCGATCGCGCGGCCGCGTGGCTGGAGCCCGTGGTGCGCGAGCGGGCGATGTCCCGTGTGGTGCGCGGTCGGGTGCAGGTGAATCTCACGCTCTCGCATCCGGCGGGCAACTCCGGGGGAATTCTCGACAGCGGGCGGGCGGCGGTTTTTGTGCGCGAGGCGCGGGCGCTCCGGAAAAAGCTCGCGCTTCACGGGGAGATCACGCTCTCGGATGTCCTGCGGGCGCCGGGCGTGGTCCGCTCGGCCGAACCCTCCGGCGAGGGAGTGAAAGAGGCGGTCCTGGCCGCGCTCGACCACGCGCTCGACGGACTCGTCTCCACGCGCCGGCGCGAAGGCGCCACCCTGCAGGCGGTGCTGGACAAAGCGATCCGGCGGCTCGGCGGGATCGCCAAAAAAATTTCGCCCCTCGCCAAGCGGGTCACGCTTCAGCAGCGCGAGTCGCTTCTTCGGCGCGTGGCGCGGGCCGGAGTCGGGATCGCGGGCGACGACCCCCGGCTCCTCACCGAGGTCGTGCTTCTCGCGGAGCGCGGCGACATCACCGAGGAGCTCCACCGGGCGGCCAGCCACATCGATCAGTTCCGGGAGAAGCTGGCTTCCGACGGCCCGGTCGGACGCACGCTGGAATTCCTCGCCCAGGAGCTCGGCCGCGAGTTCAATACCATCGGCGCAAAATCCTCCGATGCCGCGCTCGCCCGCCTGATCATCGAGGCCAAAGCGGAGCTCGACAGAATCCGCGAACAACTTGCCAACATTGAATAAAATCCAACGAGCGGGAATCCTCTTCGTCCTCTCCGCCCCGTCCGGAGCCGGGAAGACCACGCTCACGACCGCCCTGCGGCAGAAGCCGGACTTCGTCTATGCCGTCTCCTGCACAACCCGCCCGCCCCGGCCGGGCGAAACCGAAGGAGAAGATTATTTTTTTCTCGGGCGCGAGGAATTCCTGGCGCGGATCGCGTCGGGCGATTTTCTGGAATTCGCCGAGGTGCACGGGCAGTTTTACGGCACGCGGAAATCTCCCGTCGTGGACAATCTCGCCCGTGGGGTTGACGTGCTTGTTGACGTGGATACGGCCGGCGCGGCGAGCATCCGGAGCTGCGGGGATCCGGTCATCGCCGCCGCTCTCGCCGACGTTTTCATCATGCCTCCCGGCCTGGACGAGCTGGCGCGCCGCCTGCGCCGGCGCGGCACGGAGAGCGAGGACCAGGTCGCCACGCGCCTCCGCAACGCGGCGGCGGAGATGCGGCACTGGCGGAATTACCGCTACACCCTGATCAGCGGCTCGATGGAGGAGGATATCGAAAAATTCCGCGCCGTCATGCGGGCGGAGCGCTACCTCAGCCGGCGGCTGGAAATTCCCGGATTATGAAAACGATCGTCCTCGGCGTCACCGGATCCATCGCCGCCTACAAAGCCGCCGACCTCACCAGCCGGCTCGTGAAAGCCGGATGCGATGTGTTCGTGGTGATGACGGCGGGCGCGCGGGAATTTGTTGCGCCGCTGACATTTCAGACGCTCTCGCGGAACCCGGTCGTCACCGGGATCTTCGACGGGCAGGAAGCCTGGTGCCCCGGCCACGTCGCGCTGGCCGACCGCGCGGATCTTCTGCTCATCGCGCCCGCGACGGCGAATGTCATCGCGAAGCTCGCCTGCGGGATTGCCGACGACGCGCTGACCTCGATCGCCCTCGCCTGCGCCGCCCCGCTGTTCATCGCCCCGGCGATGAACGGAAAAATGTGGGCGCACCCGGCGACGCGGGCCAATGTCGCGACGCTCCAGGCGCGCGGGGCCGAATTCATCGGGCCCGAAGAGGGCCTCCTGGCCTGCGGCTACGAAGGCATCGGCCGGCTCTGGGATGTCGCGGACATCGCCGCCCGCGTCCAGGCGATGCTGTGAGAGCGCCCGGTTTTTCCGGCCGAATGTGCTTGATCTTCCGCGCCGGCCGCCAATCCTTGTCGGCATGTTCCGCGCTCTGCTCCTCGTTTTTCTGTCCGGCGTCCTTTCCGCCTCGGCCGCCGTCCAGAAGGAATACATCTTTCTCAGCGGCGGCCCCTCGCTGATCGAGTGGGAAAAATACAAGGCGGTTCCCCACGACATCTGGTGGGGAAATTTCATCCGCGCCGCGCGCGTCCGGATCGAGCAGATCCGCAAGGAGCAGGGGCCGGAGGCCGCGATCACCTGGCTCGTTTACAAGCCCTCCTACATCCGCCGCGGCGCTCGCCAGGACAAGGCCGACCTGATCGGAAATATCCTTTCCGTCCGCGACAAATACCGCGTCAACCTGGTCTGGATCGCCAACGGTGACGACGTCATCAACTACCTCAACGCCGGCCGGCCGCGCGACGAGGTCAAAATCGCCGACTTCGAATTCTTCGGCCACTCGAACCGCGCGTGCTGGATGTTCGACTACAGCAACGAAATCGACAGCGGGTCGAAGAGCTGGCTCCACGAGAACGATCTCGCCAAGCTCCGCCGTGGGCTCTTCACCCGCGACGCCCTGATCAAGAGCTGGAGCTGCCACACCGGCGAAAGCATGAGCCGGCTCTGGCGCCGGGCCACCGGAAAAAAGATGATCGGCGCGATCGGAAAAACCAACTACGCCGACGGCCACCTCCGCGGCTGGATCCCCGCCCTCAGCGAGGGCGCCCGCTGGGGCGGATAAGCCCGGCCGTTTTTTTAGCCGCGCAGCAACTCGCGGTGGAGCATGTCGAGCGCGGCGCTCGTGGCGAGCCGCTTGAACTCCCCGCGGCCGCCGGAAAAATGAAACCTGCCGCACGCGGTCGGCTTTCCTTTCCGTGCCATCGCGATGAAGACGGTTCCGACCGGCTTCCCGCGGGTGCCGCCTCCCGGCCCGGCGATGCCGGTCAGCGCGAGCGCGAAGTCGCTCCCCGCCTTCGCGAGACACCCTTCGGCCATCGCGGCGGCCACCGGCCCGCTCACCGCACCGTGAGCGCGGAGCGCGCCGCCCGGCACCCCGAGGTCGGAGATTTTCGCAGCGTTGGAATACGTCACATACCCGCGGGGAAAAACCTCCGAGGCACCGGGGACATCTGTGAGCCGGTGGGCGAGCAGGCCGCCCGAGCACGACTCGGCGGTGGAAACCGTGCAGCCCGATTCGCGGAGGTGCCCGACGATCCACCGTTCGATGCGCCCGCCCGCCCGCGCGCCGGGAACCCCGCCGCTCATCCGGCGCAGCACTTGAGGGCCTGCATCCAGCAGCGGACGCGCTCGCGCTTTTCGCCGTCCCCGCGCAGGTCATAGACGTAGAAAAGATTCGCCAGGATGCGGAGCAGAACCTGGCGGTGGGTGGCAGCACGGAGATGGCCGTCGTTCAACACGATCCCCTGGCGGAGCAGGATCCCCTCGACATCCTGCCGCATCAAAATCCTGCCGTGGTGGAACGGATCAAAATAGACCTCGCCGTGCCGCGCGATGAAATGGCCGGGGAGGTTGATCCCCTCGATTTTCATTCCCGCGCGCGCTCCGACCATCATGTAGAGCAGGGTCAGGGTGATCGGGATTCCGGCGCGGGTTTCGATCACGCGGGGGAGGAGGGAATTTCTTTCGCAGTAGTAGTCGTCGGTGTTGCCTCGGAACGCGAGCTCCCCGGAGAGAAAATCCGAAAGGCGCAGCACGCGCTCGCGGTTGCTCACCGCGCCGGAGATTTTCACGAGGAACTGTCGGCCCCAGGTGCTGAGCTTGTGCTCGTAGGGGAGGATGCAGACCCCCGGCTCCAGCGCCCGGGCCAGCACCCAGCAGGCCTGCTCGACATCCAGGCCGTCCCCGAAAAAATGGCAGAGAAGCGAAAACTCCTCCCCGGCAGTCCGCCCGCTGATCGTCGTGAGCACCTCGCGGACGTGCCGCGACACGCACTCGTCATCCACCCGCATCAGCTCCTGCAGGTCGGGAATCTTTTCCTCGCCGCCCGCCGCGAGCTGCTCCTTGACGAGACGGACGGTTTCCGGGTCGTTGTCGTGGAGCAGCCGGATCAGCGCCTCTTTTTGAGCAAACATTCTTTATCGAATAAAGCCGGAAAACCGATCGTTGCAAGCGCATCTTCGCCGGGCCGATCTTAGACCGGGCGAAAAAGTCAAGGATAGCCTTGACGCACGGGCTCCGGGAAATCAATCTTAACCCTTTCGCAGCGCTTGAGGCACCCACTGGCAACAGGGGGGTGCGGGGCTGCCCCAATAACCATTTACCCAACAAACCATCACCGATGTTCGACAATCTTCTGGGATTTTTTTCAAACGATATCGGCATTGATCTGGGGACCGCCAACACACTCGTCTATGTCAAAGACCACGGGATTGTGCTGCGCGAACCCTCGGTCGTAGCCGTTCATCAGGGCACCAACCGCGTTCTGGCCGTGGGCGACGAGGCGAAGCGCATGCTCGGCCGCACGCCAGGAAATATCGTGGCCATCCGTCCGCTCAAAGACGGCGTGATCGCGGATTTCGAGATCACCGAGGCGATGCTCCGGCACTTCATCAGCAAGGTTCACAACCGGCGGCGGATGGTGCGTCCCCGCGTGGTGATTGCGGTTCCGAGCGGGATCACCGAGGTCGAGAAGCGCGCGGTGAAAGATTCCGCGACGCACGCGGGGGCGCGGGAGGTTTACCTGATCGAGGAGCCGATGGCGGCCGCCATCGGCGTCGGGCTTCCGGTGCAGGACGCGGCCGGCAACATGATCATTGACATCGGCGGCGGGACGACAGAAGTCGCGCTCATCTCGCTTTCCGGAATCGTCTTCAGCCGGAGCGTCCGCGTGGCCGGAGACGAGCTCGACGAGGCGATCACCAACTATATGAAGCGCGCCTACAACCTGATGATCGGCGAGCGCACGGCGGAGGACATCAAAATCAAAATCGGTTCGGCCTACAAAATGGAGAAGGAAACCTCGATGGAGGTCAAGGGCCGGGATCTCGTGGCCGGGCTTCCGAAGACGATTCTCATCTCGTCGCAGGAGGTGCGCGAGGCACTGCAGGAACCGCTCACCACCATCGTGGAATCCGTGAGGATCACACTCGAGCGGTGCCCGCCCGAGCTCTCCTCCGACCTGGTGGATCGCGGCCTGGTGCTCGCCGGGGGCGGCGCGCTGCTGCGCGGGCTCGACAAGCTGCTTGCCGAGGAGACGGGTCTCCCCGTGCATGTGGCCGAGGATCCGCTGAGTGCCGTGGCCGAGGGCACGGGCCGCGCGCTTTCCGAGCTCAAGTTCCTGCGGGCCGTTTCCTCCGAGCGCCCCCGCCCGTGACTCTCCGCCGGGGCGTCCTGCCCTGATCCCGCATGAAGAAGCTCAACATTGCTCTCCTGTTGGCGGTGCTCGCCGCCGGCGTTTACCTCTCGGCCCTTCCGGCCGGCGAGATGCAATCCCTGCAGGGGAGGTTCCTCTCCGTGCTGGCCCCGTTCCTCCGCACCGGCAATGCCGTGCAGGAGAAGCTCGGATCGGTCGGGCAGGAGCTCAAAACGCTCGACGAACTGGATGCGGAAAACCGGAAGCTCAGCGACCAGAACCGCGTGCTGCTCGCCACCAACAACCTTCTCCGGGAGATCGAGGCCGAGAACAACCGGCTGCGGACCGCGATCGGATACCGCGAGCGCTCGGTCTTCAATCTCCTGCCGGCACGGATCATTTCGCGCGATGCCTCGACCTGGTGGAACACGGTCCGGATCAACCGCGGGTTCGAGGACGGCGTCGAGACCGACCAGCCGGTGCTCACCGAGATCGGGCTCGTTGGAAAAACGACCACGGTCACCAAGAGCGAGTCGATCGTCGTGCTGGTCACTGATGAAACCTGCCGCGTCGCGGCCAAGGTCGAGGGAACCCGCGAACAGGGGATCCTCTCCGGAAAACGCATCCAGGAAAGCGGGACGCCCGGCGAGCTCCATTTGAATTTTCTGACAAAAAACGCGGTGCTCGAGCCGGGGCAGAAGGTTTATACCGCCGGCGTCGGCAGGGGGGTTTTCCCTTCGGGGATCCTGGTCGGCAGCGTCAGGGAATTTCGAACCCGTCCGCTGGACGGACAGGCGGCGGTCGATCCCGCCGTGGATCTCTCGGGGACGGAGGATGTCTTCGTGGTGGTGGGGGCGAAATGAAAGCGGCCACCGGGCTCGCCGCGGCCTGCGCCGGAGTTTTTCTGGCGCTTCTCCTCCAGCAGGCGCTTCCGGCTGTGCATGTCCTGCACGGGGCGCGGTTTGTTTTTGTCCCGCTGATTTTTTGCATGGCCGCGATGGCCCTGCCGTTCCCCCTGATGCTCGCGGCCGCGCTCTTCACGGGCTTTCTTTGCGATCTGATGTATCTGCATGTGGTCGGGGGGCGGGTTGAAATCGCGCTGGGTTGCTCTATTGTTTTCTTCGTGATTTACGGAAGCGTCGCGAACGGGCTCAGGCCCGGCTATCTGCAGGGCCACTGGTGGCCGCTCATTCCTCTGGCCGGAGGCGGCACAGCGGCCTATCTCCTGATGCAGTTCGTCATGATTTCTCTGCGGCGCGATGGCTTCGAGTTCGATGCCGCCCTGGTTTGGCGGGTGCTCGCCCCCGGGTGCATCGCCTCGGTTTTCGCGCCGATCCTTTACGCGGCGGTCAAACCGTTCGCCTCGATGCTCCCGCAGGGTTTCGCGACCGAAAGGAGATACTGATCCGTGAAGCGTGCCCGATCCACCACGCGTATCCTCTTTCTCGGACTCCTCATGCTCATGGCGCTCGCCGGCATCACGATGAGGCTCTGGTATGTGCAGATCGCCCGCGGCGCGGAATACACGGCGCGGATCGGGAACCGATCGCAGGTCTCGGTGCGCATCCCGGCCGTGCGCGGGGAAATCCTGGATCGGAACGGGATCAAGCTGGTCGAGAACCGCGCGAGCTTCGAAGTGGATTTCTACCTGCCGGACATGGTGCGCGCCTACCGGGAGGCGAAGGGGAAAGACAATGTGCCGGTGGTGAGCTACCGGGGGCGCGTCCACAACATGCCGCGCGATCTGCAGGAGGCGGATGTCGTGAAGATCGTCTCCGAGGAGGTCATCCCCCGCCTGGAGGAGCTCGGCGTCGCCGTGGATTTCAACGCGAACGTCCTCCAGATCCATTACCGCAACAACCGCGAGATCCCCTACAGCTACCGCCAGGATCTGGGCTTCGAGCAGATGGCGGTCTTCTCGGAAAAAAACCTCGGGCTTCCGGGCGTCAACGTCACCGTGAAGCCGGTGCGCTGGTATGTCTATGGCTCGCTGGCCGCGCACCTCCTCGGATATGTCGGCATGCCGAACAACCTCGACAGGCTGGCCGACATCCGGGATTTTAATTTCTACGAGCCCGACATGGAGGGCAAGGCGCAGATCGAGCTTTTTCTCAACGACTTTTTGAAGGGCGAGCCGGGGGCAAGGATCCTGCAGCGCAACGTCAAGGGGATCATCGAGGGAGAAGTCAGCCGCAAGGAACCGGTGCAGGGAAATAACGTGTTCCTCACCATTGACGCCCGCATCCAATCCTTCGCCGAGCAGGCGCTGCGGGCGATCGGCCGCGGGGCCGCCGTCGTGGTCAACCCGAAAAACGGGGACATTCTGGCGATGGCCTCGGTGCCTTCCTACGACCCCAATGTCTTCATTCCCGCGATCGCCGCGAAGGACTGGGGCGAGCTTACAAAAGACGAGACCAACCCGCTGCTGAACCGCGCGATCAGCGCGTATGCGCCGGGCTCGACATACAAAATTCCTGTCTCGCTGGCCGGGCTCCGGGCCGGCGTGGGCGACCGCACGTTCACCTGCAGCGGCGGCGTCACCTACGGCGACAAGTTCATGAAATGCTGGGTCGTCGACAAGCGCCTCCCCCCGCATGGCACGCTCCACCTCCAGGATGCCATCAAGCATTCCTGCAACGCATTTTTCTACCAGTATGGCAATGCGGCCGGCATCGACCAGATCGTCGCGGTCGGAAACATGCTCGGCCTCGGACAGCGATCCGGCATCCCGCTTTCCGGCGAAGCCCCCGGGGTTCTCCCCGGGCCGGAATGGCTCGCCCAGCGTGAGCCCCAGGGCCGCTGGACATCTGGCCGCACCGCGAACACTTCGATTGGCCAGGGCGACGTGCTGACCTCGCCTCTCCAAATGGCCATGGTGGCGTCGGCTGTCGCCAATGGAGGAACCGTATTTTATCCGCGCCTGATTGACCGCGTCGTCGCCCAGGACGGAACGGTTGTCTCCCAGGAGCCCGCCCGTGTGCGCGCCAATCTGGTCGCCGACGCGGGGCTCACGCCGGAGCAGATTGAAAATGTCCGCCGGGGGATGTGGAAGGTCGTGAACGAAGGGGGCGGAACGGCCGGCCGGGCGCGCATCAAAGGCACGGAGGTCGCGGGCAAGACCGGCACCGCGCAGTTCTGGCGCTCGGGCGTGAAGGACAACCACACGTGGTTCGTTTCGTTTGCCCCCTACGAGGATCCGAAATACGCCGTGGTCGTCTTCGTGCAGGGGGCGAAATCCGGAGGCGGCGTCTCCGCGCCGATCGCCGCCAAGATCCTCGAGGATGTTTTGAAGACCGAGGATGGCGGGGAGCCGCCCCTGCTCGCCGCCCTCGAGCCCGCAAAGGGGAATTTCCGCTTCGTCGAAAGCGTGGACTTCGGCCGCGACATCCCCGCCGCTACGACGGTCGGTGACGATGGCGAGACGGCCGACGCCACTGCAGCCGCCGCCGCCAGCCAGGAAAACCGCCCGGCGGCCCAGCCGAACGTGCGCGAGGCCGCCGACGAACGCGGCCGCGTCAGAAACCAGGAGGGCTCGCCGAATGCCCTCCAGAAGTTTTTCAATTTCCTCGGCGGAAAAAAAGAGAAGAAAGACGGCGAGAACCGCCAGCAAAAACCTCCTCCCAACACCCGCCGATGAACTCCATCACCCCGGCGCGCCCGGCGCGCCGACAACACAAGAAATCATATGATAGAAACCGTAAAACGCATTTTGGGAATCCGTAAAAAATCCACTGGCATCAAGTTGATCGTCAGCTGCGAGAAGCTTGAGAAGCGCGTCGCGCTGCTCGAGAACAACATCCTCGAGGAATACACGATCGAACGCGAGACCGACCGCAATATCGTCGGGGGCATCTACAAGGGGAAAGTCCGGAACATCGAGCACGGGATCAAGGCGATGTTCGTGGACATCGGCTTTGAAAAAAATGCCTTCCTCCAGTTCTGGGACGCGATTCCCGCCGCTTTGGACAGCGGGATCGAGTCGGTCGCCCGTGCTGGCGATGGCAAGAAAAAGAAGGCGCCCCGCATCACGCACAAGGATGTGCCGAACATCTACCCGGTCGGCTCCGATGTCATGGTGCAGGTGAAAAAGGGGCCGATCAGCAACAAGGGGCCCCGCATCACGACCGACATCAGCCTCGCCGGACGCTACCTCGTCCTCATGCCGTTCAACGACCAGTTCGGGATCTCGCGGAAAATCGACGACCCGAAGGAGCGCGAGCGCCTGCGCAAGATTCTCCGCGAGCTCGAAGTGCCGGAGGGCATGGGGATCATCATGCGCACGGTGGGGGCCGGGCAGCGCGCGCGTTATTTCGTCCGCGATCTGAGCATCCTCCTGGAGCAGTGGACGGAGGTTCAAAAGGGACTCGAGGAAAAGGGATCGCCGGCCTGCCTCTTCGAGGAGCCCGACCTGATCGACCGGACGGTCCGGGATTTCCTGACCGACGAGGTGGACGAGGTCATCGTGGACGACGCGAAGGCCGCCCTGCGGATGCAGACGCTCGTCGGGCATGTCTCGAAGCGCGCGAAAAAATCCATCCAGCACTACACCGGGGCGCAGCCGGTCTTCGACTGCTTCGGCGTGCAGGCCCAGATCGACGCGGCGTTCCACCGCCAGGTCTGGCTCCCGTGCGGCGGCTACATCGTCATTGACGAGACCGAGGCGATGATCGCCGTGGACGTGAACACAGGCCGCAACAAGGGGGTCCGGGACATGGAAAAGACGATCCTCCAGACGAACCTCGAGGCGGCCGACGAGATCACCCGCCAGCTCCGGCTGCGCAACATCGGCGGCTTGATCGTCGCCGACTTCATCGACATGAAGGGACGCCGGGATCAGCAGGCGGTCTACCAGCGCGTCAAGGATCGCCTCAAGCGCGACAAGGCCCGCACCCACGTGCTGCCGATCTCCCAGCTCGGCCTCATGGAGATGACCCGCCAGCGCGCAAACGAAAGCCTTGCCAGCGCGGTCTTCGTGGCCTGCCCGCACTGCCAGGGCAAGGGCATGATCAAAAGCCCGATGACCATGAGCGTCGAACTCCAGCGCGCGCTGCATTCGGTGATGAGAAAAAACCAGGAGACCATCCACGAGGTCAAGGTCACCGTGCACCCGGAGCTTCTCAGCCGCCTGCGCACGGACGACGAGGATCACCTCGTCGAGATCGAACGGAGGTACGCCGGACGGCTTTCCTTCCGCGCCGACCCCACGTTCCACCAGGAAAAATTTATCATCACCGACGCGATCACGGGGGCGGAGCTCAAGACGTAGAAAGCCGCGAACTTCCCGCCGGTGCTCAGCGGCCTTTGATGGCCGTGAGGACCGCGTCGAATTTTGCGGCCTGTTCGTCGGCGTTCTCCATGCTCTCCGCTTATGGGCGGGAGGCCCGTGCCACACGATACTGTGGTGCCTTGTCGGTCTCCGTCTTCTTCGTTTTACAAAATCATCACCGGCACAGCGCGAAGCCGCCCACGCAGGTGTTCGCGCCGAGGCCGTAGCTCTTCACCTTCACGAAAAGCTCTTTCGCGCCGCGCAGCGCCTCGGGAATCACGAACAGATTCACCGCGGCGCGGGTCTCCTCGAGCGGCGTCTCCGTCCATACCGCGCCGTCCGCCGACGCGAACACATGCACAGGCTCGCCCGTCTTGCCGTGTTTACTGAGCGCCGCCAGCACAGCGAAGCGAGTCGCGCCATTCCCCCTCTCCGCCAGCGGCAGCCGGTAGACCAGTTCGTCCACATAGAACCACCACGTGCCGCAATCCCCTCCCTTGCCGCTCACGAAGGCCGCCTTCGTGGCCTCAGGATCGTCGCCGATCAGCAGGCTCCACACCACGTCTTCTCGGCCCTCGAACGGCCGCGGGATCGGCCGCGCGGGATTGCTCCGGTCGGGCAGCGCCTCGCCCCTGAAACCCTGCTCCATATCGCAGAACACGCGGGCCGCGATGCGCCCCTCCCTCATCCCGTAGATCCAGTAGCCGGCGACGCTCTTAACGTGTGTGATCTGGACAATCTTCGTTTTCGGTAGAGCGAAGACCACGGTGTTGTTGCTGTGCTCGTGACCCGCCAACAGCCAGAGCGGCCCCGTATGCGCGGAAAACCCCGAGCATACCGCCGCAGGGATACCGCGCTCGCGTTCGGTCATGCCGAGCGAAGGCTGATGGACCAGCACCACGGCGGTCTGTCCCGCCGGCAACGCCGCGCATTGCGCCTTGATCCACGTCCGCTGCCGCGCATCGATCCCGCCGTCGTGCCCGCCGTTCCAGATCATGAAGCGGATACCCGAATCCTCAAAGGTCTGATACGGCGGACAATCGGGAAAGACGGTTCGGAAAAAGGTGGCGTCCACCTCGCCCGGCAGCGTGTCGTGATTGCCGATCACCAGCTTGAGCGGAATCTCCGGGCGAAGGCTCATGAGCTTCTCACGAAGTCCCTCCAACTCCTTCCGCGCGCGGGTCAAGCCCTGCGCGTCCGGCGTGTCCCCGAAGCTGCGTGAGACGCTGCAGCCGTTGTCACCCAGCAGCGCCACGAAGCGCGGCGCGGGGCGCATCGCGTTCCACTCGTCGATCTGCCTCAGTAGATGTTGGCTGTATTCGGGATCATGCGCGTCGCCGCACACGACGAACACGCTGCTGCCCTCAGCGGCCGGATCGAACCCCGCCGGGCGGAACGCCTCCCGCCAATCCGCCGTCCACGCCGGCTCAGCCCCCAACAACGACCAACCCGATACAGCCGACAAAAAGGCGGCGATCTTCAGGAAACTGCGTCTGTTTATCTGATTGGAAATTGATTTCGACCCTGCGGGGCGTTTGCCCGGAGTTTGAATCTGGCAGCGAGGATTTATAGCAATGATAGGCATGGTAGGAATTGGTTTGTTTATGGGGGAAGGTTATCGCCGACCGTCGAGAATCTTTCTCATGTTCGCGCCGAGAATCGGGACGAGCGTATCGTCTGGCAGGTCCATCGACAGCAACCGTCCGAGCTCCCAGGCTGGTGAGTGCGCGGTCGCATCGGTGCCGAAGACGACTTGCCGGGGGCTGACACGCCGGAGGGTTTCCTCGAAAGGTTTGGAACAGCAAAAGCTGCCGCACCACTCAAGATAGACGTTGGGATTGTCGCCCGCGAGTTCTTCCGCTTCGAGCCGTCCGGTCTCGCCGCCGCCCGAGTGGCCCAGCAAAAAGACAGCTTCAGGAAAACGCTTCACAATGTCCTTGAGCATGCCGGGCTGGTTGTATGGACCGTCCCATGTGTGCAACAGGATCGGCATCCGATGGCTGTGGGCATGCTCCCAAACCGTTTCCAATCGCGGATCGGTCACCGGCAAGCGCCAGTAGTCGCACAGGAGTTTGAAACCGACAAAGAAAGACCGGGAAAAATAGTCGTCGAGTTGGGTCTTCAGTTCCCCCGCATACAAAGGGTTGAACACGACATACCCACGGAACCGATCCCCGTGCGGGCGAAGACTTTTCTCCAACGCGAAATTGCCCTCGACCGGATCACCGAGCAACGCTTCCCCGCCGGAGATGATCGCCGTCCGAATTCCGATGCGATCCATGCGCCGCAGCAAATCCGCCGTCTCTTCTTCGATGCCTCCCTCCGCGTGCATCCACAAGCCGGATGTCCCGAGATGGCCATGCGCGTCCACGACGTCCAGGTCAAGTGGTTTGCCTTCCAAGAGGGTTTGCCAGAGATGGCCCTGACAGGAAGGGGCCGTGGATTTTCGCGTGGTGACGCCAAGAAGGCTCTCGATATTTTCGTGAGCGATCAATTCCTTGTCTGGATCGGTGATTGGGACGTCCATCAGTTCGGCAATGCTCGCGCCGTTGTGGGCGTGCGGACCTGCGCCAAACACCAACCGGCGGACGCCGAATTTCTCGATGATCAATTCAACCGCGCCGCGCATGTGCAGCCAGGAAGTGTCCACAAGGATGTTGTCGCGACGCGCCATCAGGTCGAGCACGGTCGCAAACTGAGGCCACATCGTCTGCGTGTAGATGAAAGACAACCCGGGAAAATGTCCGGCCAGTTGAAGCAGATCATTCGGCGCATTGAGCTCGAAGCGATCCACCAGCACGACAGGCTTGTGCCCGGCGATTTCCGCGAGAATCGGCTCAACCTGCGCCAACGGGTGCCGCAACGTCGCAGGACAAAGACGGATGGCCCGCACCTGCCGGGAGGCAAAGGCTTGTTCGACCTGCTCCATGGCGCCCCGTTCGTAAAGCAGGCTCGGCCCGATGACGAACGCGGGAAGGAGCCGATCGGAGGCAGCTGCAAGTTCGTCCAGCAATCGTTGGTTGCCAAAGTGCGGGTTGTAGTCGCGGGCCGCGATATGAAAAACGATTGCGCTCCCGATACCGAGGCGATCCATCCGGGCCAGAAGATGCGCAGGCGTCGGAAACTCCGGCCGCACGGTCGCCGAACAACCGAAACTTCCATTCACGTCAAACCAGGTGGGCAACTTCATCAGGAATGCCTCCGGGAACGGTGGTTTACTGAAATACAAATCATCTCCGGCGTAGGTGTGGGGGCGGTCATGAATGGGAGAGGGTGCAAAACGCGGACAGAACCTTGTTGATGCCTGCTGCGACGGCCTCGCAATCTTCGGGCGTCCACCACTGGTTGAGGCCTACGCTGACAGATCGGTCATGGAGATCGGCCCCCACCGGGCAGCGGTCGGCCCGGCAATTGTCCGAGAAATCGCGGAAGAGGGGGAACATGTCACGATAAACATGCCAGTCGGGAGACGCGTTGCCACCCCGGTAACCGGCACCAATCCCCTCGGCCATCAGCGCGTCGCGGATCTTGCGGCCCAGATCATGGGTCTTTGGGAAAAAGCGCAGCAGGTAGCCGATATCGCCCTCCGGATCGTTGCTCTTCTGCCAAATGATCCCGTCGAAAGCGCCTAATCTTTCCCGGATGCTCCGCCACACGGCGCGGTGACGGGAGACCACTCCGTCGAGTTTGCGGAGTTGGACAACATTGATGGCCGACTCCAGTTCGGAAAGGCGGTAGTTGGCGCCCACGAAGAGTTCGCCGGGATAACGCTCCGGTGCAAAACGATTGGATCGCCAGAGTCCTCCCGCCTCGGCCACCTGACGCACGCGGTCGTAAGAACGTTCGTCTTTCGTGATCACCATGCCGCCCTCGCCTCCCCCGATGATTTTGTAGCAGGAGATGCTGAAGCAGCCGAAGTCTCCGAGCGATCCCACTGGACGCCCCCGATAGCTTGCCCCGGGAGATTGCGCGCAATCCTCGATCACCTTCAAGTTGTGCTTGCGGGCGATGGCAAGGACGGGGTCCATGTCGCAAACAAAGCCCATGTGATGGGTTGGCACGATCACCACGGTCCGGGGGGTGACGAGAGCCTCCAGGCGGGAGGGATCCATCTGAAGGGATTCATCCACGTCGCAAAAAACGGGAGTGGCCCCCACCAAGGCCGCAGCCATGCTGGTGGCGACAAATCCGGTCGCGGGACAGATGACTTCCTTTCCCGGTCCCGCGCCCGCGCCCACCATGGCGCAATGAAGCGCGGCGGTACCGGAACTCACGGCCAGCGCATATTTGACGCCGAACTTCTCGCGGGCCAGTGCTTCGAACTGCTCCCCTTTGATCGGTTTCGGGTTGCCATAGTAGCGCCCCAGATGCGGGCCGCCCACCGGGAGGTCCTTGTCGGAGACGGCTGCGGAGAGTCGCCCCATCGCTTCCGGGTTGAACCCGAAACGCTCCGCGATGGAAAGAAACTCCTCCACACCCACTTTGGGGGGGACGTTTCCGGGTCCGGGGGAGAAAGCCTTGGGGCCACCATCTTGGGCAAGCCCCGGTGTTTCGACGTCAAGAGGTGTCAATGTGGTCATGGAATATTTTCTTGCGGTTGTATAGGCAGGATCGCGGCATCTTCGCTCTGGACGCCGTTTTCTGGAATGGCTAAAAGTATCGTTTGCATATCATTTTCTATCAAAGAAAAGCATGACTTCCTCCGGCGTCATTCCACGAAACAGCAAGCTTCCAAAAGCGGCGTTGGAGATCGCCCACACTGGAGCCTCACGTTTCCACACCACCCGGTGGACACATCATTGCCTGCCGTATTGGGTGCTGGATGAAATCAACCAAGGGCGGCAAAAACAACGGATTGGAAAGGGGAAAGTCTTCACCCGGCTGAGCGGGCTGGCGGCTTTCTATGCGCCGGGATGCGAGTATCACGAGTGGCAGTCCGATGGCGGATCCCTCCGCGAATCCTTCATGGTCTTTTCCGCATGGGGCGATCTGGAGATGACGCTCCGCCGGCTTGTGGGCAGGCGGGGTTGGTGCCACATCCTGGATCCGGAACATCTGATCGGCGACCGGCTTCAGCACCTCGGCGATCTTGTCTTTCGTCGCCGTCCGGGTTTCGGACTCCTGGCGCACGCGGCGATGCTGGAGTTGCTGGGCATGCTTGTCGTGGCGCCCAGAGTGGGCCCAACCAGGTTCGAAGTGCGTGCGGAGACTTGGGGAAGAAAGCGGGATCTCGTGCAATCGGTCGAAGGTTATGTGCGGGATCATGTCGCCGAGCCGTTGAGTGTCGTGGACCTTGCCGTGCACTTGAAGATGAGCCTGCCGACCTTCTCTCGCACCTATCCTCGCGTGGCGGGGGAAACCCCCGGTTGCACTGTGCGGCGTCTGAAGGTTGAGGCCGCAAAACGTTTGCTGCTTGGGGAACGGTTAGGCATCAAGGAATGCGCCCTGAGGTTGGGCTTCTCCTCCGAATTTCATTTTTCGCGCCTGTTCAAACGGCTCGAAGGCCTCCCTCCCAGCGAGTATGTGGATTCCCTTTCGCGCGGGCGCTCTGCATGAGGTCAGCGATTCGCGAAGTGCCCTCTGATAGGAAATTACTTTCGGCCCCGCGGGGCGTTGACACCCAGCTTCCCGCCGGTGCTCAGCGGCCTTTGATGGCCGTGAGGACAGTGTCGAATTTTGAGGCCTGCTCGCCGACGTCCTCGAAGGTCTGCATCCTGGCCATCTCCTGATCGGTCGGGAAGCTGGCGGGATTCGCGCGCTGCCCGGGCGTCAGCAGTTTGCGGGCGGCCAGGTTCGGGTTCGTGGACGGGCGCGCGTCGGAGGCCTCCTTGCCGATCTCCGGGCGGAGGAGGAAACCGATGAAGGCTTCGGCGTTCGTCACGTTGTCTGCGGACTTCGGGATCACGAGGCTGGCGATCGCGAGGTGCGCGCCCTCGGCCGGGATCACCCACCGGAACTTTTTGTCTTTGTCGAGCAGGGCCGCCGCCTCGCTTCCCCGGACGACGCCGAGCGCCGCGTCGCCGGCGGCCAGCGCGGCCTCCGGGCTGCCGGAGACCTTCGCGAGCGGAAGCCAGCACGCCAGGAGGGCCTCCGCTTTTTTGAGGTTCTCATCGGTCGCCTCGTTGATCGGAATCCCCTGCGCGAGAAATCCCAAAGTCACGATCTCGCGGGCGTCATCCAGAACAACAATCGCCCGCCTGTTCTTCTCCACGAACACATCCGCAAATCCCCTGATGCCCTCCGGAATTTGTTCCGCGTTGAAGACGATCCCCACCGGGCTGGCGAAAAAGGGGACGCTGAACTTGTTGCCGGGATCGAAGCTCCTGTTCAGAAAGGTCGGCGCAATATTTTTAAAATTCGGAATCCTGGCGCGGTCGATCGGATGCAGCAGTCCGTCCTTCGCCAGAGCGCCTGCGGCATCCTCGTCGGCCTCGACGAGATCGTAGGGGTCGCCGTGAAGCAGCCCGGCGAGCATTTCCTCCTTCGCTGCGTAGTTCTCGACAAAGACGGCGATGCCAGTCTCCTTTGTGAACCGGGCGATGACAGTTTGCGGGAGGGATTCCGGTCGGCAGAAGACGCGGAGCTCCCGGCTTCCGAGGGACGGCGGAACAGGAGGAACAGGCGGCACCTCCGGAGCCTTCCCGCATCCGGCCAGCGCGAGCGCGGCCAGAGCGACGAGCAGGGGCAGACGCATTTGAGATCAGAGGATTTTCAGCCGGGTCAGATCCTGCGAATCCACGACGCCGATCGGCTGGTTGTTTTCGTTCACCACGACGAGATCGTCAATCCGGTTGTGCTCGAGGATCTGCAGGACCTCGGCCGCGAGTTTGTCCCCGGAGATCGTGATCGGGTTCCTGGTCATGAATTCCCCCACCGGGCGCGGGCCGATGTCGGGGGTTCCGGGAAAATGGCGCGCAAAATCGCCGTGGGTGAAGATCCCCTCCAGCCGCCCGTCGGCGGAAACAATCACCGCCGCACCGGCCCGGCGGGCGGTCATTCCGCGCACCGCATCGAGCACCGAGTCGTCCGCGGAAAGCACCACCAGTTCCTCCGCCGCGCGCATGATCTGGTTGACCCGCAGGAGGAGCCCGCGACCGAGGCTGCCGCCCGGATGGAATCGTGCGAAGTCCTCTTTCCGGAAGCCTCGCGCTTCGAGCAGTGCCATCGCAACGGCGTCGCCGAGAATGAGCATGACCGTGGTGCTCGAGGTGGGAGCGAGGTTCAGCGGGCAGGCCTCCTGCGAAACTCCGACGTCCAGCACGGCGCTGGCGGCCTTCGCGAGTGTCGAGCCCGTGTTGCCGGTGATCGCGATCACCGGAAGCCCCATGCGCACGAATGAGGGCAGGACGGCCAGCAGCTCGTCGGTCTCCCCGCTGTGGCTCAGCGCGAGCACGACATCCCCCTCCGCCACGACGCCCAGATCGCCGTGTAGCGCGTTCAGCGAATTCAGCACCACCGCGGGCGAGCCGGTGCTCGTCAGCGTCGCTGCAATCTTCTCCCCGATGTGGCCGGATTTCCCGACGCCCAGCACCACCACCTTCCCGCGCGCCTCGACCGCCGCCTTGATCAGATCCACCGCGCGGTCGAAATTCCCGTCCAGGCGCGCGCAGACCGCCGCCGCCTCCTCGATTTCGATTTCAAAAACCCTCTTCGCCCGTTCCAAATAATTCATGCGCGCAGCATGCGCCCATCCGGCAAGCCATGAAAAGGCAAAACCGGGGAGTAACAAGTGCCACGTCACTTTTCCCGCTCGCATCCTCCAAGGGAGTCGCTCCCGGCCCGATGCCGGAAACAAAAGCTGGTGCGGCTGTAGCCACACCCGCGTCGGGCGTGTTGGCGGGCGCGTCCGGCACGGACGCTACAGGGGAAACGGGCGTCCCGCCCGTTTGGGCGCTGGCTTTGCAAGCGCAGGCGAGTGTCTTCCACATCCGAGATTCCCGTGCCCGCTGAGCTTTCGCGTTTGATGCGTCGTTGTAAAGCAGCCGTTCCAGCTGGGGCTCTTTGATCATTTGGTGGACGGGTGATCGCGTTGGCCTTTTGCAAGTTCCTCTATTGAGATGTCCAAGACGGGGTACGACTTCCAATTTTGCAAATCAAAGTGCCACCACTCGGTCGCGAAGGGAGCAAACCCGTGTGAGGTCATGACGGCTTCGAGGAGTCTGGCATTGGCCGATTCCTCGGCGCTCGCCCCGGCATAATCCCGGTGTGCCTTCTCCGTGAAGTCGTCGAAGCCCGATGGCATGGGAAGCGGATTCCCCATCAGGTCAACGAGCGCGACATCCACGGCAGTGCCGCGAGTGTGCCGGCCTTGGTTGACCGCAGGATTGCTGACGTAGCGCTCATCCTGAACGAGATCCCACATCTTTTGCTGAACGGAGAGCGGTCTGTAGCCATCGAAAACTTTCAGCGCCATTCCCTTCCCGCGCAAAGCAGATTGGACGGCGATGAGAGCGAGGCGAGCATCTTTGTGGAGCCAGACTACGGGACACGGATAGAGTTTTTCCCCTGTAAAATTCAGACGAGTCGCATAGCGGACGTCCAGCACGGGGGGATCCGGGGATTCGGCCAGATTCACCAGATCATGCGGGGCGGCGGGAACCGAGCACAGGCCGATGCCCGTCGCGAGGATGGCTGCAATAAAGAGTTTTGTGCGCATTTGTGCCGAGCCGGCTGACTGATACCACGCTCCCCCAGCCAATTCAACTTTCGCGCCAACTTTTGCCCCGCGCGAAAATATGGTGTGATTCACCGCTTCCACGTCGAGGCACCGGTGCGCTTTTTTCGCATTTCTTCAAATAGCAATCTGCCTGACCTCTTCCGCTGCGTCGTGAAGCAGGAATGCAATAAAAAATGACTGACACATTCGTCCAACCAAGAACTGGTTTTCTTTCCTCCCAAGCCCTTGCGCATGGAGGCGTCGGCGCGTAAGTTCGCCGACATGAAACGCCTCACCGCCATTTTTCTTCTCACGGCCGGCGCCGCGATGGCTGCCGGCCTGCCGGACTCTGTGGTTTTTGTCGGGCGGGATCGTTTCCAGCGCCTGGTCGCCCGCGGGGCCGCGGAAAACTGGGCGGCTCTGCCGATCGGCGAGCGGGTCGCCACGGTCGGCCGCGCGCTCGTTGGCACCCCGTATTTGAATTACACGCTCGAGCTCGACCCGCGGATCGAGACCCCCTGCGTGAACATGAAGGGGATGGACTGCTGGACGCTCTTCGAGATCGCGCTCGGAACCGCGCGCGCGCTCAAGCAAAGCCCGGATCCGCAACCGCGCGACCTGCTCCGCATGATCGAGCTCGACCGCTACCGCGGGGGCAGGTGCGATGGAAAATTCACCTCGCGCCTCCACCACCTCGAAGACTGGCTGCAGGACAACCAGCGGCGCGGGCTCGTGAAAGACATCACGCCCGCGCTCCCGGGCGCAAGGAAGCTTTGCCGCGAGATGGACTATATGGGAGGAAAAGCCTCGCGCCTCTTCCGGCAGCTCCGGGCAGACCCCTCGATGGTTCCCGTGATGGCCCGCATCGAACGCTGGCTCTCCGAGCGCGGGATCACTTACGTTCCGAAATCCTTCGTCCCCGCCGCGGAAAAATTCCTGCGCGACGGCGACATCATCTGCATCGTCACCACATGGCACGGCGACTACACCTCGCATGTCGGGCTCGCCGTGCGCGACGCCAAGGGGACGCTCCGCTTCCTGCACGCCTCGAAAAACTCGCGCGCGGTCATCGTTGACCGACGCCTGAGCGATTACCTCAACCGGTTTTCCGGCGACGCGGGGATCATGGTCGGCCGCCCGAACGACCTCCCCTGAGATTCCCCGAAAAAGCCAAGCCGGGAGTCAGGGCGCCCGGACTCCGCCGAACCGGCGATCCCGGTTTTGAAATTCGTCCACGGCTTCGAGGAAGTCGGCCTTCACGAAATCCGGCCAGAGTTTTTTTGTGACATGGATTTCCGTGTAGCTGAGCTGCCAGAGGAGGAAGTTCGAGAGGCGCATTTCGCCGGAGGTTCGGATGAGGAGATCAGGGTCGGGGATGCCGGAGGTGTAGAGGCGGGAGGAGATGAGCTCAGGGGTGATGCTGTTGGGATCGAGCGCGCCCGCTGCCGCGTCACGGGCGATCGAGCGGATGGCATCCTGGATCTCGCCGCGGCCGCTGTAGCTCAGGGCGAGGATGACATGGAGGCGGGAGTTGTGGGCGGTCGCCGCGACGACCTCGTCGAGCTTTTTGCGGCAGGGTTTCGGCAGGTCGTCGAGCCGCCCGATCGCACGCAGGCGGACGCCCTCGCGCAGCATCTCCTCCTTTTTCTCGTTGAGGAACCGCTCGAGGAGAAGCATCAGGCCGTTGACCTCGAGCGCCGGGCGCTTCCAGTTTTCCGAGGAGAACGCGTAGAGGGTGAGGAACTCGATGCCGGTCTCCATGCAGGCTTCCACGCACTGGCGGATGGATTTCGATCCCTGCTCGTGGCCTGCCAGCCGGGGCAGGCCGCGCTGCTGCGCCCACCGTCCGTTGCCGTCCATAATGACGGCGACATGGCGCGGAATGCTTTTCACGGGGGTCAGAGGCGGATCGTCTGGTCCCGGGCGGGGCCGATGCTCACGATCGAAAGTTTCGCCCCGGTGAGCTCGGCGAGTTTTTTGACATACTCGCGGGCGCGGTGCGGGAGGTCGGAGAATTTCCGCGCGTGGTCTGTCGGCGTGTTCCAGCCGGGGAACTCGGCATAAACCGGCTTGCAGCGGGCGAGATCGTCCGGGTCGGCGGGCGGGAAGGAGAGGGTTTTTCCGTCGAGTTTGTAGGCCGTGCAGACCCGGATTGTGGAGATGGCATCGAGTCCGTCGAGGTTGGTGATCGCGATGTCGTCGATCCCGTTGACCATGGCAGCGTAGTGCGTGGCGACAGCATCGAACCAGCCGCAGCGGCGCGCGCGTCCGGTCGTCGCGCCAAACTCGCGGCCCATCGCGTGCAGGGCATCCGAGAGGCCCGCGTCCTCGGTCGGCAACGGCCCCCCGCCCACGCGGGTGGTGTAGGCCTTCATCACACCCATCACGCGATCGACCCGGTGGGGCGGGACGCCGCTGCCCGTGCAGGCGCCGCCGGCCGTGGTGTTCGAGCTGGTGACGAACGGATATGTCCCGTGGTCGATGTCGAGAAACGTACCCTGCGCGCCCTCGAAAAGAAGCCGCTTTCCGCCCTGCAGCGCCTTGTGGAGATAAACCACGGTATTCGTAACGTACGGGCGGAGGACGTCGGCCGCGGCCAGGCAGTCCTTCAGGACAGCCCGGCCGTTCAAGGGGGGCACGCCGTGGCTCTTCAAAAGGGCGTTGTTTTCACGCATCCGCGCGGCAAGTTTTTTTGTGAGGATCTCCGGGCGGACCAGATCGCACATCCGGAGCCCGGTGCGCGCCACCTTGTCGCCATACGCCGGCCCGATCCCGCGACCGGTCGTGCCAATTTTATTTTTTCCCTTCCCCGCCTCGCGCAAGCCGTCGAGCGCGCGGTGGTAGGGCAGGACGAGGTGCGCCGCGTCGCTGATGAGAAGATTTTTTCCGATCGACACGCCGCGTTTGCGGAGGCCTTCGATTTCGGCGACCAGCGAGACCGGGTCGATGACGACCCCGTTGCCGATCACGCAGATTTTCGATTTGCGGAGGATGCCGGAAGGGATCAGGTGGAGGACGTATTTTTCTCCGCCGATGACGATCGTGTGCCCGGCGTTGTTCCCCCCCTGGCTGCGCACGACGATATCCGCCTCGTCGGTGAGAAAATCAATGATCTTACCTTTTCCTTCGTCGCCCCACTGGGCACCGGTCAGTATCGTGTTGGACATAATTTGGATAACGGGCAAAACAGGAATTCTGTTTCTGCGGCCCGGTGCTGACAAGAGAAATTCCCTTCGCGCAACAATTGTTCGCGGCGTTGTTGACACCAGCGGGGGAATTTGCAAGAATTACCGCCCTCCACAAAAAATTCCCCTTAACTTACTCCGTATTAATATGGCTGAACCGAAAAAGGAAACCGTTAGAATTGTTCTTCCCGCGCGCCGCGACGGCCTGCCTGTGGCCTCCACTCCGCGCGAAACGGCAATGATTAATCTTCCGGCCAAGCCGATGCCGGTTGCCGGCGGTTCCGCCCCGGCGGCTCCCTTTGGCCTCCGGCCGCCGGCCCCGTCCGGCCTGACGCCTCCCCCTCCGGCGATTCCCAGGCCGCCCTCGATGCCGCCGCCGCCGATGACGGCCGCTCCCACGCCGCCGTCCGTTCCGTCGTCGATGGCTTCCGTGACGTCCATTCCGAAGCCTCCTTCGACGATGACGCCGCCCTCGGTGCCGCCAGCGACGTCCATTTCGAAGCCGCCCTCGACGATGACGCCGCCCTCGGTGCCGCCGGAGACGTCCATTCCGAAGCCGCCCTCGGTGCCGGCGATGCCGTCCATTCCGAAGCCGCCGTCGAGTGCGGGCATCGGGGTTCCGCCGGTTGCGCCGACACTCACGCGTCCGGTGCCGCCTTCGGCACCTCCGGCACCGGCCGTTTCGCCCGCAGCTCCCAAGCCTCCGACGATTTTGCCCGGCGCATCGATTGCGCCGCTTGCGCCGAAGCCGCCCTTGGGTGGAGGATCTCCCGTCAAGCCCGTCGCCCCGGCTCCTCTCCAAGCCGAAACGAAAAAAGAGACGGCGAAGGTTCCGGCATCCGCGCCGGGAACCAAGGCGGGTCTGCCCCAGGCCACCGTTCAACTGCAGAGGCCGGCGGCCACCTCGAAGTCGCTTTCCACCAGCGGTGTCATTGTGGTGCCGCCGGGCGACTCCTCTTCCGAACTGAGCCCGGTGCTGGGCATTGCGGCGCTGGTCGTCGCGCTGCTTTCGCTCGGCGTTCAGCTCTGGATGATGCTCGCCTGATCGCCGGATCCGCCGCTCTCAAATTCCAAAAAAACCAACCCATGTCCAGCCCGCACGTCACCGAACTGAAAGACACCGATTTTGAAGCGTTCATCAAGAACGCAACCGCGCCCGTGCTTCTGGATTTTTGGGCCACCTGGTGCGCGCCCTGCCGGATGCTGACCCCGGTCGTCGAGGAGATCGCGGCCGAGAATGTCGGGAAGTTCGCGGTGGCGAAAGTCAATGTGGACGACTGCCCCGGAGCGGCCTCGCAGTTCGGAATCCGCAGCATTCCCACGCTGATCTACTTCAAGGGCGGCGAAAAAAAAGAGCAGTCGGTCGGGGTCTCAAGCAAGGCGGATATCGTCCGCCAGCTTGAAGCGCTGGCTTGAAAAATGTCCCGCTCGGAGTTGCGGATTTTTCCGGAAACCTCCTGTTTTTCGGGGTTTCGCTGAACTCTGTAAGCTCTTGAACTGAAGAACCGTTCCCGGGTTTGTCCGAGTTGAGCAGATAAACTCAGCCAACAGATTTGACTTCTTCTCCGCCAAACTCCGCCGTCTGGGTTGTCATTCCCGTGCACAACAACGCGGGGACAATCCGGGATGTTGCGCTTGGCTGCCGCGGGATCGTTGGCAATGTGCTGATCGTGGATGACGGCAGCCGGGACGCCGATCTGCGCGAGTTGATGTCCGGCACCGGTATCCCCGTGATCCGGCACGAGACGAACTGCGGCAAGGGGGCGGCGCTTCTCACCGGTGCCCGCGAGGTCGCGAAACGCGGCGGGACGACCATGATCGCGATCGATGGCGACGGGCAGCATGACCCGGAGGATCTCCCGGCATTTCTTCAGACCATCCAGGAGGATCCCGACGCGATCATTATCGGCGAGCGCGACATGAGCGGCGCGAATGTCCCCGGCAGAAGCCGGTTCGGGCGGAGGTTTTCGGATTTCTGGCTCCGGCTCGAAACGGGTCTGCCGCTCCGCGACACGCAGAGCGGATTCCGCGCCTATCCCGTACGCCATTTGCTCGCGCTACCGGCCTCGGGACGCAAATTTGATTTCGAAGTGGAAATTCTCGCCCTCGCCGCCTGGGCCGGACTCACGATCCGCAACGTTCCGATCCGGGTCTGGTATCCGCCTCCTCACGAGCGCGTCACGAGCTTTCGTCCGTTCCTGGACAACCTGCTGCTCACGCACCGCCACGTGCTCATCGTGCTGCGCCGCGTTCTTCCGCTCCCGCACAGGAAGCTTGTCGCTGGCACCGCGGATCCGGCCCGGAGGAAGCGCGGCAACGCGCTCGGCTTCTGGTTTTTCACCACCGCCGTCCGGCTGACCGGGCTGCGCGGGGCCTACGGGCTTCTGTTTTTTGTTAGTGCATGGTATGTGGTGTTCGACTCCTCGATCGTGCTGGCCGCGCTGGCGTATCTCAGGCGGCGGTTCCCAGCCGATGGTCTGCTGCGCCAGCGATGGAACGTCTATCAGCTTTTCATCGCGCAGGGCCGGTGCCTCATCGACCGATACTACCTCGTGCACGGCGGCGACCGCCTCCGCTTTCACCAGAGTGGCTTTGAAAAAGTCGCCCCGCTTCTCGCCGGCGAGCGCGGCTTCATCCTGCTCACCGCACACGTCGGCAACTGGCAGTCCGCCATGATCTCGCTCGAGGGATGGAACAAAACCGTCCACCTCCTGATACGCCCGGACGACGACGACCTCAGCACAAAAAAATTCGGCCTCTACCGGGAGTCCGGCCGCATCCGGACTATTAATCCCGCCGGCTACCTCGGCGGCGTGATCGGCGTGATGGCCGCGCTGGATGCGGGGGAGATCGTCTCCGTGATGGGCGACCGGGATTACAACACGCGGCGCAAATCGGCCGCCGAATTTTTCGGGGCGCCCGCCGAGTTCCCGTGCAGCGGGTTCCTCTTTGCCCATGCCGCCCGCGTCCCGCTCGCCGTGCTTTTTTCCGCCAAGACAGGGACCTACGAATATGAGGTGCGGATCGCGGGGATCATCGAGCCGCTTGCCGGGGAGCCCAAGGCCGCGTTCCTGCGCCGCGGGGTGCAGGAATACGCCGCGTTTCTGGAGGAGCATCTCCGGCGGTATCCGCTCCAGAGTTTTTTGTTCAAGGATGTCTGGACGGGCGCGGCGTCTCCCATTAGCGTGCCGCAGACAATCGATCCGCGATGAACCACACCGATTTCTCCAGCGAAGAGCTCCTGCCGAAAGTCCGGGCCAGGCTCAAGGAGCTCCTTGTTTCGCACCTCGCGCTGGAAGACATCACCCCGGAGGAGATCGGCGACGATGAAGCGATTTTCGGCGAGGGACTCGGGCTCGATTCGCTCGACGGCGTGGAAATCGTGGTGCTGCTCCAGCGGCAGTTCGGCGTGAACATCAAGGAGACCGAAAAGGGGAACGACCTCTTCCGATCGATCAATACGCTGGCGAAATACATCGTCGAAAATTCCCCGAATCCGCTCGGGGTTCCCGCCGCCGCCTCCGAAGACGAAAAGTAGCTTTGTGGCGGCGATTGGCATCTCGGGGCTGGGGGCGGTTTCCTCGCTTGGCAACACGATCCCCGAGACACTGGAATCATTTCGCGTTGGGCGCACCCGGCCGGGCAGGCTGACGCTGTTCGAATCGCCGCTTGATCTTCCGGTCTTCGAGGCTGCGCGGTTTCATGCGGAGCACCCATACTCCGACGGCCACCGCACGCGGGAGATGGCGCTGCATGCGGCGCGCGAGGCGCTGGCGGACGCCGCGCTCGACCGGACCGCTCTCGACGCCGCACGGGTCGGCATCTGCCTCGGCACAACGGTCGCCAGCCAGCTCAACGACCTCGCGTTTTACCGCAGCTACAAAACCACCGGCACGGCGCCCCTGGCCCCGGTGCGCCGCTATCTCAAGGGCAATCTTGCCGAGGCGGTTGCCGCCGGGCTGGGCGTTCGGGCGATCACCGCCACTGTCACAAACGCGTGCTCCTCGGGCGCCGATGCCATTGCCATCGGCGCGCAATGGATCGAGGCCGGGCTTTGCGACATCGTGCTCGCGGGAGGAGCGGATGAATTGAACCGGGTGCCGTTGAGCGGATTTCATGCGCTCGGCCTGAGCAGCCCGCTTCCGTGCAGGCCGTTCGACAGGCGCCGGAGCGGGCTAAACCTCGGGGAAGGTGCGGGCGTCCTCATTATGGAATCCCCCGCACATGCCGCCGCCCGCGGACATGCTCCCCGCCTCGCGCTCTGCGGGCACGGCACCGCGTGCGACGCGCACCATCTCACCGCCCCGCATCCCGAGGGGCGCGGACTGAGCGCCGCGCTCGAGCGGGCGCTGGATCTCGCCGGACTGCGACCCGGCGACATCGCGTTCGTCAACGCGCATGGCACCGGGACGCAGGACAACGATCTCATCGAGGGCCGCGCGCTCGCCGCCGTCTTCGGCCACTCGTTGCCCGTGCTCTCGACCAAAGGCTTCACCGGCCACACGCTCGGGGCGGCGGGCGGTTTGGAAGCCGTCTTCACCGGACTCGCCCTCCGCGAACGCTGGCTCCCGCCCAGCGCCGGATTTGAGGAGCAGGACGAACGCATCCCGATCACCCCGCTCAGCGAGCGCACGGAAATTTGCGGGCGGTTTGCGATCTCCACCTCGCTCGCCTTCGGCGGCAACAACACCGCCCTTTTGATCGGCCTCACCGAAGGGGGCGCACCATGACCGCATTCCTCAACGGCATGGGAATCGTCGCCTCCACGGGACGGGGCACGGCCGCCCTCCGATCGGCTCTGCAACAGGGTTGGCGGCCGCCCAACACGATCGCGCTGCCCGATGGACGCGACCTGCCGGTTTACCCGCTGCCGCCCGACGCCCTCGACGATAAATCGTTCGGACGCAAAATCCGCCGCGCCGACCGCCTCGCCAGGATGGCCGTGTTGGCCGCTGCCGACGCCCTCCGCGATGCGCGGATCCAGCCCGACCCGCGCCGGATCGGGCTCGTTGTTGCCAGCGCGTTCGGCTCCCACGCCACGACGTTTGAATTCCTCGACGAGATCCTGACCTACGGCGACGCGGAGGTTTCGCCCACCGTCTTCTCCCATTCCGTCCAGAATGCCGCCGCCGCCTATGTGGCGTCCGTCCTCGATATCCAGGGTCCGGTGATGACGCTCACGCAAGTCCATTTCGCTTTTCACCACGCGCTCGTCCTCGCCCGCCAATGGCTGGACTCCGGGCAATGCGACCACGTGCTCGTCGGAGGCGCTGACGAACTCGGCGGCGTCATGCGGTTCATCTGGCGGTCGCTCCTTCGCGCTCCGGCCGACGGACGGCTCCGCCCGTTTGCGTTCGCAAAAGAACCCGCGGCAATTCCCGGCGAGGGGAGCGCATTTTTTCTGCTCTCCGCCAAGCCCGGTCCCTGCGCCTGCGCGAGGGTGGAACTGATCCGGATCGCCTCGTGGGTTCCGCCCGCCACGCCGCCCGGTCTGCACATCCTGGAAGCCGACGGGACGCTCGGCGACGAATCCGGCTACGCGGCCCCGGCGGCATCCGGCGCGCGCCTCGCCGCCTATGCGCCGGTTTTTGGCAGCATGCCCTGTGGCACCCCGCTCCAATTGGCCGCCGCCGCGCTCATGCTCCAGGAGCAGGTCTGCTTCGCGACGCCGGTGCCCGGGGACTCCGGGCTCCCCCTCTGCCTCGCCACCGCGCCCCAGCCACTCGCCTCGATCCATCTCACCCGCCTCCACTGCAACGGCTCGGCGGCACACATCCAACTCACCCATCACAATTGACCACCATCATGACGAACGCTCCCGCCGCCAGTGAAATCGAACGCGCACTCCTCACCGAAATCTCCGGCATGTTCCCGGAGGTTCCCGACATCACCTCCGCCACGCCGCTCCAACAGCTCGGGCTCGACTCGCTGCGCCTCTTCGGGATTTTTGTCCTCATCGAAAATCAATTCGGCCTGAGACTTCTCGACGGCCCTCTCACCCGAGAAATGCTCGAAAACATTTCCTCCCTCGCCGCCGAGACCGCCCGCCGCCTCGCCGCCGAAGCCTGATCCCGCGCCGCAAGGAGCCCCTCCTAAATCAGCGCGGATGATCAGGATTTCCGCAGATTCCCAAAGCTTGTTCCTGGTGGAATCACGCAGAGCGGAGTTGGTTGGTTGCCCGGCCCGCCGGTTTCCGAACGCACACAAGGGCCGGAAATCAAACTTGACGCCAAATCGAGAGTTCCGCACTCTCATACAATGAATTTGGCAACTTCAGATAGTGTAGCAAATGCCGGGACGGCCGCGTGGAAAATGTTCCGGCCGGCCGGCGGCGAAACAACATCCCGTTTGAGCGGATCCACGAAGGCGCTGGCGGCGAGGTATCTTTCCGGCGAGATCGGCCGCTCCATGACGGAAGACAGCCTTCATCTGTCCATGCCTGGATATCATACATTTTGCGAGTGGGAGTGTGACTGGACGCTGGCGGGTCCGCTGATGAACAGCAGTGATTCTCCGGACGGATTGGCCGCGGAAGATTTGCTGTTAGATGGCGCTCAGACGATGGAGGAGGTCAGGCTTTCAGCAAACGTCCTGCCGGAATGTTTTCATAGTGTTCATGGAAAAATCCATTTCAAGGAATTGTTCAGTTCCGCCAAAGTTCATTCCGCCGCCTATTGCTTCACAGAAATAGATACTGCTTCCGCCTGCCTGCTGCCCTTAGTGCTTGATGGCGACTGGTATTGTTCCCTATTCGTCAACGGCGAGCTGAAACACACAGGGGCCGGATGGTCCAAAATCATGAGACTTCCGCTGAAAGCCGGCCGGAATTTGATCGGCTTTCGTATTACGGGCGGTTCCGGCGGCTGGCGCGTGGTTCTGGCCAAAGGAGAATTTCTACCACTCGAAGAAAAATGCCGGGAGCCGGATCAGGCGGAGCTGTATGCGGAAGCCGTCCGATTGATCGCCTGGAATGCTCCGCTGCGGATCATCGATGGCGAAAAATTAGTTGGTGCCGCAACGCTCAAAAAAGCGATGCGTCACATCGTTCCAGCTCTGTGCTGCACTTCTGTCAGCCACACGACATTGGATTTTGAGAAAGCGCTTGCCGTTGGTTACAAAGGCATCAGGGCGGAAATTGAAGAACGGCTTTCCCGCGGCGGGCTGGATGAATGCGGAAACACGCTTCTTCACGCGATGCTTTCCTGTCTGGATTCAGCGAAAATTTGGCACGGCAGATATCTCGATGCGTTGAAGAAACTTGCCGGCGAAGGCAAAAATGATCTCGCTGGCATCATAGAGTCGTTGAATAACGTGCCGGAAAACCCGCCGGAGACGTTCCGGGAGGCGGTGCAGTCGTTGTGGATGTTATGGGATTTCCAGCGGCTGTGCGGCAACTGGAGCGGCATCGGACGGATCGACAAAATGCTTGGGCCGTATCTGAAACGCGATCTGGCGGCCGGCATAATCGACAGAGATGAGGCGCGGGAGCTGATCGCCCATTTCTGGATAAAAGGTTGTGAATGGATCACCGCGAATGCTGGCTCGGATAACGGCGATGCCCAGTTTTATCAGAACATCGTTCTCGGCGGGGTCGATGAAGCCGGAAATGACGTTGCTAACGAAGTCACTTATCTCGTCCTGGATGTCGTCGAAGAACTGCATATTTCCGACTTTCCCATCGCGGTCCGCATCTCGAAAAAGACAGATGAAATGCTTCTGCGCCGGATTGCGGAAATCCAGCGGCTCGGCGGCGGGATCATCGCGGTTTACAACGATGACCGGATTATTCCGAATCTGGTCCATTTCGGATACCCGCTGGCGGATGCCAGAGATTTTGCCAACGACGGTTGCTGGGAGATCCTGATCCCCGGCAAAACCTGTTTTGGCTACCTCGCTTTCGACGCCCTGAAAATCCTCCAGGACGTGCTCGGACTCGATGCTTCAGACGCCGACCTCAGCCAATACACCTGTTTCGATGAGTTATTCGAAGGTTTTAAGATAAAACTGAACAACCAAATCGTGCAAATGACCAGCCGTGCGGTTACAGCATTAAAAAACAATGTCACCCCCACTGTGCTGGTCGATATGCTGATTGACGGCTGTATTGAAAAGGGGCGTTCGTATTATCATCTCGGCCCGAAATACACGGCAGAGTCGCCACACGCAGGGGGGCTTCCGGACGTCGCCAACAGCCTGCAAGTGATCAAGAAACTGGTTTATGAAGATCAGGAATTTTCTCTGGCAGAACTGGCTGACATTCTCCGTAACAACTGGGAGGGGCATGATGAAACCCGCCGGAAAATCTGTTCGCGCTTTGATTTCTACGGCAACGATTCGGAAGCCAGCAACGCGATGATTCAAAAGGTTTTTGATGCTTACACCGGTCTGGTCGCTGAAATCCCTTCAAACGACGGGGTGCTTTTCCCTGCTGGAATCAGCACCTTCGGACGCGAGGCCAGTGCTTTTCTGCCGGGCCGGACAGCTTCGGCGGCGGGATCCAAAAAAGGAGATATTCTGGCGTTGAATTTCAGCCCGTCGCCCGGCACCGACAAAAGCGGCCCCACCGCCGTCATCAAGTCGCACTGCGCGGTGGACTTTTCCAGGCTGCCCGGCGGCACCGCGCTGGAATTGAAGATCGTTCCTTCGTCATTACAGGGAGAAAAGGGGATTGCCGCGCTGGTTGGACTCATGAAGACCTTCGTCGATCTCGGCGGAATATTCATGCAGATTGACGCGATGGATACCGCGATGCTCCGCGACGCGCAGGAACATCCGGATAAATACCCCAATCTCTCAGTCCGGATATCAGGCTGGTCGGCGCGTTTCGCGACGCTGTCAAAA
>JBAXXD010000009.1:0-64176 GCA_037128135.1 Verrucomicrobiia bacterium
CCCGACCAAGGGCTTATGAGTCCCCTGCTCTACCGCTGAGCTACCCTGGCGTGGGTCAAGCACAATATCGCTTTCCCTCCGGCGGACAAGGTTCAATTTCTGCGGTTTTCCATATCTCCATATCAGCCCCAAAACGGTTTTTCTCCGCGGGCTCCGCTCCGCGTGAGGAATCGCCGGGCCGGGTTTAATACATCTCGACCGGCGAGCGCTTGCCGTCGTCCGGGCTTCGCATGGCGGCGGCATCCTCGCCGAGCGTGGCGACGCGAAGCGACCAGACTTCGGCGTCGGCGGCGCGGAAGGCTTCGAGGGAGAACGGCGTCGGCGGCGCGAGGTGGGCTTTGCAGCGGGCGACGGATTCCAAAGCGGGCAGCAGCTTGTCGCCGAGTGTTTCGATGGCGGACTTTGCGGCGGCGGCCAGCTCGACGCGGTGACAGATCATGAGGAAATCGTTCCCGGCCTCGATGCCGAGGCGCATCGTCTCGTCGAACCCGTAGTGGTTGAGGATCGCGCCCATGTCGAGATCGTCGGTCATGACGAGGCCCTCGAATCCGAGATCCTTCCGCAGGAGGTCGCGGATGATCGCCGGCGAGAGCGAGGCCGGCCGGTTGATTTCATCGAGCCCGGAGATCGCGATGTGGCCGATCATCATGCTGTCCACCGATTGGGCAAACGCGCGGAAGACGGCGAGCTCTTCGGCCTCCATTTGCTGGCGCGAGCGCTCGAGCCGCGGGAGCTCGTGGTGGGGGTCGAGCCCCGCGGAGGAATATCCGGGGAAATGTTTTCCGCACGAGAGGATCCCCGCCGCGCGGAGCCCGTCGTTGAAGGCACCGGCCTTGCGGATGACCTCTTCGACCGACCTGCCGTAGCAGCGGCCGCGCAGTGAGTTGTCCGCCGTGTCGTCGAACGAGATGTCGAGGACCGGGCAGAGATCCATGTTGAAGCCGAAGAGCCGGAGCAGGCGGCCGGTGATATCGCCGTGCGCTTTGATCAATCCGAGATCGTCCCGGTCGCGGAGCTGCTGCGCGTTCGGAGGTTCGTTGCCGAGGAGCTTGAGCCGCGAGACGCGGCCGCCCTCCTGGTCGATAGTGATCACCGGCTCGACGTCGGAGAGATCCCGCAGGTCATCAATGAGCTTGCGGAGCTGGGCGGGCGACTGGATGTTCCGCCCGAACAGAATGAACCCGCCGGGCTGGATTTTTTTGAAGAGGCGCGCCGAGCCGGAATCGAGTTCCGTTCCCGGCACGCCGACGAGGAGAAGTTGACCTGCATCGCTGGATGGCATAATCCGGGGAAACCAGATTTCCGTCCCGCTGTCGAAATGATTCCACTCCGCAAACTCGGCCTCTACGGGGGCAGCTTCGATCCGATCCACAACGGGCACCTGATTCTCGCCCGCGAAGCCCTCGAAAATCTCGGGCTCGACCGCGTGGTTTTTATTCCCGCAAAGATCTCCCCGCACAAGCTCTTGCATCCGCCCGCGCCGCCGGAGCTGCGCTGCGAAATGGTGGCGGCGGCCGTCGCCGGAGAGCCGGGGTTCGGCTGGAGCGACTGCGAGATCCTCCGCGAGGGCCCGTCGTTCGCGGTCGATACCGTGCGCGAAATGCGGGCGCTCCACCCGGGCGCGGAAATTTTTTATTTGATCGGCGGGGACAATCTGGCGGCGCTGCACACATGGAACGGGATCGGGACGCTGCGCGGGCTTGCGACCTTTGTGGTACTCTCGCGCGGCGAGGGCTTTGCGGATCACGGCTTCCCGGTGATATCGCGGCGCGTGGATATTTCCTCGACCGACATCAGGAATCGGGTTGCCAGCGGGAAGTCGGTCCGCTACCTTGTTCCTGAAGCTGCATGCGCGATCCTATCCCAACACCGACTCTACCGGAATGATTGATTCCGAAACGATCGCCCGTACCTGCGCCGCCGCAGCCGACGACAAAAAAGCCGAAAACATCGTGCTCCTCGACCTCCGGGGAGTTTCGGAATTCACCGATTTTTTTCTGATCTGCTCGGGAACTTCCGAACCCCAGCTCAAGGCGATCTCGTCCGCGATGCGCGAAAAAGTGCGCGACGAACATGGCGTGCGGCCGCTCGCCGAGGACGGGTATCCCGCCAGCCAGTGGGTCGTCTTGGATTTTGGCGGCGTGATCTGCCACCTCTTCCACGGCGACAAGCGGGGGTTTTACGATCTCGAAAGCCTCTGGAGCGATGCCAGGCGGGTGCCGCTCGGTTAGCCGCAACGTTGCTCGCTTTGCAGAAAATTTTGCACGGGGATCCTGTGCCCATGCGATCGAGTGAGCGGCATTCCGGCCGGGCCGGATCAGGCTTTCCCGCCTTCCAGGTGCGCCTGGAAGGCCGCCTTGAGTTTCAAGGGGCTCGGGATTTTCAACGTCCGGGCGCGGACGCTGATCAGTCCGGCCTCGCGGAGCTTTGCAAGCGTGCGCGACAACGTCTCCTGGCGCGTCCCCAACTCGCCGCTCAGCATCGTCTTGGTCATCCCGATCGCAATCTCGGCCGGCTTCGAGGAGATCGGGCGCGGGCAGCGGCGCAGGATCCAGTGCATCAGGCGGGTCTCGGCATCCTTCAGCGCCACGCTCTCGAGCGACGAGATCAGCCCGCGCATGTGCCCGCTCATCGTCGCAAGAACCCGCAGCCCGATGTCAGCCCGCTGGCGCAGGATCTGGAGGAACTCCCACTTCGGAACCATGATCACCTCGCTTTCGCCAACCGAGCGCGCGTCGGTCAGGTAGCCGGATTCGTTGAACAGGGAATTTTCGGCGAACGATTCGCCCGGACGGAACAAATGGATCACGTGCTCGCGTCCGTCCGTCCCGACCCGGTGGACGTTGATGATCCCGCGGCGGACGATGAAAAACCCGTGTGCGGGCTCACGCTGGCGGAACACATACTCCCCCTTTTGGTAGGTCTTCAGGATGCAAAGATCCGCGATCATCGCCAGGTCGTCCTCGGGAAGTCCCGCGAACATCGGCGTGCGGCGAAGCGAAAAAATAACCGCCGTGCTCCGCAGGGTTTCGTGAGGGTTGGACATGAGGCGCGGATTATGCCAGAGCAACCGGCCTGAAATCAAGCGCGGCGGTTTTGTTCGGGCGCCCGGCTCCTCACGCAGCGGGCGGATCAGGGGATCGGATTCGGACGGTTGCTTCCGGCCACCTGTTTTCCGACGGGATCGACCGCCACCGCGCGGCGGGCATGGATCCGTGCGGTGAAAAAATCCCACAGTCCGAGCGAGAGCGGATAGACGATTAACGCCAGGATCGCGGCGGAGGGCAGCACGCCCACCAGAAACGGGAGGGGAGCATGTTTGAGCAGTTCAAGGATATCGTTTGTGGGGACCTCGGAAGGCCCGTGCCAAAGGATCAGGCAGCCGATGCGGTATTGCGCGTAAATGCACAGAGGCATCGTCAGCGGGTTGCTGATCCATGTGGCGGCGACGGCGGCGGGCACGTTCACGCGCGTGAAGTAGGCGAGCAGCCCGGCTCCCAGCGTCTGGCCCGGCGCAGGGATCATCGCAAAAAACGCGCCGACCGCCATGCCGCCTGCAAACCGTCTCCGCGTCGGATGCCAGAGCTGGCTGTGGAACAGGCGGTCGCCGAGCCTGCGGTGGAGCCAGGTCCCCCGGATGTGCTTGATGCGCGGAAGATGGCGAAGGTATTTCCCGAGCCGGGTGCGACGCCAGAGATTGGGTTTCATTATATTCTTTTTTCGATCAGGCTTGCCAAGCGGCGCGGGAAGAGTTCTTAATACACGCCTTATGAAGAAGATCGAGGCCATCATCAAACCCTTTAAAATGGAAGACGTAAAGGAAGCGCTTGCGGAGATCGGCATTGAGGGCATGACGGTCACCGAGGTCAAGGGCTTCGGGCGCCAGAAAGGCCACACCGAAATCTACCGCGGCAGCGAATACACGGTGGACTTCCTCCCGAAGGTCAAATTCGAAGTCGTCGTCTCCGACGCGATGGTCGAGAAGGCGGTCGCCGCGATCTCCGCATCCGCCAAAACCGGAAAAATCGGCGACGGAAAAATCTTCATCCTCCCGATCGAGAACGCGATCCGCATCCGCACCGAGGAAACCGGCGAGAACGCGATCTAGTCTGTGATTTTGCCCGACTGGATTGCGGTCGTTGTTCTGGGCATTGTCGAGGGGATCACCGAATTCATTCCGGTATCCTCGACCGGGCATCTGCTGATCGCCGAGCACTGGCTGGGCGCGCGCAGCGACCTTTTCAATGTGGTCATCCAGTGCGGTGCCGTGCTCGCCGTGATCCCGCTTTTCCAGAGCCGCATCGCGATGCTCCTGCGCTGGCGCGAGCCCGCGAGCCTCACGTTGAATCTCAAAATCCTCACCGCCTTCCTGATCACGGTGGCCGGCGGGCTCGCGATCGACAAATTGGGAATCAAGCTTCCGGAGACCGTGCAGCCGGTGGCGGCCGCGCTCGTCCTCGGCGGCGTGATGTTTATTGTCGTCGAGATGCTCATGAAGCGGCGGGGGTTCTCCGACGAGATTTCCTGGCCGGTTGTCGCGGCCGTTGCGGGCGGGCAATTGGTGGCCGCCATTTTCCCGGGAACCTCCCGCTCGGGGGCGACCATCATTTTCGCCATGATGCTCGGCACCGGGCGCGTCCCGGCCACAGAGTTTTCCTTCCTGGTCGGCATCCCGACGATGCTGGCGGCCGGCGGATACAAAATTCTCAAGGGGATGCAGGCCGGCGCCCACGAGGACTGGGGGATGCTCTTTCTGGGAAGCGTTGTCGCGGCGGCGGTCTCGTTTGTCGCCGTGAAGTGGATGCTGCGCTACGTGCAGCACCACACGTTCATCAGCTTCGGGATTTACCGGATCGCCCTGGGCACCGCCCTCTTCTGGCTCCTGTCCTGAAGCCCGCGCACGGCTGATATCCCTGCTTGCCCCGGGCGCTGATTTCATCGAACGTGTCAGCCGCAGTATATCATGAACGCCAATGTGTCAGCCCAAGTGTTTGGACGAGCGCCCTTGCGCACATTCTTCGTGCGTGCGCGGCTCACAAATGTCTGGAGAATGCCCGTGCAATGCCTCCTCCGCAGATTTCCCCGCCTGAGAAATTCCACCAAAGAACAAAATGATGAAAGCGAAACCTGCTCCGTGCAGAAACTGTGCATTCAAACTGCTCGCCGCTCTGGCATTCGCCGTTCTCGGCTCTCTGACCGCTTTGCAGGCGGCGACCACATCTTCGGTTGCGCCGATCTCATTCAGTAAATTTTCTGACTACGACAGCAATTTCAAGGTGGGAGGGCCATACAAAGGCATCTCGTGCAGCCCGAATGGGTACCTGGTAAAAAACGCAAACGGCTCTGCGGGACTTGCTGTCTTTGACACTTCCGCCACTGATGGCGTCAATGGCACTGGGGGCACTTCCGGGACCGATGCGAACAACGACCTCTCGGACTTCACCATTTCCGCCGAAGTGGCCAGTTCCAATGAGGGAGGTATCAGCGCCGGTTTCCTGATCCGCCTCAACAACAACGAAGCCGGCGGATACCTCGCCAAGGTAGAAGCGGGAAGCATGTCATCCGTTGTTTTCAGTCTCTACGAGGGGGTGAGCCTCACTTCCCCCGGAACGGTGGTTTCCTCGCAAAGGGTCAATCTTTCCTCAGGCAGCCTAACCGCAAACACTTTTTTTCCGTTCAGCGTCAAAGTCGTCGACGGGACTTTTGACTTCAATTTCGGGAACGGCAATGCAACCAAATCGATCACCGATGCGACCGTTTCGGCCACGACCGGACAGGTTGGTATTGCCATGAACACCATTGGCGGATTGTCAGCGTCCACGCAGTTGAAAAATTTCCGCATTGATTTGCCGCCCGTCGGCAACCCGCTGGTGACGACTGGTTCGACGGCTGACATCACCACCACCTCCGCGACGATCAGCGGAACGGTCAATCCGAACGGGCTGCCGACAACGGCGAAGTTTGAATATGGCCTGACGCCCTCGTATGGAAGCAATGCGAGCGTGATGCTTTCGCCCACCAACGGCACGACGGCGCAAAACGTCAGCGCTTCGCTGGTCGGCTTGCAAAAGGGGGTAAGGTATTATTACAGGCTCATCGCGACAAATAGTCAGGGCACCAATAACCAAGGCGGCATCTTCACGACCAACTCCACGGGCGCGAGCTGGGCTAATGGCGGGTTTGAGAGCGGGAATCTCACGGGATGGATCACCCCCAACGCCAGCAACGGCAGTTGGCGCGTCTATTCTGCAGCCACTTCGCCACTAGGATTGACGCCGGAAGGTAATTATAGCGCGGTGGCTTTTTTCGCGCCCGTATTTTCCAGTCCCGGCACGCAGATCATGTATCAGGACATCGCCGTGCCTGCAGCACCAGCGCAAACACTGAGCTTGCGCGTGTGTTATTCGAATACCGGCAATTTCTCCACACCGACCCCCAACACGCTCGATTATACAGCGGGGTCGAACCAGCAATACCGCATAGACCTCATGGATCCCTCGGCTGCGGTTGACTCGTTGGCCGCTGCCGACGTTCTGGCCACTGTGTTTGCCACCAATTCGGGAAGCCCGGGAGTTTTGGCTCCGACCCTCAAGACGTATGATCTCTCGCCCTTCGCAGGAAAGACCGTTCGCCTGCGGATTGCTGTCGCTGCAGGTGTCAGTCCGCTTGCGGCAGCAATTGATGACATCCGTCTGGGAAGCGCTCCCGTTGCGACGACCGGCACGGCGACTGCAATCACCGCCACCTCCGCGACACTCAATGCGACGGTGAATCCGAACGGGCTGGCGACAACGGCAAAGTTTGAATATGGCCTGACGACCGCGTATGGAGGCACCGCGAACGTGACGCTCTCACCAAGCGATGGGTGGACCGCACAAAATGTCAGCGTTTCGCTCGGCGGCCTGCAAACCGGACTAACCTACCATTACCGCTTGGCTTCCAGCAATGCCGGAGGCACGGGCAATGGAACCGATGCCACGTTTGCGACCTTGGACACCACGCCCCCGACGTTTACGAGCGTTCCGACCGGCGCGACCGTAAGGGTGGGCAGCACCGTCCCGAACCTCGCAGCGAACGCCATGGCGACCGACAACAGCCCGGGGCCGATCACGATCACGCAGAGCCCGGTTGCGGGCAGCATTTTCTCTCCGGTCGGGCCATTCAGCGTCACGCTCACCGCGAGTGATCCCAGCAGAAATTCCGCAAATGCCACCGTGAACTTCACGGTGAGAGCATCCACTCCATCCGAATACTTCAGCGATTGGGCCGGAAATTCTACGCTCTCCGGAGGCAATGCCGCCGCGACGGCGACACCCTTCGGCGACGGAGTGCCAAACCTGCTCAAATACGCCTTCAATATGAACGGCAGCGGCCCGGATGCAAGGGTGCTGGTCTCCGGGACCGGCACCGCAGGCCTGCCCACCGTGGCCGTGGCAAGTGATGGAACAACAGGAAGTTTCCGGATCGAATTCGTTCGCCGCATCGGCGCGGGACTCTTTTACTTGCCGGAAATGAGCGCCACGCTCAGCGCGGATTCCTGGACACCATTTCTGGGTACGCTATTGGTCACCCCCATCGATGCCGCGTGGGAGCGTGCGATTTACTTGGCGACGTTCGACCCCAAAACAACCCCGCGCATGTTCGGGCGCGTGAAAGTCGTCCTCCCGTAGAACTGTTGCCTGCTGCCATGATCTCGCAAACTTCCACTTCCGAGAACACACGTTCGACCTTCACAAAGGATGGGTGCCTCTCGGTCACCGACTCGACAACCATCTCCGCCGGCGGGAAGAGATTCCTCCGAAAATAATATCCATGAGAACCATCCATCTCACAATCATCGCGGCCTTGGCGCTTGTTGTCGGCCTTCACGCGCAGGACGCCGATTCTCTCCCCTTGACGATTGACATCAATGCCCCCATTGACGTTCCGGCTGACGGGGGCACTCTCACTCTCGGCGGAGGCAATCTCACTCTCGGCGGCGGCAACCTGACTATCGGAAGCGGCAACCTGACTATCGTTGGCGGAACACTCACGACAACCGGTGCCGGAACACTCGTTCTCAATGGCAACAATACCTATACCGGCAACACCACGGTCAGCGGGGGCACGCTGGAAATCGGCAACGGGGGCACGCTCCTGCTCGGCAACGGAACACTCGTTCTCGGAAATGGCAGTGCAGGCACGCTTCAGCTCGGCAACGGAACACTCGGGCTCACCAAGAACGGCACAGGCACGCTTATCCTCTCGGGCAACAATACCTATACCGGCAACACCACGATCAACTCGGGCACGCTGCAAATCAATAACGGGTTCACGCTTCGGAGCACGATCCATATCGCCGGTGGCGCAACCCTCACCGCGACGTTTGCGAATGGGACCGCCTACGAGAGTTTATTGCCGCCCGTAATCCGACAAGGCGGGCTGGCGACCACGATGAACCTCATCGGTGGAACTGCCGGAAGTGACCGCGACGTCAGCATCACGTTCGCCGACAGGGAAGGCGCGCCGCTCGCGAGCGATATCGTCGGCTTCACCGGCACCTCCGGGTCCGGCTCGGCCGACACCTTTGTCCTTCAACTCACCTACGACAAACCCACCGCCAACGCGCTCTTCGGCAACGAATCCACAGCCCGGCTTGGATGGTTCGATCCGGCCACCTCGGCATGGAAACTCGCGGTTGCCGGCAACACCGGCGGCACGGCGCTCTTCGCCGGGAACCGCGCCTACAACCCGATCACCGACTTCGCCCTCGGGACCTATGGCGTGGACACCGCCACCAACACCGTCTGGGCCGTCATCAACCACAACAGCAACTTCGGCGTCCTCTCCGAGGCACAAGTGCAATGGAACACCACGACCAATAACGGCACCATCACCATCACAGGCTACACCGGCACTGACGTCGCGCTGACCATCCCGGACAACATTGACGGCCTCCCGGTCACCAGCATCGGGGACTCCGCATTCGCCAATTGCAGCGGGCTGACAAGTGTGACGATTCCCAGCAGCGTTACCAGCCTCGGGGCCTCTGCGTTTCTGGGATGCAGCGGGCTGACGGGAGTTTATTTTCTGGGCAACGCCCCCGGCATTGGTTCGGAGGTGTTCACCGGAGACAACAATGCGAGGGCTTATTACTTGTCAGGAACCACCGGCTGGGACGTGTGGTCCGGCGGGCTTTCGCTGGAGTTGTTGCCATACAGATACGCGACCGGAAACGCCTACGTCTCCATCACGAGATATATTGGCACTGGCGGGGCGGTGACCATACCCGGCACAATCAACGGGCTGCCGGTCACCAGCATCGAAAGCTCTGCATTCTACAACTGCACGAGCCTGACCAGTGTCACGATCCCCAGCAGTGTCTCAAGAATCGGGCATGCGCCATTACCACCTGGGTCACTCGATCTTTATGGACCTGGTGCGTTCCAACAATGCACCAGCCTGACGAGCGTCACAATCCTTGGCAGCGGCACGATAATCGGTCGCGACACGTTCTCTGGCTGCACCAGGCTGAAGGAAGCGATTTTCATGGGTAATGCCCCATCGAGCATGGGAACAAGCGTTTTTTATTCCACCGCCAGCAATTTCACCGTTTATTTTGACGCCGGAAAAATGGGGTTCTCCTTGCCGACGTGGAACGGTTATTCATCCGCACGGGTGGCGGGGACAACTCCGGCATTCGCCTACACGGACACGGGGACAGCCATCACAATCACAGGGCATTCGTATCCTTTTGGCGCATTGGAAATCCCGGCGGAGATTGATGGCAAGCCCGTGACCAGCATTGCAGGGGGAAGCCCTTCTTTGGGCGCTTCATTTCATGGCGCATTCTTTGGCTGCACAGGGCTGACCAGCATCACGATTCCCAGCAGTGTTACGAGCATCGGGTCCTGGGCCTTTGCAGGTTGCACCGGGTTGACCCGCGTGACGATCCCCAGCAGCGTTACGAGCATTGAGGAAGGAACGTTTAGTAGATGCACCGGGTTGACTAGCGTGACAATTCCCAACAGCGTCACTAGGATAGGTTCTTTACCTTTTGTTCCTACTCCTCCCGGAACACTCGGTGGGATATCCTTCGGCGCGTTCGAATACTGCACAAGCCTGACGAGCATTACCCTCCCCGTGAGCGTCACCAGCATCGGAGATGCAACCTTCTACGGCTGCACCAGTCTGAATGAAGCGATTTTCCTGGGCGATGCCCCGGCGACGGGAACAAGCGTTTTTTATTCCGCCGCCAGCAATTTCACCGTGTATTTCTTCAATAGTGCGACCGGTTTCGCCTTGCCGACGTGGAGGGGGTATCCGACGGTCAATTTCGCTTACACGACCGTTAATGGCCAGTCCATCATTGCGGGATATGCCGGATCCGGCGGTGTGCTGATCATTCCGAGCACGATTGGCGATCTGCCGGTCACCGGCATCGGAAACGCCGCATTCAAATCCAATACCAGCCTGACCAGTGTAGTCATCCCGATCAGCGTGACCAGCATCGGGAGCGAGGCATTTTCCGGATGCACCGGGCTGGCGAGCGTGACGATCCCCGTGAACGTCAGCAACATAGGAAATGACGCGTTCCTAAACTGCACCAACTTGATCAGCGCTTCCTTCATGGGCAATGCCCCGGCAGCGATGGGAACGGGAGTTTTTGATTCCACGGCCAGCAGTTTCTCGGTGTTCACATTTAATGGCGCGACAGGATTCACCGGATTCCCTTGGACAACTTACCAGACCGCCAACCTTGATTACACGACCAATACCGACCAGATTACCATCACGGCTTACTCTGGCTCTGGCGGCCCTCTGATTATTCCGAGCACGATCAACGGCTTGCCGGTCACCAGCATCGGATACGACGCATTCAAGTCCAATACCGGCCTGACGAGCGTGAAAATTCCAAGTAGCGTGACCAGTATCGGGAGCGGAGCGTTTGAGGGTTGTGGCGCGCTGACGAGCGCAACATTTTTTGGGGATGCCCCGTCCAATGTTGGGTCTAATGTGTTTGTCGGAGCGGACAGTTCTTTCACCATTCATTTTGATGCGGCCAAAAGGGGATTCTCCTTGCCGAGGTGGAATGGCTATGCCGCCGAGAGCATCGAAGGGACGATGCCGACATTCTTTTTCACGGACGACGGAACATCTGTCACCATCATCGGTTGCTCGCTTCCCTTCGGCTCGGTGGAAATTCCGGCGGAAATCAACGGGAAACCCGTCACCTGCATTGGAGGGTGGGAGATCGGGGAAACCCTTTCCCAAGGAAAATACAAAACAGGCAATGGTGCGTTCGCCGGTTGCACCGGCCTGACCAGTGTCACGATCCCCGACAGCGTCACAAAACTTGGAGCAGGGGCTTTCACTGGTTGCAGCAACCTGGCCAGCGTTGTGATCGGCAATGGAGTGACCAGCATCGGAAGCTCTGCGTTCTCTGGTTGCACCAACTTGGCCAGCGTTACGATAGGCAGCAGCGTTGCCAATATTGGGGGTATGCAAATCGTTTACGACATGATGCATGGGTGGTTTGGTATCGGGGATGGCGCATTCGCCGGTTGCACAAACCTGACCAGTGTCACGATCCCCGACAGTGTCACCACTCTTGGCGTCGGGGCGTTCGCGGGTTGCAGCAACTTGGCATCAGTTGTGATCGGAAAAAACGTCAATAGCATTTGCGGGTGGGAAGTTGTTGAAGATGGAAGGGGCCACTTTGAAATTGGCAATGGCGCTTTCGCGGGTTGCAGCAGTCTGATTAGTGTTGCGATTCCTGACAGCGTCACCAGCCTTGGTTCCGGGGCGTTCTGGGGCTGTAGTGGAATGACCAGTCTAACAATCGGCAATGGCGTTACCAACATCCAAAGCACCACATTCGCTGGCTGCAGCAGCTTGGCCAGCGTGAAAGTCGGCAGCAACGTCAACAGCATCGAGGGTGGGCGCGGGCTGAGATATTACAGTACGATTTATACCTTAAGTGGGGCATTTTCCGGGTGCTCCAGTCTAACCAAGCTCACTCTTCCTAAGAGCATTACCAGTATCGGGGAGAATGCTTTTGCTGGCTGCACAAGTCTAACCGGACTTTATTTCGAGGGTAACGCGCCGACCGTTGGAGTTGGGTTGCATATTTTATCAGGCAACACGAATGCGATGGCCTATTATCTGTCAGGGACCGCTGGTTGGCCGCCGGTTCCGACCGAGTGGGCATTGCTTCCCACTGCGGTGTGGGTGCCATACACTTTCACGACGAATAACGGTGCGGTCACCATCACCGGATACACCGGAACCGGCGGGGCGGTGAACATCCCGGATACTATTGATGGCCTCCCGGTCACTGCCATCGGGGACTCCGCATTCGCCAATTGCACCGGGATCACGAGTGTGACGATACCAAGTAGCGTAGCCCGCATTGGGAACTCTGCGTTTCTGAGATGCAGCGGGCTGACGAGCGCGGAGTTTCTGGGAGATGCACCCCAATCCATGGGAGCCCAAGCTTTTGACTCTGTCGCGAGCGGGTTCACTGTAAAATATTACAAGGGAGCGACTGGTTTCACTTCGCCAACATGGTTGGGCCGTCCAAGTTTAATGTTGTCCCCGACCCTGGTAACCAGTGGAACGCTTTCGACGTTCAATGCGCCTGCGGGCACGGCGTGCGTCGCGCAGGTCTTCACAGTGAGGGGTGCCGACCTCAAAGCCAACGTAACCGTGAACGCTCCTGTCGGCTTTGCGGTTTCCGCTAATGGGATCGCATTCACAGCCTTTACCACGCTCGCGCCCATAGGTGGCAACCTGATCGATACCACCATTTACGTGCGTATCGCCGATTCGGTTCCCGTTGGATCTGTTACCGGGAACATTACGGTCACCAGCACCGGGGCCTCGACGCAGGATCTGGCCGTGAGCGGGATCGTTTCGACACCGGTTAACTACTTCACTTTTACGGACTCGGGGACAGAAATCGCCATTACCGGCTTCACTACAGCGCTCATCGGAACATGGGTTATTCCCTCTACCATCAATGAAAAGCCTGTCACTTCCATAGGGATCTATGCGTTCAAAGGGTGCTGGGGAATGACCAGCATGACAATTCCCAACAGTGTTACCTCCATCGGAAACGGCTCTTTCAGCTCTTGTGTCAATCTTCATTCCATCACTGTGGTTGCGGACAACCCTGCATACAGTGATGTAGAGGGGATCCTCTTCGACAAGAACCGGGAGACACTTATCAAATATCCGGCTGGCGGGAGTCCCAGCTATATGATCCCAGCCAGCGTAACATCCATTGGAAACTATGCGTTCGAAGGGCGTTCGGAACTGATGAGCGTGACGATCCCGAACAGCGTCACAACTATTGGAAACTTTGGTTTCTCGGAGTGCACAGGCCTGACGAACGTGACGATTCCCAACAGCGTCACCAGCGTCGGAGACAATGCGTTCAACCTTTGCACCAGTCTGGCGAGCGTAACGATCCCCAACAGCGTCAACAGCATCGGGAGCTTGGCGTTTGCTCAGTGCAACAGACTGACAAGTGTGACGATCCCAAGTAGTGTCACCAGCATCGGGGACGCTGCGTTCTACTCTTACGGCGGCCTGACGAGCGCGGAGTTTTTGGGAGATGCTCCATTGATGGGAATCTCTGTCTTTGGTTATGTCGGCACTGGCTTCATAGTGAAATTCCACAATGGAGCGACTGGTTTCACCTCGCCGCTCTGGAATGGCTACGCGAGTGCGAACTTGGATCCCCTGCCTTTTGCGGCATGGCAGGGAAGACGGTTTACGTCTGACGACGTCGCGAGAGGATTGACAGATATGACCGCAGATTTCGACCACGACGGCATGCCGAACCTGCTGGAATATGCATTTGGAGGAGACCCGAAAACCGCCGATGCGGCAGGCATTTCTCCGGCATTGAATGTTGATGGAAGCAACAGGCTACAGATTTCCTTCAAGTGTGACACCGCGTGTGCAGACATCATCTATACCGTACAGGCATCCTCCGATTTGGTAACGTGGGCCGACATTGCGACGAGCACCGGCGGAGCGACAACGGTTCCCATAAGTTCGCTGAGCACAGTATCCGACACGGGTGCCGACCTGCGCATGGCGATCGTGACCGACCAGTCCTCCGGCAACAGGAGATTCCTACGGGTCAAAGTGACCGGAGGATACAGGGCAGATCAAGCAAGTGGAGACCAAGGAAGTGGAAGTGCAGGAGGGGTCGAACCACCAGGAGGAGGTCCTGGAGGCGGTGGAGGCGGTGGAGGCGGCGGGCCGACTCCAACACCTACCCCAACGCCGACACCTACTCCGCCGCCGCCGCCAATGTAATTGAACATTCTGCCGCCAATGCATGACACCTGCAATGAACAGCCGAGGCCCGCGAATCACGCGACAAGACGCGAATGGCGGAGACTCAACAGGCGTTCCCATGTTGTGTGGAAAAGGTCGCTTCTTTTTCCAGACCAGCGGGCCGCAACAATAAGGGCATTTTTGGATACTGCCCATTCAGGGCAGTGCTCCCCTTTATCCAGCAGCCAGGGCGGCGCGGACGCTTGCCCTGGGCTGTTGGATTTTGCCACATCGGGGCTCAACATGGCGGCATTTCTGCCAGAGCCTATTCGCGTCCATTCGCGTGATTCGCGGGCAACTCCCGGTTTTTCCATAAAACCAACGACCCATACACTCCAATGAAAATACCAAATAAACACATGCTCTCCTTCGCTGCCCTCGCAGCTTCGCTCCTCCTGCTGCAAGGGTGTGCGACCAGCCGTCCCGGGACCATCGTCGGGGATACAATCGTCAACCCGACCGTTGCGTTCACAGGATACCGCGCGCACATCCCTCCGGGATATGCGGAAATCAGCACCGCAGACATGTCCGGTGTGACGGCGGCCGAACGCGCGGAAATCCTCGAAAAGTTTGACATGAAAGCCATAGGCAGGAGCAATGTGGAGGTCGTTGATTCGTTCTCATTCTACAGCCGCGAGAAAAAGGCGTTCCTTCTCTTCGGAGCGGCGGAGTTGTGCATTCCTGGCATAACCTTCTCCTCGTTACCGGATAATCAGCGTAAAGCGGCACTCGACATGTTCCAACGCGGGAGCGTGCCGGGGATACGCGGAACATGGAGAAGAATCCCATCGCCCGGAACCGGGTCCATCCTTCTCACGGGAGACACGAAAATCGGCTCCGCCAGACACGGGGTAGCCCTATCGATAACATTGGGCAAAACAAGCGAAATCTTCATCATTGCGGGAGTCTCAGCCAACAGCGACCCCACGGCGATCAGTCAGGATGTTGCGGCCATGACATCCGGGATCACGCTGAAGTGAAATCCAGATTAGCACAAAACACACCAATGAAAAATCTATTCGCCCTCCAAAACTTCATCGCAACTCGCGCCGCACTCGTCTTTGTTGCCATATTCATATTGTTGTTCCCCGCTCAGGGGGCCGACACGAACAAAAATGCAACAAATGTCCTGGTCGGCACAAATCCAAAAGGTGACCTCATTGAGTGGGCCGATGGCACGGTCTGGACTAACGTAACTATTGAAGATATCGACTTCGACCGAACGCAATCGAAGCCCCAACCTGTTCTTAAAATCAAAGACGGCCCCAAGGGAATGGAGGCTGGCGAACGTCGCGATCGATTCCGGGCGATTGGATTGCGTAGCTCGGCGCCGGTCACAGCCAAAGTTTCAAACCCGCTACCACTGCAAAAAGCGCGGGATCAAAGCGACAAACCATTGCTGACTGACCTTCCGAAATTGGCGCGCGCAGAATCGTGGGCGGACATGTGCGCGACGAAATGGCTTTCAGAGTGGAATGGGCGTTTCGCACAGCCTGAAAACTCCCTCAAGGCCACACTCAAAGGGCTTTCCGTTCCGGTTTACATTCAAACGAGAGTAACCATTCCGGTAGTCCGCTTCGACGGCGATACCCTTTACGCGCTTGTCCGTAACACCGGCGGCAATGCCGGCATTGTCGACGGTTGGTTTTCTGGCATCGAGACGCTCATATTCGGACGCGAGCTAATCGAACCGAAGAAGAAACCGAACAAATAAGCGAAGTATTTTACAACCACAACCCCAGCAAGAAAAAGGACATATACATTATGACACTAAAAACCGCAACACTCCTCGCAATAATCGGTCTCGTGACCGGATATATCTTCTGGCAGCTCATGAGTTTCAATATGCTTCCGTTTTTAGCCTTCCCGGAGCACGCAGACAGCCAGGCAATTGCACAAATCGGAATTCGAAGGGGTGTGGCAGGTCTTATAGTCTCATTGCTTCAACAGGGGACGATGCTGCTGTTTCTCATCATGCTCTACCTGAAACAAAAATAACCATGCCAAACGATTTGGATTCCATCCTGGATTTGAAGCCCGACCAAGCGCCGACATCCGGCCACGGTGACGTGAATACCTGCTTGCGCAACTTCTGTTCGGGCAGAGCCGGATTTCTGCAGGGCTGTATTCTTCAGGACTGGGAGAGGGCCGCCCTTGCGAGCTATGCCGTCGTAGCGAACATTCGTCAGAGCCTTCGGCTTTTCTTTGTTCTTTTGGGAATCAACGCAGGCATCCGGTTGTTTCTCATTGCTAACAACCAGGCTGGTGCCACACAGGTTGTCATGATGACAGATCTGGGCGGTTTCGTGATTGTTGGAATTCTTGCAGTGATCACATATTTTGTGCCGAGGTGGTGGATGGTGCTTGTGACAGCCATCGCGATTTTCCCTTTCGCGCTCGGATTCATCACGGGAATCATGGCAATCACCTTCCTGTGCATGTTACCCTCGCTCAAGCGCGCCAATCAGACACTCTATATCTCCGGTTCTGATTTTAGTGCGATCAAGGCGGTGCTCGCCGATATTGCGGGGGGAAAACTTGCAGATGCATGGCCCGTGATAGGAAAACTCGGCAACATGGCTGTGCGATCGCGGTTTTTTGAAAACGCTGCCGTCATTCTCGCTGGGAAGACCCCATTGAATACCGTTTCGCTTGCCGATGCCCGGCAATGCGTAGTTGAGACAGATAAAAAGGGCAGGCATATCCTCAAAAAATGGTTCGTTAGCAACAAGTTGAAAAACACTGGTATTATGCTGACTGAAGAAGGCGCTTCCCTCTTGAAGCAGTGGAGTTTTAAAAATGCCCAGACAGGAGAGAGGGGGCTGGATGAACTGCCTGATAATACCGCAGAAAAAAAACCAAATGACAATGCGCAGGTAACGCAACAATACTACATCTTTTTGAACAATCAGGTCAGCGGTCCATTCAATCCCGACCAGTTAGAGAAAATGCATAGGGATGGAGCAATTTCCAATGACATACCCTGCTGTCCGGAGGGAAGCGAGAAATGGTCGCCTTACGAGTCTATTTCAGCTCCGCGAGGTCGGCGTCCACCATGATCCGGACCAGCTCTTTGAATTTCGTCTTCGGCTCCCAGCCGATCTGGCGTTTCGCCTTGGCTGGATCGCCGACGAGCAGATCCACCTCGGCCGGGCGCTCGTAGCGCGGATCGTGCTTCACGAATTCCTTCCAATCCAGGCCCACATGGGCGAAGGCCTCCTCGACGAACTCGCGCACGGTGTGTGTCTCGTTCGTCGCGAGCACGTAGTCGTCGGGGGTGTCCTGCTGGACCATCATCCACATGCCCTCGACATATTCGGGCGCGTATCCCCAGTCGCGCTTGGCATCGAGGTTGCCGAGGAAGAGCTCCTTTTGGCGGCCGGTCTTGATCGCGGCCACCGCGCGGGTGATCTTGCGCGTCACGAAGGTCTCTCCGCGCCTTGGGCTCTCGTGGTTGAAGAGGATTCCGTTCGTGGCGTGCATCCCGTAACTTTCCCGGTAGTTCACGGTCGCCCAGTAGGCAAAAACCTTTGCCACGCCATACGGGCTGCGCGGCCAGAACGGCGTGGTCTCGGTCTGCGGAACCGCCTGCACCTTGCCGAACATCTCGCTGCTCGAAGCCTGGTAGAACCGGCTTTTCACCCCGGTCTCGCGCATCGCCTCGAGGATCCGGATCGTGCCGACCCCGGTGACATCCGCCGTGTATTCCGGAATCTCAAAGCTCACCCGCACGTGGCTCTGCGCGCCGAGATGAAAAATCTCATCGGGCTTCAGCTCGTAGATCAGCTTGACGAGGTTGACCGAGTCGGCGAGGTCGCCGTAGTGGAGAAAGAGGCGCACGCCGTTGACGTGGGGATCCTGGTAGAGGTGGTCGATCCGGCTCGTGTTGAACGTGCTGGCCCGGCGGATGATCCCGTGAACCTCGTAATCTTTTGAGAGAAGAAAATCGGCAAGATAGGAGCCGTCCTGCCCGGTGATTCCCGTGATGAGAGCTTTTTTCATAGGGTGGCAAGAGAAGAATTCTGGATATCGAGGAGCTTGGCAATGCCGGTTTTTGCTGCGGCGAGCATCGCTTCGAGCTGGGTCTGACTAAAGACGGTCTCCTCGCCCGACCCCTGCACCTCGACAAAATCCCCGCCCCCGGTCATCACCACATTCATGTCCACCTCGGCGTCCCTGTCCTCGACATAATCCAGATCCACCAGCACCCCGCCCGCAACCATGCCAACGCTCACCGCGGCCACGCGGTTCTTGATCGGCAGAGTTTTCAATTTTCCGGCCGCGACCAGCGAGCGGCAGGCAAGCTCGACCGCCACCGAGGCGCCCGTGATCGCCGCCGTGCGCGTCCCGCCATCGGCCTGGAGCACATCGCAGTCCACCCAGAGCGTCCGCGGCCCCAGCTTTTCCAGATCCACCACCGCGCGGAGGGAGCGCCCGATCAGCCGCTGGATCTCGGTGCCCCGCCCATCGGGCTTGCCGCGTGAAGAGTCGCGCGGCTTCCGGCTCGTGGTCGAGTAGGGAAGCATCGAGTATTCGGCTGTGAGCCATCCGCCGGCCACCCCCTGCTCCTTCATCCAGCGCGGCACGCCTTCCTCGATCATAGCGGCACAAATCACCCGCGTGTTGCCGAACGCGATCAACACGGATCCCTGCGCGTGCGGCGCGATCCCGGGCCGGATTTCAATGCTGCGTATCTCGCCGGGTGCCCGGCCGTCGTGTCTTGTCATGGGGGCGAGACCTTGCACACGAGGCCATCCGGTGCGCAAGAAATCATTTCCCGCTTTCCTCTCCCCCAGCCGGAGGTTGCTCTTGAAGGCCGGCCAGCAGTTCGGAGGCATCCTCCACCTCCTCCCAAACAACCCGGCTCACATAGATCGGAGCTTTTTGCTGGGCGGCCATCGCCAGGCAGTCGCTCGGCCGCGCGTCGAGCTCGATGATCTTTTTTTGCTGGAGCTCGTTCTCCGCGGTGAGGATGAGACGCCCGAAATACGTGCCGCTCTTGAAATCGTTGATGATCACCCGCTCGACGCGCGCCCCCACGGCCGTGAGCACATTCGCGAGAAGATCGTGCGTGAGCGGACGCTCCTTGTCCGCGCCGCTCAGAAACATCCCGATCGCGGCGCCGACGCCCTGATCCACGTAAATGACAAACACTTTTTCCTCGTTGCCGAGAAACACAGCGCAGCCAACCCCCGTCGGAACCAGGGCCCGGATCTGAACAGGAACCACCAGTTTTTCCATGTGTTCATGCATAAACAATCCCGCCGACGTATGCGAGAAAGAATCAGAATTTCCATGGGTTTTTCCTTGCGCTCCCGTGCAAGACGCCCCATCTTCCGCAATCCACAACGACCCTATCGTCCAGTGGCCTAGGACACTGCCCTTTCACGGCGGCGACACGGGTTCGAATCCCGTTAGGGTCGCCATTTTCCGGCTCTCCACCAAACAATGGTGGGATGAGGGGCTCTCCACCAAACAATTGATGCCGCATGGCCGAGTGTGCTTGTGACGGATTCACATCGTCAAAGCCCGCTCATGTTTTCGTCCGCGTTCGTGTAAATTTACCTTGAGCCAGCGGGCGCGTCGGGAGGCTCGTAGTTGAGATGCGGGCGCAGCCACTTTTCGGCTTCCGCGAGCGTCATGCCCTTGCGGGCGGCGTAGCTTGCGGTCTGGTCGCGCCCGATTTTTCCGACAGAAAAATATTTCGCCTGCGGGTGGGAAAAATATAGCCCGCTCACGCTGCTGGCTGGGGACATCGCGAGATTTTCCGTGAGCGTGATCCCGGTGTGGCGTTCCGCGTCGAGCAGGCGCCAGAGCGTCCGCTTTTCGGTGTGGTCGGGCTGGGACGGATACCCGGGCGCGGGGCGGATACCGCGGAATTTTTCGCGGAGCAGATCCTCGGGGGTCAGGGTTTCTTCGGCACCGAACCCCCAGGCTGCGCGGGCTTTTTTGTGGAGGCACTCGGCACAGGCCTCGGCGAACCGGTCGCCGAGCGCCTTGGTCATGATCGAGAGGTAGTCGTCGTGGTTTTTCTCGTAGCCCTCCGCGACGCCGTGGACCTCGTGACCGGCGGTGACGGCGAACGCGCCGATGAAGTCCTCCACCCCGGCGGATTCCGGGGCGATGAAATCGGCGAGCGAAAAGTTCGGCTGTCCGGCCGGTTTTCTCTGCTGCTGGCGGAGGCCGTGGAGGACGTCGAGCGGGGCACCGGGCCCGTCGAAAACCCGGATATCCTCGCCTGTGCTGGCGGCGCGCCAGAACCCCATGACCGCGCGCGGACGGAAAAGCTGACCGGCGACGATCTCGTCCAGCAGGCGGCGCGCGTCGTCGTAGAGCTTGCGCGCCTCGGGTCCGACCTCGGGGTCATCGAGAATGGCGGGGAACCGTCCGCGCAGCTCCCACGCATGGAAGAACGGCGACCAGTCGAAATAGGGAACGAGTTCCTCCAGCGGAAGATCCGACGGCATGACGCCCAGGCTGGATGGCCGCGCGATGTCCGACCACGACGCCTCGAACTTGTTTGCCGCGGCCTCCGCGAGCGTGAGCAGCGGCTGCCCGGCCTGCCGGCCCGCGTGTTCGCGGCGGAGCGTTTCGTAGTCCGTCTCGAGCTTCTCGAGGAATGCGGGCTTCTGCTGCGGGCTGAGGAGGGCGCTGGCGACATTGACCGAGCGCGAGGCGTCGAGCACATGGACGACCCCGTTCGCGTAGTGCCGGGCGATCTTCACGGCGGTGTGCGCCCGGCTGGTGGTGGCTCCGCCGATCAGGAGCGGGATCGTGAACCCCTCGCGCTGCATTTCCTTCGCCACGTGGATCATCTCGTCGAGCGACGGAGTGATCAGGCCGGAGAGGCCGATGATGTCGCACTGTTTCTCGCGGGCGGCCGCGAGGATTTTTTCGCACGGCACCATGACCCCAAGGTCAATGACCTCGTAGTTGTTGCAGGCCAGGACGACCCCCACGATGTTTTTTCCGATGTCGTGGACGTCGCCCTTGACCGTGGCCATGAGGATCCGGCCCTGCCGTCTGGCGTGCGGGTCGGCGGCGCGTTCGGCATCCATGTGGGGGGTAAGCCAGGCGACCGACCGCTTCATCACGCGCGCGCTTTTCACCACCTGCGGCAGGAACATTTTTCCCGCGCCGAAAAGGTCGCCGACGACCTTCATTCCATCCATGAGCGGGCCTTCGATGACGAGGAGCGCGCGCCGGTATTTTTCTAGGGCCTCCTCGGTGTCGGCATCCACGAAATCCACGATCCCCTTGATGAGCGCGTGTTTGAGCCGCTCCTCGACCGGGCCCTCGCGCCACGACAGATCGGCGGTCGGGGCGGAGTTGCCGCTGGACTGGGATTTGATCGTGTCCGCAAACGCCACCAGGCGCTCGGTGGCATCCGGGCGGCGGTTGAAGAGCACGTCCTCGACCAGCCCGAGGAGATCCTTCGGGATTTCCTCATAGACCCCGAGCATGCCCGCGTTCACGATGCCCATGTCGAGCCCGGCCCGCACCGCGTGGAAAAGGAACGCCGAGTGCATCGCCTCGCGGACCGGGTTGTTCCCGCGGAACGAGAACGAGATGTTGCTGATCCCGCCGCTGACCCGCGCGTGCGGGAGGTTCGCCTTGATCCAGCGCGCGGCCTCGATGAACGCGACGGCATACCCGTTGTGCTCCTCGATGCCGGTGGCGACGGTGAGGACGTTCGGATCAAAAATAATATCCTCCGGCGCGAAGCCGGCCTCCTCGACGAGGATCCGGTAGGCGCGCGCGCAGATCCCGATCTTCCGGTCGAGCGTGTCCGCCTGGCCGAGCTCGTCGAACGCCATCACCACCGCCGCCGCACCATACCTCCGGACCAGCCGCGCCCGGGCTTTGAATTTCTCCTCGCCCTCCTTGAGGCTGATCGAGTTCACGACGCACTTCCCCTGCACGCAGCGCAGGCCGGCCTCGATGACCTCCCACTTCGAGGAATCAATCATCACCGGCACCCGCGAAATATCCGGCTCGGCCGCGATCAAATTCAAAAATTTCGTCATGGCGGCGGCCCCGTCGAGCATCCCCTCGTCCATGTTGACATCGATCATCTGGGCGCCGGCCTCGACCTGCTGGCGGGCGACGGCAAGCGCCTCGTCGTAGTTGCCGGCGAGGATCAGCTTGGAAAATTTCGGGGAGCCGGTGACATTCGTGCGTTCGCCGACATTGATGAACGGGATTTCCGGTCGTGCGGTGAACGGCTCGAGTCCGCTGAGCCGGAGGGTCGTGTCGCGGGCGGGGATTTGCCGCGGCGGAAGCCCTTTCACCGCGTCCGCCATCGCGCGGATGTGGGCGGGCGTCGTGCCGCAGCATCCCCCGATGAGGTTCACCCAGCCCTGCTCCGCCCACTCCCGGAGCTGCGGCGCGAGCGACTCCGGAGACTCGGGAAATCCAGTCGGGGAGAGCGGGTCGGGCAGGCCGGCATTCGGATACGCGCTGACAAAAAATGGCGCGATCCGCGAAAGCTCCTCGATATGCGGGCGCATTTCTTTCGGCCCGAGCGCGCAGTTCAGGCCGATCGAGAGAAGCGGAAAATGGGAGACCGAATTCAGGAACGCCTCGAGCGTCTGGCCGGTGAGCGTGCGCCCGCTCAGGTCGGTGATCGTGCCGGAGACCATCACGGGAAGCCTCGGGTGGGTCTCAAAAAATTCCGAGATCGCGAAGAGCGCGGCCTTGGCATTCAGCGTGTCGAAAACCGTCTCGACGAGGAGGATGTCCACCCCGCCGGCCACGAGGTTTTCGACCTGCTCGAAATACGCGGCGGCGACCTGCGCGAACGTGACGTCGCGCTGCCCGGGGTCGTTGACGTCGCGAGAGAGCGAGAGCGTCCGGTTAAGCGGCCCGATCGCGCCCGCCACAAAAACATGGCGTTCCGTGAACGCGTCCGCCGCCTCGCGCGCCAGCCGCGCCGCCACGCGGTTCATCTCCGGGACAAACTCTTCGAGGCCGTAATCCGCCTGCGCGATCACCGTCGCGTTGAACGTCGCCGTCTCGATGATGTCCGCGCCGGCGGCCATGTAGGCGCCGTGAATCTCCCGCACCACATCCGGCCGGGTCAGCACGAGCAGGTCGTTGTTCCCCTTCAAATCCTGGCCCGACCAGCCCGCGAACCGCGCTCCGCGATAATCGGCCTCCTCCAATTTGTATTGCTGCACCATCGTCCCCATCGCCCCGTCGAGGACAAGGACGCGTTCGGACAGCAGTTCGCGGAGGCGCTTTTCGGTGGATGAAATCATGGCGGCACCGGGACTTTACTAACTATCCGGCCGACGCAAACCGAAAAATGCGCGGATGGGGCGGGTGCGGGGATTGTCCGGCTACTGGCAGGCCTCGCATTCGCCGCCGTTGCGCATGGCTTCGAGCGAGCAGGCCAGCTTCTCCTCCGCGTCGAATTCTTTTTTTGCGGCGGCGACGACGCCGCGGAGTTCCTTTTTGACGTTGGTCGTCGGGCCCTCGATGCTGGAGGCGCCGAGCGTGCGGAGGTAGTAGGTCGTCTTGAGCCCGGTGTGCCAGGCGCGGCGGTACATGTGGCTGAGGATCTTGATGTCGGGCTCGCTGAGGAACAGGTTGACCGACTGAGACTGGTCGATCCACTTCTGCCGGCGGGCGGCCGCGTCGATGACGAACTCGAACGGAATGCCGAAGACGGTGAGGTGCTTCCGGCAGAGATCCTCCGGGATGCCCTCGATATTTTTCAGCTCGCCCTCGAAATACTTGAGCTGCTCGAGCATCGCGCCGTCCCATTTCCCGATCTTTTTGAGATCGCGGACGAGCTCGGTGCTGAGCATCGTGAATTTTCCTCCGAGGTTTTCCTTGGCGTAGAGGTTTTTATAATTCGGTTCGATGCACGGGGTGGTGCCCATGATATTCGAGATCGTGGCCGTGGGGGCGATCGCGAGGACGTTCGAGTTTCGCATCCCCTGGCTGCGGATTTTTTCGCGCACCGGCGCCCAGTCCATGCTCCCGCCGCGGGGCACGTCAATCTTGATCCCGCGCTCCTCCTCGAGGAGGTCTATTGTATCCTGCGGCAGGAGCCCGCGATCCCATTGCGACCCGAGATACGAGCTGTAGGAGCCGCGCTCGGCGGCGAGGTCGCTCGACGCCGAGTAGGCATGCCAGGCGATCGCCTCCATGAACTCGTCGTTGAACTCGACGGCCTCGTCGCTCGCGAAATCGAGCCCGCGCTTGAAGAGGGCGTTCTGGACGCCCATGACCCCGAGGCCGACCGGGCGGTGGCGGAGGTTCGAGCGGCGGGCGGACTCGGTCGGGTAGAAGTTGATGTCGATGACGTTGTCGAGCGCGCGGACCGCGATCCGGATCGTCTCGCCGAGCATCTCGTGGTCGAGCGATCCGTCGTCCTTCATATGGGAGTCGAGGACGACCGAGCCAAGGTTGCAGACGGCGGTTTCGTCCGCGCTGGTGTTGAGGGTGATCTCGGTGCAGAGGTTCGACGAGTGGATGACCCCGGCGTGATCCTGCGGGCTGCGGAGGTTGCAGGGGTCTTTGAAAGTGATCCACGGGTGCCCGGTCTCGAGCAGCATCTTGAGCATCTGCTTCCACATCTCGATCGCGGGCACCTCGCGCCCGAAGATCCGGCCCTCGCGCGCAAGCCTCTCGTAATGCAGGTAGCGGTCCTCAAATTTTTTTCCGTAGCATTCGTGAAGGTCGGGTGCCTCGCTCGAGCGGAAGAGCGTCCAGTTTTCGCGCGCCTCCATGCGCTTCATGAAGAGGTCGGGGACCCAGTTCGCGGTGTTGAGGTCGTGTGCGCGGCGGCGGTCGTCGCCGGTGTTGCGCCGGAGCTGGAGAAAATCCTCGACGTCGTTATGCCAGGATTCGAGATATGCGCAGCCTGAGCCGCGGCGCTTGCCGCCCTGGTTGACCGCGACGAGCTGGTCGTTGTGGAGTTTGAGGAACGGGATGACGCCCTGGCTCTCGCCGTTGGTCCCCTTGATGTGGCTGCCGGTGCCGCGGACGGCGGTCCAGGATCCGCCGAGCCCGCCCGCCCATTTGGAAAGATACGCATTGTCGGCGATCCCGCGCTGCATGATCGACTCGAGCGAGTCGTCCACCTTGTAGAGGTAGCAGCTCGAGAGCTGGCTGTGGAGGGTGCCGGAATTGAAGAGCGTCGGCGTGCTCGAGCAGAACCTCCGGCTCTTGTAGAGGTTGTAGAGCTTGATCGCCCACTCCTCGCGGTCGGACGGCTCCTCGAGGAACATCCCCATCGCGACGCGCATCCAGAAAAACTGCGGCGTCTCGATCCGGCGCGCCGGCTTCTTCGTTTTGTCCACGATGAGATACCGGTCGTAGAGGGTCTGGATGCCGAGGAAATCGAAATCCATGTCGGCCGTCGGATCCATCGCGTCGGCGAGCGCGTCAAAATTGTAGGTGAGGAGCTTCGGCGAGAGCCGCTCGATCGAAACCCCGTGGCGCAGGTAGCTCTTGAACGCCTTCCGGTGCGCGGTCCGGAGGCCCTCGATCCCGTCGCGCATGATCTTCCAGTCGAGAACCTCCTCGTAAATATACGAGAGCATGATCCGCGCGGCGAACTTTGCAAAATCCGCATCGCGCTCGATCAGAGTCCGCGCGTTGAGGATGATCGTGTTTTTGAGGACATCCTCGCCGACCTCGTTGCCGATCGACCGGCGCAGCTCGCGCTCGATCTGCAGGGCGTCGAGGTTCAGGTCGAGCCCGATCATCCCGAACCGGATCCGTCGCTTGAGCTCGGTGCCATCCCAGAAAACATTTTTTCCATTGCGCAGGCGGACGACGATCAGCGCGTCCTGCTGTTCGGGCGATTCGGGCGGCTGCGCGGCGGTTTCCGTGCGGAGCCGGGTGCGCTGGGCGCGGTAGAGGATGTAGCTCTCGGCGACTTTGAAATGCCCGTGCCGCATCAGCTCCTCCTGCACCATGTCCTGCACGTCCTCGATGTGGACGAACGCCTGGTCGCGGTGGCGCACCCGGCCGGTCACCGCGCGGGCGATGTCCGTCGCCGCCTCCGCATTTTCCCTGGTGGAAAGAAACGCCTTCCGGCAGGCGGTCTCGATTTTTCCCTCGATCCACGGGACGACCGAGCCGTTCCGGCGGATCAGGCGGACATGGACCTGGAGGACCGAGGGATTCTCCGTGTCGCGGGAATCCGCCGAGCGCATCGAGCGCTTGAAAACGAGGCTCTTGGCGACGTCGTGGGCGTCGTTCTCGATGAGCGCCTTCTCGATCAGCAGCGAGAGGTCGTTCTCCGAAAGCTTGAGCCCGCCGCCCTCGCGGACCTGCTCGAGAAGCCGGGTCGCGAGCGAGTGGGCGACGTTCGCCACGAACCCCCGGTTTTCCTCGTTGAAAATATCCTTCTCCTCGCGCGAGAGAAGCAGGTCGGTGAGCGCCGCGCCGATCTCGTCCGCCACATCGGCGAGGTGGAACGCTCGCTCGCCGCCGCCGCCCGTGACCAGGATCTCCGGATGCGGGATCGCGTCGGGATCCAGTGAGTCGTGCCAGGCAAATCCGGGCTTCTGTTCGCGGGGCGTGCAGACAAGCCGCTTCAGCGCGATGTCTTCGTCGAGAGAAATATGGCGGGGCATGGGGAAGTTTTCAGCGTTCAGTTTTCAGTGTTCGGTTTTCAGCGCAGAGGTGTTTTTCTGAACACTGAAAACGGAATACTGAAAACTTTCTCATAGATCATCGTCCGAGACGCCGCCGGTGTCCACAGCGCGGCGGTATTCGGTGACCCGCCCCTCGAAGAAGTTGGTTTCCTTTTTGATTTCCATCATCTCGGAGAGCCAGGGGAGCGGGTTTTCGATCGGGGGGTTGAGGGGTTCGAGGCCGACGCCCTCGAGCCGGCGGTCGCCGATATAATCAATGTAGTTGGTGAACTCGTCGGCTGTCAGCCCGACTGCGGCGACCGGCAGGCAGTCGAGGATGAACTGCTTTTCGAGGGTCACCGCCTCGCGCATCGTCCCGCGCAGATCCTCGCGGAACTCCGGCGTCCAGACGTCCGGGTTCTCGTCCACCAGATCCTGGAAGAGCTGTCGGAGGAGCTCGATGTGGTTTGACTCGTCGCGGAGCGTGTAGCTGAACATCTGCCCGATGCCCGGGAATTTGTTCTGCCGGTAGAGGGCGAGCACCATCCCGAAGAGCCCGTAGAACTGAGTGCCTTCCATGCACTGGCCGAAAAGGAAAATATTTTTGGCGAGCGCCTGTTTGTTGGCGGTGACCGTGAGGTCGGTGTCGCGGCGCAGGGCCCGGCTGTTGCTCACGACGAAGTCGGTCTTGTTTTTGATCGTCGCGATGTCCTCGAACATCGCCTCGCACTCGTGCGGGTTGATCCCGAGCGAGCTGATCATATAGACGAGCGAATCCGCGTGGATGTTTTCCTCGTGGGCATGGCGGCCGAGCACGAGCTTCAGCTCCGGGGCGGTCACCGCCTCGCGCACCACGTGCAGGATGTTGTCGCCCACGATCCCCTCGGCCGCGGAAAAATACCCGATCCCCATTTTGATGATCCAGCGTTCGACCTCCGAGATGTGCCCGCTCGTGTCGCGCCAGTGCTCGCAGTCCTTCTGCATCTGGATGTCCTCCGGCTCCCAGTGGTTCGCCTTCATCTTTTTATACAGGTCGTAGGCCCACTGGTATTTGAGCGGAAGGATGTTGAAAAACATCGTCTGCCGGCCGTTGATGACTTTTTTTGCCGCGAACGCGGCCTCCGCCTTGTCGCGGTCGAGGTGGAATTGGCGGTCTCCGAGAGTGATGGTGGTGGTGGCCATTTGAAAAGGCGTTACGAGAAGCCGGTTTCCGGGATGTGACAAACTTTTTCTTCAAAAATATTGCCAATCGGGACGGTGCCGCTAATAAACAGGCTACAACCTATGAAAACACGCCGTTTTTTCTCGTTGCTCGCCGCCATTTCCGTCGCCGCGTTGGGCTCAGCCGGAATTCTAAACGCCCAGAGGACGGTCAACAGCGCCCACAACGCCTTTTACCTGGCACCCGGGCCGTCGGACTTCCCGACCGACACCGGCGACCAGCCGGTTGGCGAGAGCAACGCCGGGATGAATCCGCTCGGCTTCATCGGAGGCAGCCCGGTGCATCTCTCCGGCGCCCTCCGCGAGGGTTACGACAGCAACTGTTTCACCACGCGCACCGATCCCACCTCCAGCATGTATACGAATGCGGCCATCGGGGTGAACTACGCGTTCGGGGGGCCGAGGCTCCAGCTTTCTACCAGCCTCGGTGCCGGCGCGACATACTACTACACCCGCCCGGGCGACAAGATGGATTACAACGGGCAGTTCACGCTCAACGCCGTTTACCTGCTCACCCACAAGCTCACGGTCTCGTTCGGCACGATCATCGCCTACCTCGCCCAGCCGGACACCAACATCATCGGCGGCACAAACCGCGTCAACGGCGACTACCTCTACACGAACACGACTCTCGATCTCGCCTACCAGTGGTCGGAAAAATTCTCGACCGTCACCGGTTATCAGGCCTACGCCAACCGCTACATCGAGCAGGATCTCAACGACACCCAGTCGTTTGTCTCCCAGACCCTCCACCAGTCGTTCCGCTGGCTCCTGCTGCCCAAGACGACCGTGCTCATCGAATACCGCGCCAACCCGATCTACTACCCCGGCGGCGCCGGCCTGAACAGCTTCGGCAACTTCGCCCTGATCGGGTTTGACCAGATCTTCAACCCGCGCTTCAAGTGGACCGCCCGCCTCGGTGTCGAGCAGCGGTTCAACCAAAACCCGGTGGACGGCAACTCGACCTATTTCGGGCCCTACGGCGAGTCGAACCTCAGTTACCAGTTTGGCCCGGCATCCACACTCTCGTGGAGCGCCCGATACGGAACCGAGCCGTCCGGCCTCACCAACGTCACCCAGCGCCAGACCTTCCGCACCGGGCTCAATGTCACCCACGCGTTCACCCCGAGGATCTCCGGAAACATCGGCCTCGGCGTCGAAGTGGATTATTTCGACCAGCAAAGCGTGGTGAGCACCTTCACCGAAACGATCTTCGACGTGTCCGCCGGCTTGAACTTTAAGATCAACCGCACGGTCTCGCTGAGCGCCGGCTACCAGTTCACCTCGGTTTACGCCCCGCAAAACATCGTCTTCGAATATACGCGCAACGTCGGGTTCGCCGGAGTCAACCTCTCCTTTTGAGAGTCCCGCATTTTTCTGGGCGGCGCGCATCGCCCGGTTGCATATCGCCGGATGGTGTGCTAAGATCGACCCTTCTGCGGCTGGATCTGCCTCACCCTTTTTTCTGATTTCATGAACACCAACGACAGCGGCGAGCTGAAACTCCACTTTCTGGATTACTGGCGGGTCATCCGCGTCCGGCTCCCGTTGATCATTCTCGTCTTCCTGCTCGTGGTGATCACGGCCGCGGTGGTCACCCACTTCATGCCGAAGCAATACCAGTCGACCGTCACCATGCAGGTGAAGCAGAACGACACGCTGATGAAGGTGTTCGACCGCCAGAGCGGCATGGGGTTCGACCCGCGGTTCCTGACCACGCAGTTTGAGATCATCCAGCGCAAAGAGATGCTCTACCCGGTCATTGACACGCTCGGCTTGGAGCAGCGATGGAAGGGCGAATTCGGGCTCACGGGCAAGGAGCAGACATTCTTCAGGCTGCGAAACATGATCGACATCCGGGAAATCCGGAACACCGAGCTGATCCAGATCAGCGTGATGAGCACCGACCCGAAGGAGGCGGCGGAAATCGCCAACCGGATCGCCGACGAATATCAGAAGAAGCGCATCGAGGATCAGCAGATGATGGTCGCCCGCTCGCTGACCCAGCTCCAGGACGAGGTGGCAAAACAGCGGAAGAAGGTCGAGGATCTCAGAAACGAAGCAGCGAGAATCCGCGTGGAGGACAAGATCCAGGATCTGAATCCCGACAGCGTCCAGGATCCCCGCGATGCCGCGAATGACGTGCTGCTTGCCGTCGAGCAGCAGGTCAGCACCGAGCGGCTCAGGGTTTCCGCCCTCCGTGCGAAATACGACCAGATCACGAAGCTCACCGACGACCAGGTGATGCGCAGCATTACGACCCTCGAGATCCAGGATCCGACGATCTCGCAGGTGCTTCCTCTTTATCAGCAATGCTCCTCGGAGGAGGCCCGCATGCTCCAGAGCGGCCTCGGGATCAACCACCCGCAGGTCAAATCCCTCCGGGCGAAGATGGCGGTGATGGACAAACAGCTCGGGGAGCAGATCAAATCGCTTCGCACAAGCCTCGGAGCCAACATCCAGATCGCCGAAAATTCGCTGCGCCAGCTCGAAACCCGGCTCACCGAGTCGCAGGCAAGCCAGCAGACGTCGAAGAGCCGATCCGCCGGCTACTTCCAGGCCAAGAACGCCTACATCCAGGCCAAAAATGTTCTGGAGGCCGCGGAGATGCGGCTCACGACCGAGACGATGGAGCGCACGATGCCGCAAAATCCGGCCACCATCTGGGAGCGCGCCGAGGCGTCACCCGCGAACGCGCCCGCCCGGCCACGCGTCGTCCTGAACCTCCTTCTCGGCGTCGTCGTCGGGATCGTCTTCGGCCTCGGGCTCGCGTTCTTCATCGAGTATCTGGACACCAGCGTGAAGACGATGGAGGACGTCGAATCGTATCTTCAGGTTCCCGTGCTGGCTGTGATCCCGAAAAATATCAGCATCCTCATCAACGAGATCGAAGGCAATCCGGATGCGGAGGCCTACCGGATCATGCGCACAAACATCGAGTTCAACCGGAAATCCCCGGATGCGAACACGATCACGATCGTGAGCGGCGGCGCGGGCGAGGGGAAATCCACGACCCTGGTCAATCTGGCCTACACGTTCGCCAAGGGCGGCTACACGACGCTGATCGTGGACGCCGACCTTCGCCGTCCGTCCCAGCACAGGCTCTTCGGCATCGAGAACAGCACCGGCCTTAGCGATTATCTCACGACCGAGATGGATCTGGAGGAAGTCGTCCACCTCACGAAGGTTGACAACCTCTACCTGATGAACAGCGGGCAGGTGCCGGACGACGCGGTCGGGATCCTGAATTCTCAGCGCATGGTCGAGTTGATCGAGGAGGTCAAGGGACGGTTCGATATCGTTTTCTTCGACTCCCCGCCGATCCTGGGCGTCAGCGATGCCTCGGTCCTCTGCAGCGCGATGGATCTCACGGTCGTCGTCGTCCAGCACCGCCGATTTCCGCGCGCGATGCTCCAGCGGGTCAAACAGGCGGTCGTCAACGTCGGCGGGACAATCCTCGGCGTCGTCCTGAACAACGTGGACGTCCGGCACGACCAGCACTACGAGTATTACACCAGCTACTACAATTATTACCACAAGGCCGGGAAGGACAGCAAACGCAAGGAGGTCCGGAAAAAGAAGGAGGAGAAGCAGGACGAGATCGTGCCCGCCGCAGGAATTGCCGAAGCCACCGACCAAGATGAATACTAAAATATTTTTTGCGTTTTTCCTCGCCGTTCTTTTCGCGTTTTCCGGCGCGGCTTTCGCGCAGGACGCGGTTCTGCGGGCGGGCGACCTGATCGACATCCGCCTGGGCGGCGTGCCGCCGGAGGAGATCAGCCAGGTCACGGGGATTTACACGGTGGACGGCGGGGGGTTCATCAACATGCCTCACATCGGGAAAGTCCACGCCGCGGGGGCGACGCAGGCGCAGTTGCAGGGGTCGATCGAGTCCGCCTACAAGTTGCAGCAGATCTACACGAACCCGTCCATCACGCTCGCGGTGCCGAACGCCGCGCGGTTTGTGGAAGTGAGCGGGGACGTGAGGGCGCCTCAGCGGGTTCCCTTCACGGCGGATCTCACGGTGCTGGGCGCGATCACGGCGGCGGGGGGATTCACCGAGTATGCCGATCAGGTCAAGGTGAGCCTCACGAGCGAGGGACGGGTCGTCATTATGAACATCAAGGAAGTCCGCAAAAACCCGGCGAGGGACATCAAGCTGAAGCCCGGAGACAAGATCTGGGTTCCGCAAAGTTTCTGGTGACAAACCGTCACCGGGCCGGGCACATCTGGCCCGCCCAGGGGAGGAAGGGTTCGGCGGGACGGCCTTCCGCAACCCGGCAGTCGCCGACAAGGCTCCCCCCTTTGTCCACGGTCACCGAGCGCGCGTGGATGACGGCATCGAGACGACCGCCGCGCCGCACATGGACAACCCCCTCGCAATGGACAATCCCGGTGAGACATCCGAAGACGACCAGCCGTTCGGTCTGGAGAGGATAGAGAAAAACCGGGCTGGTACGCTTTTCGATGACGATGACCGGTGCCGTGATGTGGCAGGCGCAGATCTGATTTGTGGCGATGCGCACCTCGCCCTCCGCGACCAGGTGTCCGGTGATCTGGCCCTGGATCCGCGCGGATCCGCAGATGATCCACGAGCTGCTCAAGCTTCCCGCGTGCCCGATGATCAGCTTTCCGCGGGTGTCAACCGGACGCGACGCCGCGCCGGAAAACGAAATGTCTTCCAGCTCGATGCTCGTGCTGCAACCCGGGCAGATCGTGCTCCGGGCGCTCCGCGAGACCTCGTGTGTGCTCCGGCATTTGTGGCAGAGCACCGCCCGCATCGGGACGGCGGGAGCGGGGGGGAGCGGAGGCAGAACCGGCGGGCGGGCGGCGCTCCCGGCAACCTGGTAATGCTCCCCGCACGACCGGCAGAACGTGGAGATCAGCCCGGCAGGTTCGCTCTGGGCGAATCCGCAAGCCGGACAGCGGAACGGCGTCTTCTGCGATCCGCAGGACATCAGCGGGGATTCAATCGGCGGCTGCTGGAGACTTGGCGCGGGCGGGTTCCGCGGCGGGAGCGGCGGAACGCGATGCCGCCGAAACCGGCTTGGACGGCGTCACTTCGGACTTCCCGATGAACGTGGCTCCCTCCTCGATGACAATTCGCATCGCCTTCAAATCCCCGTTGAGCTGCGAGCTGGCCTTGAGCTCGCAGCGCTCGGTCACCGTGATGTTGCCGTTGACCGTGCCATGCACCGTGACGGCTTTGGTTTTGATCTCGCCCTTCACCTGCGCGTTCTTGCCGAGCGTCAGAACTCCCCCGGAGACAATTTCTCCGTCGAGCTTGCCGTCAAAAATCAGTTCGTTTTCAAACTTCAGCGTCCCGTGGATCTCCACGTCATTCGCAAGGACGTTCTTCGATGAGGAGGGCTCTGCGGCAAAGGCGGTCAAATTGTTCAAGTTCATGGCAATGTTTGTTCAGCATATCCAAACGCGCCGCGAGGTCAATCACGGAACAGCTTCCGGAATCTTCCCGCTTTTCTTTTTTGTCATCGGAGCGAAAGTCGGCCATGCGTGCGATGCGGGGTTTTCAGGTCATTTGCGGGGAGCCCGATCCCCCTGTGATCGGAAATTTCTTTGGAAAAACCGACAAGCGGCTTTCCCTGCGGACCGCCGGCCTGGTGGGTTTGATCATCCTGACGGGAATTTTTTTGAGGGTGGACTGGATGAACCGCACGGCGTTGTGGTGTGACGAGGCGGAGTCGAGCATCAACGCGCTGACGATCCTCGAGCGCGGGCTGCCGGGGAACGAATACCTTTCGCTGCCGGTTTATGAAAACACTCTCACTGAGCGGTGGGAGGGAAATCCCGAATACGAATTCCGCGACAGCAGCTACTCGCCGCAGGGGTTGGCCGTCTATCACGGCTGGCTTCCGCTCTACTCGATCGCGGCTTCGCAGGCGCTGTTCGGCTTGCGCGCGGACCATCCCGCGAATCCTCCGCGAGTCGTCCATGGCGTGGAGGAAATCCCGCTGAGGACGGCCGCGCCCCGGATCCCCGCCATCATTTTTTCCGCGCTCTGCCTGCTCGTGATTTTTTTTCTGGCGCGCGACCTCGGCGGGACGGCCGCCGGGTTTGCGGCGCTGACGCTGATGGCGTTCAATGCGAGGACCGTCGATTTCGGATACCAGGCCCGCTATTACTCGGCGACCCTGCTTCTGACAGCGTTTGCGGCCTGGTGCTTGCTGCGCGTTGTCCGCCTCGGGAGGTGGCGCGACTTCCTGCTGCTCGGGCTCGCGGAGGCGCTGCTTTTTCACACCCATCAATTTTCCGCGCTGGTCTTTGCGGTCATGGCTGCCGTGACGCTTCCCTCGGTGATCCGCCACGGGCGCTGGTTTTTGAAATCCCTTGCCGGCGGGTTGCTCTCCGCGCTGCTGATTTTTCCCTGGATCTGGTTCTCGGGATTCCTGTCCGCCGCCTCGAGCGTTCCGAAGGCCCACAAGCTATTCGATTCCCTCACCGACTGGCTGGCCTACACGCTCGACCGGCCGTCCCAGTTTGTCCTGCTCGCGGGGATGCTCGTCCTGCTGGCCATCGAAAAATGGAGACCCTCCTGGCTTCCGGACCGGATCGGGACGGCCATCCGGAAGCACGGAAAAATCTACGGCGTGCTGCTGGTCTGGATGGTTGCCGGCTACGCGGCGTTCCACCTGGTTGTCCCGGCCGCGAGCTTTTTTTACGAGCGGCTCTCGCTGGTTCTATGGACGCCCTACGTCCTGCTCGTCGCGATGTTCACGGCGGATCTTTTGCGCGGGGTGCCTCCGAGGCTGGCGTTGGGGCTGAGCATCGTTGCGATCACGGTGTTTTTGGCCGCGCGGGGAAGGCTGGCCTTTTTCGAGGAGCCGCCGGAGAGGGGCGACCGGGCGGCGGTCGCCTCCGTGATCCGCGCCTTGGAAAAAATCCCCTCCGTTGCCGGCACCCGGTATTATGCGACCCCGAACGAACACCTCACCTACATGTATTATTCGGGGCTCCCGATCCAGAGCGTCGCCCCGGTGCGGAAATCGTTTTTTTCCAGCTGCAAAAATCCGGTCGTCTTCATCGAATCCCAGATGGAATTGATTCTTCTGGCGGAGGAGGACGTGATGCTTGCGGCGGCTTCGGCGGGGATTCGTCTGAAGAGCGAGGCGGTGCCCGCGCTCCGCGATCTGGTCTGGGGGACACTCACCGCGCGCGAATTGCAGGCCCGCGGGCTTCCCGCCCCGCCGCCCCCGGCGCTGCCGGGCTTCCTCCTGCCGCTCGTCGAAAAATCCGGCGCCGACATGCTCGAAGCCCGCGAAAAATACCGGGAAGGAATCCAAACCTCCCCGGTCTTCCGCCATATCCCGGCACGCCAGGCCAGGGATTTTTGGCTGGGTTTTTTCTACCGCTTCGTCCAGCCTGCGGATCGCATCGGCCGAAACCTGAATGTTTTTCCGCGCTTGAAGACGTCCAATGTTTTTCTTCTGCCCAAGGCAAACACCGTGATCTACTACTCGGACTGGCGGCGGTTTTCCGAGCCTGAAGCGGGAGCCGTTCGCGACTGACCATCATATGCCGCAGACCGAAAAAAACCCGGAAATTTCCCCCGTCGAACTGACGATCCTCATGCCGTGCCTGAACGAGGTCCTGACGCTTCCGGCGTGCATCGGGAAGGCGCTGCGCTTCCTTGCGGTGAGCGGGATCGAGGGGGAAGTGATCGTGGCCGACAACGGGAGCACCGACGGCTCGGCCGCGCTGGCCCGCGAGCTTGGCGCCCGCGTGGTCGAGGTTTCGGAGAAAGGTTATGGCGCCGCGCTATCGAACGGGATTCACGAGGCCCGGGGGAGGTTTGTCATCATGGGGGACTGCGATGACAGCTATGATTTCCTCCACCTCCAGCCGTTTGTGGACAAGCTTCGCGAGGAGTTCGATCTGGTGATGGGGAACCGTTTTCTCGGAGGAATTTCGAAGGGGGCGATGCCGCTCATGCACCGCTTCGTGGGCAATCCCATGCTCAGCGCGCTCGGCCGCCGGATCTACGACCACTCGGTGTGCGGCGACTTTTATTGCGGGCTGCGCGGGTTCCGCAAGGATGCGATCCAGAAGCTGAACATCCAGAGCACGGGCATGGAGTTCGCCCTCGAAATGATCCTCAAGGCCTCGCTATACAAACTCAAGATCACCGAAGTTCCGACGACGCTTTCCCCCGATGGGCGCAAGCGGAAACCCCACCTCAACACCTACCGCGACGGCTGGAGAAGCGTGCGCCTTTACCTGCTGATGAGCCCGCGTTGGACGTTTGGAATCCCCGGACTGCTCCTCGCCACGGCGGGGGTTGCGGCCCTTGCCGCCTCGGCCTTCGGGCTCGTCCCGCCCACATGGTCGAGCACCGCCCATGTCTTTGCCACAACAGCCACCATCCTCGGCTACCAAGGGATCCTTCTCGCGGTCTTCGCGAAATTTATCGCGATCGAGAGCGGTCTCCACCCGCCCGCCACCGCCTTCTGGATGCTCCAGGACCGCGGCACCCTCGAGCGGTTCGTGATCTCCGGTTTTTTCATCACCTTCGCCTGCGCGGGCACCGGAATCGTCGCGAAGATCTGGCACGGATCTCCGTTCGGAGGGACATCATCCGGCCAGCTGCTGGAGTTCCTCGAGATCGGGCTGATTGTCGGCGGACAGACCGTGCTCGCCGGGTTCTACTTCGGGCTCCTGCACTTTTTCCATCAGCGGCGGATGTTCCCGCGCAAGCGGCGCGGGGATTAAGGTGGATGAACGTTCTTGAGTGCCCGCATGGGACCCTGTAGCTTTTTGCGCCTTATGAAATTTGAGAAAACGAATCGCCTCCAGCGGGGCGGGGCAGGGGTTTGGGTTCTGCTGATCCTCGCCTTGGCAGCCTTGGCGGTTTACTTGGTGGTTGGCCGTCCGGATTTGGTTAAAGAATATTTGCCTGGGGTGTTTGCGACACCCTCGCCGACGCCGGTGGCCACGCCTGAACCAACGCCCGAACCCACTCCCGCGCCCACGCCTGAAACGACACCCACTCCCGCGCCCGAGCCGACACCGATGCCGACGCCCGAGCCGACGCCGATCGTGCAGGCAACGCCCGCGCAGGAAACCGCGCTGGGTTTTTCGGAGGTTGCCGCCACGCGCGCGCTTTGGCCGAAGCAGGTCGCCCTCGTGCAGCAGGCGTCTTTTTCGCTCATCTACAACGGCAAGGTCGTCGGCAAGGCGCCCGTCCCGGCAGGCACTCTGCTGGAAGTCCTGCAGGTTCTCCCCGACTTGGCCAAGCCGCAGGTGGAGGTCTTGTTTCAGAACAATCGGGAGATCGTTTCCGCCTCCGACGTTGACCTGATCCCTCGCGCTGAGGCCCTCAAAAAGGCGGCCGCCGCCAAACCGGTGCCGCCTCCCCCTGCCGTCGTCCGTGCCACGCCCGCACCCGCACCCGTGACGATGCACGGCGTGAAGTTCTCCGATCGCGTGAGCGTCGAGGTTGTCCGCCAGAAAACAACCCGCGCGGCGGATGGCTATGACGACAAAAGGGACAACATCCGGATGAAGGTCAAACTCACAAACAGCGACCCCTCGAAAGCATTTGAAAAAAACAGGGGCACGATTTTCATCCTCGCCGAAAACCTGAACGATCGCAACAGCATGAAGGTGCTCGGCAGTGAGTCGTTCGATTTCTCCCTTCCGGCGCTCGGGTCATTTGAAACGGTCACCGCACAGGTGACGAGCGGCGCCTATGATCAGGAGCGCGACGCATCGCGTTTCGGCTTCCGCTACGGCGGGTGGTATCTTCGGATTGTGGACGCCGACGGCAATGTCGTCGTGGAGAAGGCGACCACGCCGGGCATTCTGAAGATGGCGGAAAGCATCATGCAGACGGAAGCTGGCAGAGAGTTCGTCCGCAAGCCCTGAATATTATGGGCGCGCCAGGTTTGTGCACTCATTGAGATTGGCATACTGGCCCCCGATAAAAAAGTGGTTCTCCGTTGATGGCTGGCCGTTGAGCAAGGCGATGGAATTCTTTGAGGAAAATTCACGAATTGCATAAAAAGCTGCCGCTGTGTTGGGTGTATATAAGGTCGCGCATCCGGCACAAAAGGTAGCAGCGATCAGGGAAAGTTTAGGATAAAAGCGCCCAGAAGAATCTAATTGACTGGAACATGGCCAAGAGTATATATGCCAACCACAACGTTCGATCAGTCTTCCCCTCAATTCGCAAATTGAAATGCGACTTTTCCCCATAAAAACATATGCCCCTTACAACACTAAGGTTGTTTTTGATCGTGTTCGCAATGTCGTGGAGAGCGGGGGGAGCCCCCGAGGGACAGCCCATCGCCCGACGCGCAGCGACCGTTCAGCCGGCAGCTCCCAAGAGCACCCCGTCGAAAGCCGGTGAACCATGGCGGATGGATACTAAAGATTTACGCAATTCGATAATTTATTTAAAGAACGCCCTCGGGAAAGATAAGTATCCTCGTGGAACCGAATTTTTGCAAAGGCTGGACGCTTTGGAGAAGGCCCCTGATGTGGACCAGCGCGAGGCACTTCAGCGCGAGGCGTTCCTCGGTGGACCAGAGAAGCTGGACTCCAAGGCCCTACGCGATGCGATAGTGTATTTAACTCAGTCCTTCGGGAAAAAATACCCTCGCGGAGCTGAGTTTTTGAAAAGGCTGGATGCTTTGGAGAAGGCCCCTGATGCGGCACAGTTATCAGCGCTCCAACGCCAGGCGCTCATTGCCAACCCATTGGTGAGCGGGCAGCCTGTTCTCTTTGTCGCACGCAAACAATACCCGACGGATCATCACAATACGGAGACGATGTTCCAGACCGGGGAGTTCCTCACCAAGAAGTTCACGGGCGGCGGGTCGCTGAAGCTCATCGACTTTGCCAAAGGGGGAGAATCGAGAATGCTCGTGGACCCGGGGGCAGATGGGATGACGCGCGATCCGGAGGTCTACTTTGACGGCAGCAAGGTTGTCTTCTCGATGCGGCGTAATGTTGAAGACGATTACCACATCTATGAAGTGAAGACGGACGGTTCCGGGCTTAAGCAGCTCACTTCCGCGTCCGGGGTATTTGACATCGATCCGTTCTACCTTTCCGATGATAAAATCGTTTTCACCTCCTCCCGCGAGCCAAAATATTGCATGTGCAACCGGCACATGATGGGCAACCTCTACCGGATGGAGCCCGATGGAGCAAACATCGTGCAGATTGGTAAAAACACGCTCTTTGAGGGGCACGGTTCCCTCATGGCTGACGGTCGAATTCTCTACGACCGGTGGGAATACGTGGACCGCAACTTCGGTGATGCCGAAGGGTTGTGGACGATGAATCCCGATGGGACCGCCCACGCCACCTATTACAAAAACAACACAGGCGCCCCCGGTGCCACTCTGGATGGCCGCACGATTCCGGGGACATCCTGGGTGATCTGCACTTTCTCCTCCTGCCACGACCGCCCGTGGGGGGCGATCGCCATCGTGGACCGGAGCAAAGGCGTGGACGGCCGCCCTCCGGTCGTGCGCACATGGCCTGCGGACGGGGTCGAGCTGGTGAACGAAAAAGGACATTGGGATGCGTTTCAAAAAATCAGCCTCAAATACGAAGACCCGTATCCGCTCAGCGACAAATTCTTTCTCTGCAGCCGCATGACCGGCCAAGGGGAGCAAATGGGCATTTACCTCCTCGACACCTTCGGCAACGAGCTGTTGCTGCACACCGAGGGGGAAGGCTGCTTTGACCCGATGCCGCTCGGAGCCCGTCCGCGCCCGCCGGTGCTCCCTACACGGCGAGCTTATGACAACAGCAACGGCACGTTTTATGTGCAAGACGTCTACGAAGGGACACACATGGCGGGGGTCAAGCGCGGCTCAGTAAAATATTTGCGCGTGGTCGAAGAGGGCGAAAAGCGCTCGCATTCCGGACAGGGGTGGGATGGCCAGGGCTGGCAAGCTCCGGGGATGAACTGGCACGATTTCTCCAACAAACGCATTCTCGGCACCGTGCCGGTCGAGGCGGACGGCTCGGCGCATTTTTCCGTCCCCTCAGGCAAATTCATCTTTTTTCAGCTCCTGGACGAAAACAAGCGGATGATCCAGTCGATGCGGAGCGGCACCACGATTCAACCCGGCGAGACGCAGGGGTGTATCGGCTGTCACGAAGATCGGCTGTCCCCGCCTCAAGCCTCACGCACCATCAAGGCAGCGCTCAAGCGGGCACCCAGCCCGATGAACGGCTGGTATGGCCCGGCCCGATTCTTCAACTACCGCACGGAGGTCCAGCCCATCTGGGATCAGAAATGTGTCAGCTGCCATGACTTTGGCAAGGAAGCCGGCGCAAAGCTCAACCTGGCCGGGGATCGAGGGATGGTCTTCAACGCCTCCTATTTTGATCTCTGGAGCAAAAATATCATCAAGGAGATTGGTGGCGGACCGGCACAGCTCCAGCCCGCCTATTCGTGGGGCTCGAATGCAAGCCCGCTGACAAAGGTGCTCGACGGCGGAGGCCACATCGGCGGGGCAATCGTCGAACCCTTGAGCCAGGAAGAAAAGGACCGGATCACGACTTGGATGGATCTAAACGCGCCGTATTACCCGGATTACATGTCGGCTTACCCTCAGAATCTCTATGGGCGCTGCCCATTGGATGAAAAACAGATCAAGCGACTCAAAGATCTGGGAGTCAAGCTCGACCTGGCGACCAGTGCTGAGCGCAGGAAAAATGCGATGGCAATCAGTTTCGACAGGCCCGAGCTGAGCCCCTGCCTGGCAGGGTTCGCTAATAAAGAAGATCCGAACTATATCGAGGCCCTTGCGATCTTGAATTCCGCGAAAGCTGCTCTGGAAAAGGTTCCCGAGGCCGACGCGCCCGGCTTCATCCCGTGCGAGGAGAACCTGGAACGCAACAGGAAATACGAGGCATGGCAAAAGATTGAACAGCACAACCGGGAAGCCTTGTCTGCTGGAAAAAAAGTCTACGATCTCCCGTCGGCATCGGTCCCTCTTGGAACCTCCTGGAAACCCGGGGATACGCAAGGGTCACATCCGTAGAGTGCGTCCTCTATTTCAACGCCTCGCCAATAAATAGTGGAATGAAACACATCGCCATGAAACACATCGCCGTCGTTATTTTGGGGGCTATATTTGTGCCGGCTATCCTTTTTTCTCAGACGCAAAACATTTCCCACCGTTTCCTCAAGTCCGGAAGCGGAGCCGGTTCGCTCGCCCTTGTAGCCAAAGATGGAACCGTGGAATGGGACTACCCCATGCCGGGCGAATCCAACGAATCCTGGCTGCTCCCCAACGGCAATATCTTCTTCGCCTTCCGATCCGGGGTGCGCGAAGTCAGACCCGACAAATCCAGCGTCTGGGAATTTCCAGCTCCCAAAGGTTCGGAAATCCAAGGCTGCCAACCGCTCGGCGAGAATTTGTTTCTCGTTGCCGAATCGCGGCCCGACGGCGTGACTGCGCTCTATGAAATGGATCGGACAGGGAAAATCAGCAAGACCGTAGAGCTTAAGCTCGGCGGGGACTCACATTCCCAGGTCCGAGAGGTTCGCAAGACGCCGCAGGGAACCTACCTTGTCTGCCAGCAGCGCAACGGAGGCAAGGCGATGGAGTTTGACGCTGAAGGGAAGCTGCTGCGAACCTTTGTTTCCGGGCGCTTTGTTGCCGAGCGTCTTCCCAATGGCAATACGTTGATCGGATGCGGCGACGACCATCGCGTGATCGAGGTGGACCCGCAGGACAAGATTGTGTGGGAAGTGAACCAAAACGATATCCCCGGCATCACGCTCGGCTTCGCTGCCGGAGTGGTTCGTATGGCCAATGGCAACACGGTCATTTGTAACTGGGGCGGGCACGGGGGGGTTTCAAAAGACCAACCGTTCGTGTTTGAAATTACTCCGGAAAAAAAAGTGGTCTGGGAGGTCAAAGATCCGAAAATGAAATTGATCTCGTGCATCCGAATTCTAAATGAAGAAACTTTAACGCCGACAAGCCCGTCCAAATAATCAATGCCAATAAGCCCTCGGCGTCGGTCGATCGCTCCCGTCCTTGCTCCGCTATTATTGATCTTGGTCGCTTTCAGCAGCACACGAGGGGCGGACTATTTATCGCCGGTGGCCTTGGTGGCATCTAAGGATGGCAAGAGGCTCTACGTGGCCGAGGTCACCGCAAAACAAGTGGCAACAGTTGATCTTGAAAGCGGTCGGCCCACGAATTCATGGAAGCTCCCCCAAGAGCCCTCGGGACTGGCGATTGCTCCCGATGGATCACGGCTTTTTGTGACGGCCGGAGACTCGGAAGGAAAAGTCTATCCGATCGACCTGAAGAAAAACACGATCATGGCTCCGATCGCCGCAGGCCATACGCCGATGTCCCCCGTCATTTCCCCGGATGGCAAGACGCTCTATGTTTGCAATCGGTTTCAAAACGAGGTGCAGGTGATTGATCTCGTGTCGGGGAAAACGACCGCTCACATCGGAGTGACGCGCGAGCCGGTGGCGGCGGTTCTCTCGCTCGACGGCAAGAGTCTCTTCGTGGCCAATCATCTGCCAGCCGGAGCGGCAAACGTGGATCGGATGACCTCAGCCATTGACGTGATCGACACCGCCAGCGGCAAGGTGGCCGCCTCCATCACGCTGCCCAACGGCGCCATTGATCTTCGCGGGATGTGTCTCTCTCCCGACGGAAAAATCGTCTATGTGCCCTCGATTTTCGCCCGGTTCATGGTCCCGACCACACAAATCGAGCGCGGGTGGATGAATACCCATGCGCTCAATCTCATCGATGTCGAAAAGCGGGTCTTGCGTCACTCCATTTTGCTCGACGACGTCGATCTCGGTGCCGCCAACCCCTGGGGTGTCGTTTGCACCCCGGACGGAAAGTATATCTGCGTTGCTCATTCGGCCACCCATGAGATCAGCTTGATCGACCAGAAGGCCTTGCTCGACAAACTGGCCAAAATCCCCCGATGGGACGAGTCCAAGCTCGACGACAGCGCGTACGAGGCCCTTTCAGAGAACCCCATCAACGACTTGAGCTTCCTCAATGGCATCCGCCAGCGCGTTCAGCTCAAAGGCAACGGTCCGCGCGGCATGGCGGTTGTCGGAAACAAAGTTTACACCGCAGAGTATTTCTCTGGTTCTCTGGGGGTGGTGACTCTCGCTCCAGATGGCCCGTCGGTCCAATCTCTGCCCCTCGGACATGAGCCCGCGATGACGCAGGAACGCAAGGGGGAGATGCTTTTTAACGATGCCGCCACCATGTGCTTCCAGCAATGGCAAAGCTGTTCAACCTGTCATCCCGACGCACGCATGGACGCCGTGAACTGGGACCTTCTCAACGACGGTATCGGCAACCCGAAGAGCACCAAGAGCCTTGTTTTGAGCGCTCAAAGATCTCCTGTCATGGCACGGGGCGTGCGCAAAAGCGCGGAAGAGGGGGTGCGTACCGGGATGCGATTTATCCAGTTTATGAATCCGGACGATGAGCGGGCCTCCGCAGTTTACAAATACATCAAGTCTCTCCGACCGGTTCCCAGCCCCTATCTGGTCGATGGCAAGCTTTCCCAATCGGCGAATCGAGGGAAAGCGGTATTTGAGAAGGCGGCATGCAGCGGCTGTCACAGCGGCCCCTACTACACCGACACGAAGCTGCACGATGTCGGAACGTCCGACGGAATCGATAGCGGTCAGCCTTTTGTCACGCCCACTCTTTGTGAGCTCTGGCGAACCGCCCCCTATCTTTTCGACGGGCGGGCTGCGACGATCGAGGAAGTGTTCACAAAATACAATCCCGAGAATCTCCACGGATCCACCTCTGCACTCAGTCCGCAAGATCTCAAGGATCTGATCGAATACGTCAGATCCCTTTAAACGGAAGTTCCTGGTCCAACGACCAGCTTGAGTCCAAGGTGCGTGAAAAGTTTGAAGTCGTCTCCATCCGCTGTGAGCAATTCCGCGTCCTGCTCACGTATCCGCCCTCTCCCGGCTCCAACCTTCGGAGCGCAGCCTGCGGGCTTCGAACTGCAGACCGGCGATGCGTCCGGCAGGCAGTGGCGGGCAGCGAAGGATGTCATCCAAGGCGGCTAAGACCCGATTGGTTTCCTTTAGGTCATCGGCAGAGGTTGCGGGATATGCCGTCAGCACCACGCGCAAACCTTCGGATACCAGGTCTTTGATTTTTCTTCTATATTCCTTATTCACCACAAATGATTCCTGAACCGAGGCACTCGTCTCCGCGATAAAATGCCGCGATCTGCCCGGCGGCGATTCCGGGGTCTCCGCGACTGAGTTTCACCGTGCCGCGACCATCCGGAGGGATGACAAGCGCGCAGGGATATTCGTGCACCCCATGCCGAAGCTTCACCGTCAGCGAGTCGTCCGCACCGGGCACGTCCGCGATCCACAACAATCCCTCGACATCGAACTCCGTCCTCGCCGTCTCCGCGCTCCGATGCGCGTTTGATACGCAGATGGTATTTTTTTCGACATCCTTGCCGGTCACATACCATGGCCCGCCGGAAAGCCCGATGCCGCGGCGCTGTCCGATCGTATAGAACCAGTATCCGCGATGCTTCGCAAGCACGGCTCCGGTCTTGGCATCCACGATATTCCCTTCCCTCGTGCCAAGCGCCTCCTCAAGAAACTTGTCGAACGGAATCGCGCCAAGAAAACAGATGCCCTGGCTGTCCTTGCGTGCCGCGTTCGAGAGTCCGAACTGCCGCGCGAGATCCCGCACTTCGTCCTTGCGACACCCCCCGATCGGGAACATCGCCTTCTCCATCTGATCCTGCCGAAGCCGCGACAGGAAATAGGTCTGGTCCTTATGCTCATCGGCCGAGCGTAAAAGCCGTGCCTTGCCGTCGCGAACTTCCATTGTCGCATAGTGCCCCGTCGCTACGCGGTCAAACTTGTCCCCATAGGCCTCGACGAAGGCGCCGAACTTGATGAGCGTGTTGCAAAAGACATCCGGATTCGGCGTCCGTCCCGCCTTTGCCTCGGCGATCACATACGACACGATCCGCTCGTGATATTCCTTCTGGAACGGCACGACCCGCAAGGGCACCCCCGCCCCCTCGCAGACCGACCGGACGAAGCTCAAGTCTTCCTCCCATGGGCACTCGCCGAGGAACGACAATTCGTCCTCAAGCCATATCTTGAGGTAGAACGCGGTGACATCGTGCCCCGCGTCCTTGAGCAACCGGAGCGCCACCGAGCTGTCCACCCCACCGGAAATAAGCATCGCTATCTTCATGGGATTCCGTTGTCGGAAGAGAATGATAACAGGACTCAAATCATCTGTCATCCATGTAGAGCCGGCGACTTATTAGGTCATGCTGGAGGCGCTGAGAACGGAAGCGTGAGCTGCGTGCTCGGGGGGACAAGCCCGCTCACGCCAAGGCCGAGGAGCCGGAGCGGGCGGCTGACCAGATTTTCGCGCCGCAGGATCCAGCATGCGATCGTGTAGATTTCCGCCGCGCTTTCGACGGGATCCTCGACGCTGGTCTGGCGGGTGAGGGTTTTGAAATCGCTGTAGCGGACTTTCACCTGGACCGTCCGTGCGGCGAGGCGCTCCTTCGCGAGCTTTTCCGCGAGTTCGTCCGACTGGTCTTTCAGGGCCGGCACGAGCACCCGGCGGTCGTCGGTGTCGCGCTCGAAGGTCTCCTCCGCGCTCACGCTTTTCACCTCGCCGTCGTATTCGAGCGTCCGGTCGTCCTCGCCAGATGCGTAGCGTTTCAGGGCCGGCGCGAACGAGCCGACGAGCGCCCGCAGGTCGCCCGGGTAATCCTGCAGATCCCCAATCGTGCGCAGACCCGCTCCGGCCAAGACCTCCGCAGTGACTTTGCCGACCCCATGAATCGCTGAGGCCGGGAGCGGCCGCAGAAACCCGACCGCCTCTCCTTCCCCGATGCAATAAAGCCCGTCCGGCTTGCCGTGGTCGCTCGCAATTTTTGCCAGGAGCTTGTTCGCGCCGATCCCGATGCTCGCGGTCAGGCCGCGCTCGGACCGGATCAGATCCTTCATCTCCTGACCGAGCGCGACGGCCGACCCGGCATCGAACCGCTCGAACCGTCCGCTCATGTCGAGATACGCTTCGTCCACGGAAACCTGTTCGACCATCCCGCCGAACCGGACCAGCAGATCCATGATCGCATGCGATTCGTTCCGGTAGGCCTCCATCCGGGGACGAATAAATATGCCGTCCGGGCAAATCCGGTGGGCGGTGCGGGAAGGCATGGCGGATCGCACGCCGAACTTCCGGGCCTCGTAGCTCGCCGCGCAGACCACTCCGCGCCGGTCCGGGGGCGAACCCACGATGACCGGCCGGCCGCGCAGCGCCGGCGCGTCGCGCTGCTCGACGGACGCGAAGAACGCATCCATATCCAGGTGAAAAATGACACGCGGCACGCCCTCTGGAGCTATCAGCATCGGACGGGATCGGCAAGCCGACGGAACAAGCGCGCGGGTCCGAAGAGTGCGTTTGACGCGCGGAGGCAAAGATTCCACAATGGATGCATGTGGAATTCCGCACACGAACACATCCGCGACCTCGTCGCCTACGAGCCCGGCAAGCCGGTCGAAGAACTGGCGCGCGAGATGGGCCTCGACCCGTCGCAGATCATCAAGCTCGCCTCGAACGAAAACCCGCTCGGACCCTCGCCGCTCGCGGTGGCGGCGATGCGCGAGACGCTCGAGCGCGCGCATTTTTACCCGGATGGCGGAGGCTGGGCCTTGAGGAATGCGATCGCGGAAAAGCTCGGGGTCGCCCGCGAGAATGTCGTCCTGGGCAACGGGTCGAACGAGATCATCGAGTTCATCGGCCACGCGTTCCTGCGGCCCGGTGACGAGGTGGTGACCGCCGGGCACGCGTTCGCGGTTTATCGCCTCATGGCGCAGCTCTTCGGGGCAAAGACGGTGGAGGTGCCCGACCCGGGCTACACCCACGACCTCGATGCCATGCTGGCCGCGATCACCCCGAAAACCCGCCAGCTCTTCATCGCAAATCCCAACAACCCGACCGGCACGATGGTCGGGCAGGAAGCGCTGGACCGGTTCATGGCCCGCGTGCCGAACCATGTCCTCGTCATCTTCGACGAGGCATACCACGAATTCCTTGACGCCCCGCCGGATGTCATCCGCCACGTCCGCGAGGGACGGAACGTCGTGGTCATGCGCACGTTTTCGAAGATCCAGGGCCTCGCGAACCTTCGCATCGGATACGGGATCGCGCCGGAAAAAATTGCGTCCGTCCTCCAGAAGACCCGGCAGCCGTTCAATGCGAACGGCATCGCGCAGGCCGGCGCGCTCGCGGGGCTCGCGGATACCGACCACATGCGCCGGACCCGTGAGATTACCCACGAAGGACGAAATTATCTGCAGGCCGAATTTTCCGAAATGCGTCTCGAGTTCGTCCCGAGCGTCGCGAATTTCGTGCTCGTTCGCGTGGGCGACGGCGACGCCGTCTTCCAGTCGCTTCTCCGCCGCGGGGTGATCGTCCGCGCGATGCGCAGCTACAAGATGCCCGCATGGATCCGCGTGTCCGTCGGGACGGCGGATCAGAACCACCGGTTCATTTCCGAGCTCAAGGCCATTGATGCGGCAGGCGGGATCCCGCGCGGAGAAATCGCCGCCGCTTGATCCATGCAGCCGGGCGATACCATCGCGGCTGTCTCGACCCCGCCGGGCGAGGGGGCGATCGCGATCATCCGGATCTCCGGACCGCAGACGGGCGCGATCCTGAAAAAAATCTTTGAGCCCGCGTCGAAGCCGCCAGTGCCGCGCCGGGCAACCTGCGGGCGGGTCGTTGAAGCGGGGGCGCTGGTGGACGAGGTTCTTGCGACGGTTTTTCCTGCGCCGGCGAGCTACACCGGTGAGGACATGGCGGAGATCGGCTGCCATGGCGGGATCCTGCTGGCCGCCCACATTTTGGAGATGGTCCTCCGGCGCGGCGCGCGCGCGGCCGAGCCCGGCGAGTTCACCCAGCGCGCATTCCTCAACGGCAAGCTCGACCTCACGCGCGCCGAGGCGGTCATGGATCTGATCAGCGCCCGCACGCCGCTCGCCCTCCGCGCGGCCGCCGAACAGCTCGAAGGACGGATCGGCGAAGAGGCGAATGCCATCCGCGCCGATCTCCTCGAGGGCGTCGCCCACCTCGAAGCCTGGATTGATTTCCCAGAGGAGGGGATCGATCCCGCAGCCGGCACCGGGCTCATCGAAAAAATTGCTGCTGTCAGCGCGCGCATCGCGAGCCTGCTGGCGACTGCTGAGAACGGGCGCGTTTTGCGCGAAGGCGTCCGGGTCGCGATTGTCGGGCGGCCGAACGCCGGGAAATCCAGCCTCTTGAATCGCCTGCTCGGCATGGATCGCGCGATCGTGAGCGCGGTCCCGGGCACGACCCGCGACACGATCGAGGAATCCGTCTGCCTGCGCGGGATCCTCTTCCGCCTCACCGATACTGCCGGGCTCCGGGTGACCTCCGACCCGGTCGAGATCGAGGGCGTCGAGCGCGCGCACCGCGCGATCGGGCAGGCGGATCTCGTCCTCCACATTTTTGATGCCGCCGGAGATTTCCACGAGCCCGCGCTCCGCGAACGCGAAATCCTCGTCGCAAACAAAGTGGATCTGCTGCCCGGCGGCAGCCTCCTTCCAGAAGCGGCTCTCCGCGTTTCTTCCCTGACCGGCGAGGGGTTTCCGGAACTCGTGGACGCGATGATCCGCGAGACCTGCGGTCAGCATCTCTCGGCCGGACAGTCGCTCGCCGCCATCAATGCCCGCCACAAAACCCTCCTCGAATCCGCCGCTGCCGCCCTCGCTGCCGCCGCCGCCCTCCTGGAATCCGGCGCTCCTCCCGAGCTCACGGCCATCGAGCTCCGCGCCGCCCTCGATGCGGTCGGCCAGATCACCGGCGCCGCCGATACCGAGGAAATCCTCGGCGAAATCTTCGGACGGTTCTGCATCGGGAAATGACTTTTCGGTTTGTGAATTCGCGGGATTGGGAGCAGGCTCGGCGGCACTATGAAATTCCTCATGTTGCTTTGCATGCTCGCCGCGGCTTTCGCGGGTTCCCTCATCGCCCAGACCGGCACCCTCGCCCCGCTTCCGCCGGACGGGTTCGTGACGCTCGAGCAGGCCGTCAATGATTTCTCCGCGGATCCGGCCGCCGCGTTCCAGAAATACAAGGGGATGCGGGTTCTGGTTTATGGCCGGGTCGGCGAGGTCACGCAGTCGGACGATTCGAGCGGCGACCCGCTGACGGTTTTCCTGCAGCTTCCGAGCCGGACAACTCCCGACGTGAAGGCGGTCTTCGGGGCGGACGATGTGCCGACGACCAACCTCGACGTGGCCGAAAACAAATCGAAGGCGGTCGTCTTCCACCGGGACGCGGCCGGCAACCTCACCAAGCAACGCGCGTTCATCGTCCGGGGAGAAAACGTGGGCATCCGCGGGACGTTCGACAATTTTGTTGCTGGGGACATCGTGATCAAGAACAGCAACAAGCTCGAGACCTCAGCGCTCATGAAGAAGCTCGCGGAGCACGGCATCGCCACCGAATAAGTTGAGCGATTTCGAGCATCCGAAGCCCTACGACGTGGTCGTCATCGGGGCCGGCCATGCCGGGATCGAGGCCGCGCTGGCGGCTGCCCGGCTCGGCTGCGAAACGCTGCTCCTCACGCAGAACGCCGACACCGCCGGCCAGATGTCGTGCAACCCGGCGATCGGGGGACTGGCCAAGGGGCACATCGTTCGCGAGATCGACGCCCTCGGCGGCGCGATGGGGCTGAACACCGATGCCACGGGGATCCAGTTCCGGATGCTCAATGCCAGCAAGGGGCCGAGCGTCCGGGCACCGCGCGCGCAGTGCGACAAGAAGGCGTATCAGTTCCGCATGAAAGCGCTCCTCGAGCGCGAGCCGGGCCTGGATTTCATGCAGGGAAACGTGACCCGGCTGGTCGTCAGGAACGATGCGGTCGCAGCGGTCGAGACCAGCCTCGGGCTCAGGTTCCTCGCGAAGTCGGCCGTCGTCACCACGGGCACCTTCCTGCACGGACTCCTCCATGTCGGCCTGCGGAACCAGTCCGGCGGACGCCTCGGCGATGCGGCCTCGACATTCAGCGATTGCCTGCGGGAGCTCGGCTTCGAGGTCGGACGCTTCAAGACCGGCACCCCCTGCCGCCTGCTCGCGAAGAGCATCGATTTCTCAAAATGCGAGACCCAGCCGGGCGATGAGCCGCCGCCGGTTTTCAGCTACCTCGCCGACACCCTCCGCCGCGGGGAGGACGATATTTTCACGCTGAACGAGTGGAGGGACGGCGCCTTCCGCACGCGCCAGATCCCCTGCCACATCACCCACACGAACGAACGCACGCACGAAATCATCCGCGCAAACCTCGACAAATCGCCGCTCTACGCCGGAGTCATCGAGGGCGTCGGCCCGAGGTATTGCCCGAGCATCGAGGACAAGGTCGTGAAGTTTGCGGAGAAGACGAAACACCAGATTTTCCTCGAGCCCGAGGGACGGCACACCGGCGAGGTCTATGTGAACGGCGTCTCCACGAGCCTGCCGTTCGATGTCCAGCACGCGTTCATCCGCAGCATCGCCGGACTCGAGAACGCGGTGATCCTGCGCCCGGGCTACGCGGTGGAATATGATTACTGCCCGCCCACCCAGCTCCACACCACGCTCGAGACGAAACGGATCTCCGGACTCTATTTTGCGGGCCAGATCAATGGAACGTCCGGCTACGAGGAGGCTGCCGCGCAGGGGCTCGTCGCGGGCGCCAACGCGGCCTTGAAGGTGCGGTCGCGCCCGGCCTTCACGCTCGCCCGCCACGAGGCCTACATCGGCGTTCTTCTCGACGACCTCGTCACCCGCGGTACGCCTGAACCCTACCGGATGTTCACCAGCCGCGCCGAATACCGCCTCCTCCTCCGCCAGGACAACGCCGACCTGCGGCTCACAGGAAAAGCCGCCGCGTCCGGCCTCGTCTCCGGCGAAAGACAATCCCGCTTCGAACAAAAATCCGCCTGCGTCGTCGGGCTCCGCTCCCGCCTCCGCGAAATCCAAGCCGACGGCCTCCCGCTCGATCGCTGGCTCAAACGCGCGGAAAACTTTTGGCCTTCCCTTCCGCAGGACATCCGCGCCGCCTACCCGGCGGACGTCTGGGAGCAGATCGAAACCGATCTCAAATACGAGGGCTACCTCCGCCGCCAAGAGGAACAGATCGCCCGCACCGAACGCCACGAAACGAAGCGGATCCCCGACTCCCTCGCCTACGAATCCATCAACGGACTCCGCACCGAGGCCGCCCAATGCCTCTCAAAAATCCGCCCGGAAACCCTCGGCCAGGCGGCGCGCATCTGCGGCGTCACCCCGGCGGATATCGCCCTCCTCGGCATCTGGATCGCCCGCGGCGAGCGAACGCGCGATCAAGGAAATTCCCCCTCTGCCGTCACTCCCATCGGGACGCCGGATTGTTTCGAATGAAAACAGTTTGCCGGATATCTCACGGCCCGTAAAATTTCCCCATGGCCGATGTGACCGAACAATCCGCCGACAACCGAATCCACCGCCTGGTGATTCTCAAGCGGTTCGCGCAGCTCGCGAAGGCGTTCTTCATTTATGGAAGAAGCCACGAGACGCGGGTATACGTCGTGCTCCTGCTGGTCCTCAGCGCGGCGATCGGCCTGGTGCAGGTGCTGGTGAGCTACGCCGGAAGGAATTTCATCAACTCGCTCACCCAGCGGGACACGGCCGGCTTTTACCGGAACCTGTTGGTTTATCTCGGCACCTTCGCGATCGCGATTCCCGTCGGGGTTTTTTACCGTTATTGCGCGGAGCGGCTTGCCCTCCTGTGGAGGCTCTGGCTGACCAACATCCTCGTCAGCCGGTTCTTTTTCAACCGCGCCTATTACCGGCTGCGGAATTCGGAGCGCGTGGACAACCCGGACCAGCGCATCTCGGAGGATGTCCGGTCGTTCACCACCGGCGTGCTCGGGTATCTGCTCACCCTGATCAACTCCGGGGTCACCTTGTGCGCCTTCACGGGGGTGCTGTTCACGATTTCGTGGAAGCTCCCGCTGGTGCTGATGATCTACGCCGTGGCCGGAACCGGCCTCTCGATCCTCATCGGCAGACGGCTCGTCGGCATGCATTTTCTGCAATACCAGAAAGAGGCCGACTTCCGCTATGCGCTGGTCCGCGTGCGGGACAACGCCGAGAGCATTGCATTTTTTCGCGGGGAAAAGCGCGAGCAGGGCGATCTCATGGCCCGGTTCGGGAAGGTCGTGAGCAACACCCTCCGGATCATCGGCTGGAACCGGACGCTCGGCTTCTTCACAAACAGCTACAACTACCTCGCCCTGATCGTGCCGCTGCTGATCCTCGGACCGATGTTCATTCAGGGCGGGATCGAATACGGCGTCGTGACCCAGGCCGAGGGGGCGTTTGCCGAGGTGCTGATGGCACTCAGCATCATCGTGGCGCAGTTCGAGGGCTTGAGCACCTTTGCGGCGGCGATCAACCGTCTCGGCGATCTGTGGGATGAGCTCGATGAATACGATATCGAGGATTTCCGGGCGGAACGGGAGCAGGCGATCGAGGTGAATGAAAATGCCCGGGGGCTCAGCCTGAACGACCTGACCATTCAAACGCCCGACCGGGAAAAAACCCTCACGCGGGGGCTGAACTTCACGCTCGCGCCCGGCCAAAGCGTCTTGATCATGGGCGAGAGCGGGGCCGGAAAAAGCTCGCTGCTACGCACGATTGCCGGCCTCTGGCAGAGCGGGAAGGGAAACATTGAGCGCCCGAATGTCAACCGCTTGATCTTTCTCCCGCAGCGCCCCTACCTGGTCCAGGGAACCATGCGCGAGCAGCTGGTCTACCCCAGGAGCGAGGAGGGAGCTGACGATCGGCTGATTATCGAGGCGCTGAACAAGGTGAATCTCACCGAGGTGCTCGACCGCGTGGAGGGCGACCTCGGGCGGATCGAGGATTGGACGAACATCCTTTCGCTCGGCGAACAGCAGCGCATTTCCTTTGCCCGGATATTCCTGAACAAACCGCAAATCGCCTTCCTCGACGAGGCGACCAGCGCACTGGATGAACGGAACGAGCAACGGCTCTACCGAAACCTGATCGAGACGGGCATCTCGTATGTCAGTGTCGGGCACCGGAGCACGCTGAAGGAATTCCACGATTTCCTGATCGTTCTCGACAGGGACGGCGGATTCCAAATCTCGGCTTTGGAAAAACCGCCGGCCAGATGAGACCGCCTCTTGGTTCCCAGAGATGGTCTGAGATGATCTTTCCGGCTGCTACGGGCCGTGCGGAGGCCGAGCGCCGGGGCCACTGCGGCCGCCGCCGCCCGGATTTTCCTCGATGACAAGTTTGTTTTGCGCGACCAAATCCGCGACCTTGCCGGTGGTGTCCACCATCCAGACTTTGCCGCGTTTCTCACTCCCGGGGGCGGTCATGAAGAGCCCCTTCAAGCTGTTCGACTCATTGCGGCCTTCGAAGTTGGTGCCGTATTTCTTGGCGAATTTGACCGAGTCTTCGGAGAGGATCACGATCATCATCTCCCCGCCGGGCTTGTGCGCCTGCCGGTCGATCGTCATGGCATGGAAAAATGCGATTTCCGGCACCGGGCTTTTCCAATGCACCGGCTTCACGAAGGCGACGTCCAGCGTCACTTCTTTGCCCTCGAAGGTGGCGGGTGTCGTCAGTAAATAATCCGCCGTGCGCTTGGACTCCGATGAGTGAAGCACTGGGGTCAAGGCGGCAAGGAGGACCGGCAGGAGGCAGGTTCGAATGTTCATAATAAAAATTAAATGCGGGACAGCGGGAAAAGTTGCGCAAAAAAATCAGGTGTTCCGGAGCATGGCGATTTCCGCGGCGGCGTTGGCGGCGCGGAAAACCGAGGTTCCGGCGACGAGGACGTTTGCTCCGGCGGCCAGCGAGACGGCGGCGGTCGCGGCGTGGATCCCGCCGTCCACCTCGATGTGGAAATCCCGTCCGTCCCGCGATCTCCATTCGGCCGCAACGGACACTTTCTCCATCATCTCCGGGAGGAATGGCTGCCCGCCGAAGCCAGGGTTCACGGTCATGACGAGCAGGATGTCGAAGAGCCCGAGGTAGGGGCGGATCATTTCCAAGGGGGTCGGCGGGCTGACAGCCAGGCCCGCGAGGCATCCGGCCCCGCGAATCTCCCGCAGCGTCTTGGCGACATCGTGCGGGGCTTCGACGTGGCAGGTGATCGAGGCGGCGACCTTCGCAAACCGCGGCGCATAAATGTCCGGGCGCTCGATCATCAGATGCACATCGAGCGGAAGGCGCGTGTGCCGGGAAGCCGCCTCCACGACCGCCGGCCCGAACGAAATATTGTCCACCAGGTGCCCGTCCATCACGTCGCAGTGGATCCAATCCGCCCCGGCTTCGCTCACGCGTTCGACCTCGGCGCCGAGCCGCGAAAAATCACAGGCGAGGATCGAGGGGGCAACGATGGTTTTGCGTGCGGGCATGAAATTGTCATAGCCTGTCCGGATGGAACTTGCGAGCGAGGAATATTTCATGCGGGAGGCTCTGCGTCTGGCGCGGAGGGCGTTTGCGGCGGCGGAGGTCCCGGTCGGGGCGGTGATCGTGCGCGAGGGGGAGATCATCGCCCGGGCATGGAACCAGGTCGAACTTCTGAAGGATGCCACCGCGCACGCGGAGATGCTTGCGATCACTCAGGCCGAGGCGGATGTCGGCGACTGGAGGCTCACGGATTGCGACCTCTACGTCACGAAGGAGCCGTGCCCGATGTGCGCCGGGGCGGTCGTCCACGCGCGGATGCGCCGGGTGATCTTCGGCTGCGGGGATCCCAGGGGCGGGGCGGCCGGCGGCCTCCTCAACCTCCTCCAAATGCCCGAACTCAACCACCGCTGCGAAATCACGCCCGGCATCCTGGCCGACGACTGCGCCGCCCTCCTCAAAGAATTTTTCGCCCTCAGAAGAAAACCCTGAAGCCAGAGCGCGGGATTTTGTTTTACGCGGGGGCCGGGGGTGGTAAGGAATGGGGTGATGACAGCATTGTTGGCATTGGAAGACGGGCGGGTGTTTCGCGGGGAAAGTTTCGGCGCCGTCGGCACGGCGGCCGGCGAGATCTGCTTCAATACCTCGATGAGCGGGTATCAGGAAATTTTGACCGACCCGTCGTATCGCGGCCAGATCGTGGCGATGACGTATCCCGAGATCGGGAATTACGGGGTGAACGGCGTGGATGTCGAGAGCGACCGCCCGCAGGTGCGCGGGTTTGTGATCGAGGAGCTGAGCCCGGTGGTGAGCAGTTGGCGCAGTGACGGCTCGCTGCACGACTATCTCGTCCAGCACGGGATCCCGGGGATCCAAGGGATTGACACACGGGCACTGACCCGCCACCTGCGGACGCGCGGGGCGATGCGGGCGTGCCTTTCGACGGAGATCGTGGACGAGGCGGAGGCGGTCGGCCGGGCGCGCGGGGTTCCGTATGAGGGCGTGGATTTCGTGAAGGAAGTGACCCCGGCGGCGGCCTGCCGATGGGATCCGGAGCAGACGGCAAGCCGCGCCTGGGTGGTCCAAAAGAGCGGCGGGGCGTCGGCGGGGACGGACGCCAAAGGCAATGTCTTCGAGCCGCTGCCTCCCGCGGTCCACAAGCTGGCGGCACTCGATTTCGGGATGAAAAAAAACATCCTGCGGTTGCTGCGCAGAAGCGGGTTCGATGTGACGGTGCTGCCGGCCGGCTCGACGGCGGAAGACGTGCTGGCGACGGGCGCGGACGGGATTTTTTTATCGAACGGCCCCGGGGATCCGGAGGCGCTCGGCTACGCGCACGAAACCGTGCGCGGGCTCATCGGGAAGAAGCCGATCTTCGGGATTTGCCTCGGCCATCAGGTTCTGGCCCTGGCGCTCGGCGGGAAGACGTTCAAACTGAAGTTCGGCCACCGCGGGGCGAACCAGCCGGTGAAGGATCTGCGCAGCGGAAAAATCGCCATCACCTCGCAGAACCACGGCTACGCGGTCGATCCGGCGTCGCTCCCGGACGACGTCGAGGTCACCCACATCAACCTCAACGACGGCACGGTGGCCGGCCTGCGGCACAAGACCTGCAGCGCGTTCAGCGTGCAATACCACCCCGAGGCCAGCCCGGGCCCGCACGACGCGGAGGACTTTTTCCAGGAATTCGCCAAAGAGGTTGCCGCAGCCAAGGCACCCGGAGTATAAACCGCTATGGCCAAACTGCAGATCTTCCTCCCCGATGGCACCCGGATCTCACACGATCTGACCGATGAAAAAACCACCGTCGGTCGGGTGACGGACAACATCCTCCAAATTGACGACGGATCGGTGTCGAGCCACCATGCGGAGATCATCAGGGAGGCCGACTCCTTCCACCTGCACGATGCGGGATCCACGAACGGGACGTTTTTGAACGGCGAGCAGGTGACCGACGCGATCCTCCGCCATGCGGATGAGATCCGCTTCGGCGTTGTCGAGGGCGTCTTTCACGGCGAGGAGGAAACCCCGGACCAGCCGCTGCCGGAGTCCACTGCCGTGACGGCCGAGGTCGCCCGGCTGAGCACGCGCCCGCCGGAATTTGTGAACTCCTCCCCGATTCCGAAATTCCTCCGGAAGAATGATTTCGTGGCACTCGCGCTCTACGCGGCGGCCGCAGTGGCGGTGCTGGCCTTTGCGGCCACAGTGGCGATCATCCTGCGGATGGCGGCCCCCATCTAATAAATTCCAACGCCCGCCCGGGCGACTTGACTTATGGAAGAACATACCGAACTGCTGGCCGTGCGCCGGCAAAAGCTGGAGGCCTTGCACGCGGCGGGAGTCGCGCCGTTCGGGGGACGGTTTGATATCACGGCGCCTCCGGGCGAGGTCCGCGCCTCGTTTGTCGAGGGTGCCCGCGTGCGCACCGCTGGACGCATCACCGCCCACCGGAACATGGGAAAAAGCCATTTTCTGGATCTCTCGGACAGCACGGGAAGGATCCAGATTTACCTGCAGGCCAAAGAAGTCGGCGCGGACGCGGCGGCGGTTTTCGAGCAGCTCGACATCGGGGACTGGATCGGCGTCGAGGGGGAGACGTTCACCACAAAAGCCGGCGAGCCGAGCATCCGGGCGGCCGCGTTCACCGTGCTTTCGAAATCCCTGCGCCCGCTTCCCGACAAGTGGCACGGGGTCCAGGATACCGAAATCAAATACCGCCAGCGGTATCTCGACCTGATCGCAAATCCCGAATCGCGCGACATTTTTCTGAAACGCATCGCGATCGTCCGCGAGATCCGGCGGTTTCTGGAAGCCCGCGGGTTCATCGAGGTCGAGACACCGATGATGCAGCGGATCCCCGGCGGCGCGGCGGCCCAACCGTTCCAGACCCACCACAACGCGCTCGGCACCGACCTCTTCCTCCGGATCGCCCCCGAACTCTTCCTCAAACGCCTCCTCGTCGGCGGGTTCACAAAAATTTTCGAGCTGAACCGGAATTTCCGCAACGAGGGGATCTCGCGCCGCCACAACCCGGAGTTCACGATGCTCGAGGCCTACTGGGCGTTCGCGGATTTCGAGCAGATGGCCGCGCTCGTCGAGGAGATGGTCTGCCACCTCGCGAAGACGGTCTGCGGCGGGCTTCTCATCGAGCACCGGGGCGAGGACGGCGCGGTCACCAAGGCGATCGACCTCGCGCCGCCGTGGCGCCGCGAGCGCTACGCCGACCTCATCCGCAGCGTGAAAAGCGACTGGTATGAACTGAGCCCGGCGGCCCGCCGCGGATGGTGCGCCGCGAACGGCCTCGATATCACTCACTGCGCGGAGGACTTCGAGGTCACCCAGCACGTCTTCGAAAAACTAATCGAGGAAAAGACGATGAACCCGCTCTTCGTCACCCACTGCCCGAAGGAACTCGTCCCCCTCGCCAAACAGAACGCCTCAGACGGCTCGGTCGTGGACGTTTACGAACTCATCATCAACGGACAGGAAATTTCCCCGGGCTATTCCGAACTCAACGACCCGGACATCCAGCGCGCCCGCCTCGAGCACCAGAGCGGAGGCGAAACCCAGAAGCTCGACGAGGAATTCCTCCAAGCCCTCGAATACGGGATGCCCCCGGCCGGCGGTGTGGGGATCGGGATCGACCGCCTCGTCATGATGCTCACCGGCGCCGAAAGCATCCGCGACGTCATCCTCTTCCCGCAGATGCGCGCAAGGTAGAGATCTTGTTGGAAATTGCCCGAACCCTATAATCCAAAGGACTGACCCCTTGGTTGCTGACCCGAATGCCACTAACTTAAGCCAGAGTAGAACAAGCGTCCCGCTTGTTTTCCCCGGCAGGACAGCAACCGGGACGGTCGCTCTCCCATCCCAAAACCGCCTTAAGTTAGCGCCATTCGTTGCTGACTCCTTGGTTGATCTGCAAGTTTCAGCCATTGGCACGGCGATGGGGAAGCCTCTTTGCCTCTTCCTGCTCTGCCTCTTCCTCTCCGGCTGCGGGACCAGCTTCAAGGGATACAAGCACAAGCCCTATACCGTGCGCGGGATCTATTACACGCCGCTGAGCCCGAGGGAAGCGGTCGGCTACACCGAGGAGGGGCTCGCCTCGCATTATGATGAGAGCTTCCTTTTCTTTTTCCCCGGCAAGACCGCGATCGGCGAGAGCCAGTATTCCTGGTCGCGCTCGGCCGCGCACAAAACCCTGCCACTGCCTTGCAAGGTGCGCGTCACAAACCTCCGCAACGGCCGCTCGGTTGTCATTCGCGTGAACGACCGCGGGCCGTTCATCGGGAAGAGAATCCTCGATGTCACTCCCGCCGTCGCGAAGGATCTCGGCTTCCACAGGGCCGGGCTCTGCCCGGTGCGCGTCGAGGTGCTCAGCGTCGGCGACGGACGCTGGAGGATCCGCCGGTGAAGCCGTTCGCTTGGAGGGTGCGGGGAAATGTCGTTTTGACCGAAGCCTTCTTCTCTGCGATACTTCAAAGATGCCAAAATCTTCAGCTCCATTTCATGTAAACCTTATTTCTTGACGGCTCCTTACCAAATTGCCGGATGAACGGAAGGCGGATTTTTCAGATGTCGAGACGCAGGGTTTTCGGATCGCGGTTTATGTGCCAAGGCCCGGATGATTTGCGGGGGCGGGAGAAAACTGCTGGGCGAGCGGCATCCGGCGGCCGATCCCGAACGCGCGGCCGGTGACCTTGAGCCCGGGCGCGGCCTGCTCGCGCTTGTATTCATTGAGATCCACGCGGCGGATCACCCAACGGACGGTTTCGGCGTCGAAGCCGCGCGCGGCGATCGCGTGCGCGCCGAGGTTTTCCTCGACGTAGAGGCGGAGGATTTCGTCGAGGATCTCGTAGGGCGGGAGAGTATCCTGGTCGGTTTGATCCGGGCGCAGCTCCGCGCTGGGCGGCTTCTCGATCGTGCGGCGCGGGATCACGTCGCGTCCTGCGCTGCGGTTGATAAATTCGGCGAGCCGGCAGACCGTGGTTTTGGGGAGGTCGGAGATGACGGCGAGCCCGCCGCACATGTCGCCGTAGAGCGTGCAATAGCCGACCGCCAGCTCGCTCTTGTTGCCGGTGGTCAGCAGGAGGTGGCCGAATTTGTTTGAGAGCGACATGAGCGTGAGGCCGCGCAGGCGGGCCTGCATGTTCTCCTCGGTGAGATCCTCCGGCCTGTCTGCGAACGCCTCCGCCATCTGCGCCTTGAGCGCCTCGAAGCCGGCGGAGATCGGGATGGTCAGGCATTTCATGCCGAGGTTTTTTGCCAGGAGGAGCGCATCCTCGACGCTGTGGCCCGACGAAAACGGCGAGGGCATCGCGACCCCGGTGACGCGATCCGCCCCGAGTGCCTCGACCGCGAGGCACGCGGTCACCGCGCTGTCGATCCCGCCGCTGAGCCCGAGCACGGCCGTCCGAAACCCGCACTTCGCCATGTAGTCGCGGAGCCCGAGCACGAGCGCGTCGCGCAGGTCGCTGAGGTCGTTCTGGTCGCTGCCGGTCTCCTGCGGCCACGGTGGCAGGCTGGTTCGCGAGCCCCCTTCGCGGAAATCGACCTCGTGGTTCATGTCGCCGATGTCGAGCAGGAACGATCCTTCGCGAAACCCGGGCGCCTGGATCCAGACGACGCCGTCGGCCGTGGCCGCGAGCGAATGTCCGTCGAAGACGAGCTGGTCGTTTCCTCCCACGGCATTGCAATAAAAGAACGGGACCCGGTGCTTGGCGGCCTGCAGGCGGATCATTTCCCGCCGCTGCGCGGGCTTGCCGGTTTGAAATGGCGACGCGCTGATGTTCAGGATCGCGACCGCGCCGGCGGCGACGAGATCGTGAACCGGATCCCGCGCGTAAAGCCCGCGCGGCAGATACTCCGGCGTCCAGATGTCCTCGCAAATCGTGACCCCGATTTTCCGGCCCGCGATCTCGATCGGAACGACCGAGGCGGCGGGCTCGAAATACCGCGCCTCGTCGAAGACGTCGTAGGTCGGCAGCAGGGATTTGAAAACCTTCCGGATCGGCCGCCCGCGCTCGAGCACGGCCGCCGCGTTGCGGAACGGACGGCCCGAAGAATTCGCGCCGACGTAGCCGACCAGCCATGCCGCCGAGCCGACCTGCGCGTGCAGGTCCTCGAGCGCCTTCAGGTTTGCGGGGACGAAATCGGATTTGAAGACGAGGTCGTGCGGGGGGTAGCCGGTGAGCGACAGCTCCGGCGTGAGAATGATCTCGGCCCCGCGGCGCTCGAGGTCGGCGGCCACCGCGGCGATCTTGCGCGCATTGCCCGCGAAGTCGCCAACGACCGTGTTGATCTGCGCGAATCCGATTTTCACCAGAACCCCCATTGCCGGGTCGCCATGATGTAGAGGCCGAGCCCGAGGTTGGTGGCCGCGTGTGCGGCCACGCAGGCCGCCAAGCTTTTCGTCCTCACGAGAAGCCCGTTAAAAAGCAGCCCGGTCAGGAACGCGGCCGGCCAGTCGGCCACCCCGTGCACCAGCATGAAAAGCCCCGCCACACCGAAAAAAGAGAGCGGGCGAAATGCCCCCAGCGCGACATTTTCAAAGTCCTCGCGGATCAGGTAGCGCATCAGAAACCCGCGCCAGAAAATCTCCTCGACGAGCGGCACGACGACCACGAGCCGCGCAAACCGCGCGGCAACAGTCAGCCAGTAGATCGCCGGGGATCCGGAAAAAACCGTCGGGTCAAATCCGTCCGTGCGCGGCGCGATGCCGAAAAGTGCCTGCGGGGACAGCCAGAGGGCAAGGGCGAGCAGGCCCACCGCGGCGGCCGCGAGGAATCCTCCCGCGGCTCCCCAGTCGTAGCGCCTCCAGAAAAAAACCAGCGATGCCCCGCAGAGCAAGGTCTGAAGCGGGTAAACCCAGAACTCCGGCCTGCTGAGCAGAAGGTTTTCCGACGTTCCCCAGACGCTTCGCACGGCCCCGGCGAGCGCCAGGCCGCCCAGAAAAACGGCGAACGGCACGACATACGCGGCGAGCGGGGCTTTGGCGGGTTGCTCCATGACGGGCCTCTTTCATACCGGAACCGGCCCGCCGTGGGAACACTTTTGCTTTCCGTCCCGCCCCCGCTCTGATACGATCCCGCCTCGTGACGAAAAATCCCGTCTATCATTTCTTCCACTCCCCCGGAAATGTGGGTCCGCTCATCCTGCGTCTCGCCGTGGCCGGAATCTTTTTTTACCACGGAACCCAGAAGGCGCTCGGATGGTTTGGCGGGGCCGGTTGGCAGGGAACCGTGGAGGCTTGGGCCTCCCCGTCCGGGTTCGGGCTGCCGGCCTTGCTGACGTCGCTGGCGATCGTGCTGGAACTCGCGGTTTGCCTCTCGCTGTTTTTCGGATTTCTGACCCGGTTCGCAGGGCTCGGCGTCGTGGCTGTCATGTCCGGCGCCCTGATCCTGCTGGGCCGGTCCGCGGCAGGGTTCTCCGTTCTGGAGTTTCCGCTCCTTCTCTGGGTGGCCGGCCTCGCGCTCGCCTGCCTCGGCGGCGGCGCGCTCTCCATGGATCGGGCGATCAGCAAGAACCTTCTCCCGATCGTTGGGTAATCCGGGCCTTTTGAGAAGCCCGGCCCGGCTGGCCGCCGTCGGCATCGGGGTTTTCACCGCCGCATATTTTCTTGTTGCCGCCGGGCTCCTGCGGCGCTGGCTGCGGGAAGCGAAGGCCCCCGGCCCGCTCGAGCCCGTCACGTTTTTCCGTCCGCTTAAGCCCGGCGAGCCCGGGCTCGCGCGGAGTCTGGAGGTTTTTCTCGAGGGGGTCGAGCCGGGCGACCGGATCCTCTTCGGAACGTCCGGCGGGGAAGGGCGCGATCTCTGCGCGGCGCTCGCCCGGAAATTTCCAGATCTGGACATTCCATGTCCTCCCCCCGGCGGCGGCGCACGCTTGAATCCAAAAATCGAAAAGCTCGTGCGGCTTGAGCCGCTGGCGACGCACGACCGATGGATCGTGCTCGACAGCGACACCATGGCCGACGGCGCGTTCCTCCGTTCGTTCCGCCGCGAGTGGCAGGAGTCCGCCGTCGCGGCATTTTCCGCCCCCTATGTTTTTGAGGAGGGCGGAAGCCTGACCTCCCGGCTCGACGCGGCGGGAACCGAGCTTGCGCTCTGGCCGGGCGTGGCGCTCCTCCGCGCCGCTGGACGCATGGATTTTCTCACCGGCGCCTGCATGGCGGTGAAGGGAAGCGTCCTCCGCCGCCTCGGCGGCTGGGAGGCCTTTGCCGGCGCGCTGGCCGACGATCATGAGCTCGGGCTCGCCGTGAGCCGCTCCGGCGGGCGCGTCGGGATGTCGCGCTGCGTCCTGAAACTTGCGGCGCCGTCCGGAAGCACGCGCGACTGGCTCCTCCACCAACACCGCGCGTTCGCGACCTTCCGCCGCTGCAACCCCGGGGGAAGCCTCGGGCTGCCGCTCACGTTCGGGCTCGCGCTCTCGTTTTTCTCCGCGCTCGCGAAGCCGCTGTCCCTCCGCCGCTGGGCGCTTCACCTCGCGCTCCTCGCCTGCCGACGCACCGCAGCCGACGCGCTCCCCGGACGGCGCACGCTCCTCGCGGTCTGGCTCTCCGGTCTTGCCGAGCCCGCGTTCTGGCTCGCGGCACTGCTCCCGCTGCCCGTCCGATGGGCGGGAAAATGGATCCCCCCCCGCACAAAGATTTGACAAGCAGAAACATTGCATGGTAATGACAAATGCAATACAAAAGCAATGAAAACACTGCAAATTCGCTTGCCCCAAGAGCTTCGTGAAGAAGCGGATTCCGTCCTAGGGGCTATCGGGCTCGATATGCCCACCGCTGTCCGGCTTTATCTGACCAAAATCGTTCAGACGCGCAGCATTCCGTTTGCCCTCGAAGCCGGACCGGTTGAGACGCTGGCAGTGGATGATGTGACGCAGGCCCGCATGGATGCGGTCGCCACCGCTTGGAGAGCCAGGAAGCGGGCGAAATGAAACTCCTCGTCTCCCGTCGGATACTCAAGCGGGAGTTCGGGCGCGCCATTTCTACCGATGATTTCTCCGTGCTCCGGCGCACAGCGAAGGTTGTGCTTGCGACCGCAATAGCAGGGCCGGGACTCCCCGCAGGAACTCGGCTGCTCAAAGCCTACGGCACCGCACGTTCCGGCCCGAAACGCGTGATTTACCTGCTCGCGGTGGCGGAGGGGGATCTCTTTCTGCTGTTTTACCGTGGCAAGAATGACCCGGTCGGCGCGAACGCCACGGTGAAAAATCCGGCGTTCCGCTCGGAACTCCACAAACATCTCACGTTGCTCGAACAGGACATCCGTTCCGGAGAGATCGACACGGTTGATCTTTCCAAGGAAAAAGCCTGAGTTCCCATGTTCCCGGGATCATCCTGGAAACATGCGGCCCGAGAAGGGATTTGGGTATTGGCATGAACCCGACCGTTCTGGCGGCGTTTGCCTTCTAACGCCGCCGCTTTGTCAGATATGGATTGCGTGGCCCTGGGCGGCGTGGGCGGCCTCGTGGACGGCCTCGCTGAGCGTCGGGTGGGCGTGGATGGTGGCGAGGAGCTCGTCGCAGGTGGCTTCCATCGT
>JBAXXD010000010.1:0-63035 GCA_037128135.1 Verrucomicrobiia bacterium
CTTTCCATTTACGGACTATGAATGCCATCCGCACAGGAGTCGTGGGCGTCGGACACATGGGCATCAACCACGCGCGGATTTACAGCGAGATCTCGACGCTCGCCGCCGTCTATGATGCCGACAGCGCCGCCGCCGGGGCCGCCGCCGCCAAATACCACACGCGGGCGGCGACATCGCTCGAGGAGTTCGCCTCGCTTGTGGACGCGGCGACGATCTGCACGCCCACGGTCACGCATTACGAAATCGGGAAAGCTCTTCTCGCGAAACGCAAGCACCTCCTGATCGAGAAGCCGATCGCCGACACGCCGGAGCATGCGCATGAGCTCTCCGAGCTCGCCGCCGCGCATTCCTGCGTTCTTCAGGTCGGCCACGTCGAGCGTTTCAACCCGGTCCTCCACGCGCTTGAGGCCCAGCTCCAAAACCCGCGTTTCCTGGAGGTCACACGCCTTTCCCCCTACCCGAACCGCAGCACCGACATCGGGGTCGTCCTCGACCTGATGATCCACGACATCGAAATCATCCTGCATCTCGTCCGCTCGCCGATCGCCTCGATGGACCCGGTCGGAATCTCGGTCCTCGGGCGCGGGGAGGACATCGCCAACGTCCGGTTCCGGTTCGAAAACGGGTGCGTCGCCAACCTCACCGCCAGCCGGATCAGCCAGGACCGCGTGCGCAAAATCCGCGTCTTCCAGGAAAATGCCTACCTTTCCCTGGATTACAAAAACCAGACCGGCTACCTCCTGCGACTCGCCCGCGATGACGAGAAAGCCAGCAGCGGGATCGGAAAACTGATCGGTCTCGCAACCGACTCGAAAATTGTCACCGACTTCAGCGGGCACCGGATCGTGCGCGAGCCGGTCGAAGTCGAAAAAGGCGAGCCTCTGAAAATCGAGCTGGAATCGTTTGTCCGCTGCGCCCGCGAGGGGCTCCGCCCGCGCGTCACCGGCCAGGCCGCGGCGAACGCGCTCGACATCGCGCTCGATATCACCCGCCGGATCGAGGCGGCCGACCCGCGGAAAAATTAGGCCTCGACGCCAAATCGAGAACTCCGCACGGTTACCTTATGAAGCCAACCCTCACAATAATAGCGACCGGCGTTCTGGCCGCAGCGACCATATTAGCCTCGACCTCCAGCCGGGCCGAGGCGACGGCCAAGAAGGACGTCAAACTTGAGCCGGCTGTTCTCTACACCCTCCGCGACGGGCTCCCCAACCTGGCGGCGAAACTCAAGGCGGGAGGAGAGGTCAACGTCCTGTTCCTTGGCGGCTCCATTACCGTGGGCGGCGCGTCACCGAAGGGATATGTGACGTTTGTGGGAAACTGGCTGAAGGAGCACTACCCCAATGCTAAAATTAACATCATCAACGCCGGCGTTTCCGGCACCGGGTCCGACTACGGGGACCGGCGCTACGAACGCGATGTCCTCCCAATAAAACCTGATCTCGTCCTCATCGAATTTTGCGTCAACGATGGCGACAACGACCGGACCGAATCGATGGAAAGGATGGTTCATAAGACGTGGCTGAACAACCCGCACGCCGACCTGCTCATCTTTTACACGATGATGAAACCGAATCTGGATTACTACAAGCAAGGCAAGCTCCCGCCTTCCGCCAGCGCCCACGAGCGCGTCGCCGCATTCTACGGCATCCCGAGCCTCTGCACCGTCTATAACGCCGCAGCCCAGATCAATTCCGGCGAGGCTCCCTGGGAGAAGTTCTCCGGTGACGGCTGCCACCCGACCCAGGACGGGTATGTCTATTTCAACGATGTTTTTGCCCAGGCACTTCCCGAGCTTCTGAAAGACGCCCCCGCCAAAACCCATGAGCTGGGCAAATCGATCACCCCCAACCTTGTGGTCTTTCGCCCGCCCTGCGTCGCCAAGCCGGTCGAGTTCCAAGGCGACTTGATCACTGCAAAAGGCGAAAAGGCCCAAAAGGTCTATCCCCTGCCCATCCCGTCGAAAAATTGGACCGGCGAACCGGTCTTTTCCGGACCTGACGGAAAACCGCTCTGGCGCCTTTCCTGGCTCCCGAGGGAACTGGGCGGAAAACTCGATCCCTCCATCGGCTCGGATAAATCACAGTGGGAGACAAATTCCATGGTGTGGTTCGAGGGAGACGGTGGCTTCACAGGTCCGCTGGGATCAAAGCTTTTCGGGGCGCACGGTGACAGGGCCGTGCTCGCGGCGATCGGGAAGGAAATCGGACTCATCCGCTTCATCGCCCCGGAGACCGGCCGCTATGTCATCAAGGTTAACTCCGGCCCCTGGTCCACTAACACTGGAGACGGTGACAAATCCATGTCGCTCTCGGTCCTCAAGTTTTCCTGGAATGGCGGCCCCGGCGAGTCGATCGGTTTTCAAAAGGAAATCAAAAAAGAATCCAAGGGACTTTCGATCGAGATCGAGACCAAATTACTGGCCGGCGAAGAGGTCGCCTTCATACCCGATACCGAAAACCAGAGTTGGTATTTCGGGTGGCCGGCACTCACCATCACCGTCGGATTTCTGGGGGAATGACACATGATGATTTCTGGCTGGCTTCAGGAGCACTGAAGCTACGGCTTTTGGCATGTTGGGCAACGAATGGAATCGGATCGGAAGATCCAACAGCGATAGAAATTGCTTAATTCCTATAACCCAAAGCCCCCCAGACGGCGATGTGCGCCGCTACCGCCCTGTTCATTTTCCATCAGGGAGCGCGGCCGCCTCGATGGCTGTCGTCGCACTGGCGAGGCCTTCTGATTTTGCGGTCAGGTTGAAGGTGCCGGTTTCACCTTTTTTGGCGCGAACGATGACCAGAGCGAGACCGTTGTAGGCTTTGCGACGGCTTGCCTGGAACGGCTCGAAGCTGGTGGCATCGCCGTTATCCACCGCCACGATTTCGCCGGGGCCGCTGACATCAAACTCGATGGCATTCTTGGATTGCGGCACGAGCCGTCCCTCCTTGTCCGCCACGGTGGCGGTGATAAACGAAAGATCATAGCCGTCGGCTTGGATTTTATTGCGGTCCGCCGACAGGGTGATTTTGGCCGCCGGCCCGGTCGTTTTCACGGTTTCTCCCGCCCACTCCCTGCCGGCCTTGTAAGCGACGACCTGGAGTTCGCCCGGCTCATAAACGACTTCGTTCCAGCGCAGCCGGTATTCCAATGCCCCTTTCTTTTTTCGTCCGAGGGATTTACCGTTGAGGAAGAGTTCGGCCTCATCGCCCGAGGTATAGACGTGAACCGGCGTGACCATGCCGACGCGCTCCGGCCAGTTCCAGTGCGGGAGGATGTGGGCCATCGGGAAGTCCGGACGCCAGTGGGCCTGGTAGAGGTAAAACCGGTCTTTTTTGAACCCGGCCAGATCGACGATGCCGAAATAGCTGCTGCGCGAGGGCACTGCGATTTTTCCCAGCTCCTTGAGTTGGCGTTCCATGTCCGCCTTGCCGGCCGCGTCGTGGAAGTTGAGCAGGTTGGTGACATCGCTGTTGTAGGGTGTCGGCTCGCCCAGATAGTCGAAGCCGGTCCAGACGAACTCCCCGGCCACATGCGGGTTGGTCTCCTGCCCCTTGAATTCGGGGTCAGGCGGACAGGCCCAGCCGGGCGCGTAAAGATCGTAAGAGCTGACTTGGAAATCGGATCTGCCCTGAGCCTTATCCTCGCTGACCGGGCTGAATGGCATGGCCGCCGGCGCTGGCTTACCTTGTTCGGCCGCTTTCTTTGCGGCCTGCCCGGCCAACTCATCCGCCATTTCCGGGGTCTGGAAAAAATACTCGCCGCGCGAGCTGACGCACGAGGACGTTTCGCTGCCGACGAGCGGGATCGTGGGATTTTCTTTTTTGAATTTGGCGTAGCCGCCGACTTGATAGTTTTGTCCCATCACATCCACGCCTTTCTGGACACCGTTGTAGCTCGCGTCTGAATGATTCGATCCGAGCACGGTGGGGCGGGTGGGATCGGTGTCATGGGCGATCGAGGTCAAGGCTGCCGCCAAGGCGGGGCCTTCATCGGCTTTACCCAACTCAAAAACTTCGTTGCCGATGCTCCACATCACAACGCTGGGGTGGTTGACATCACGGCGGATCAGGGCGCGCAGGTCCTTCTCGTGCCAGTCGTCCCAGAGCTTGTTGTAATCGTTGCCCTTTTTCCCGCGCTTCCAGCAATCGAAGGTTTCATCCATGACGACGATACCCATGCGGTCGCACAGATCGAGCAGCTCGGGTGCGGGCATATTGTGGCTGGTTCGGAGGGCATTAACGCCCATCTCTTTCAGGATCTCCAACTGGCGCTCGGCCGCACGGGTGTTAAATGCCGCGCCTAAGGCACCGAGGTCGTGGTGGTTGCAGACCCCCTTGAGCTGCACGCGCTGGCCGTTGAGAAGGAAGCCGTTGTCGGCGGTGAACTCGATCGTGCGAATGCCAAATGTCGTCTCTTGAACATCCACCACCTTGCCATCCTGCGTCACCGTCGTGACCGCCTGATAGAGCGCGGGCGAGGTCAGCGACCAGCGCCGGGGGTTCGCAACCAGCGCTTCCGAGGCGAGCGACTCGCGCTGGCCTGCGCCGATCGTCTGGACCGGGGCTTGGGAGATAAATACCGGCTCCTTGGATCTTTGGCTTTTTTCATCAAGCAAGAAGGCCTCGGTTTTCACCTGAACCTTAGCTTCGGTGCCGGACCGGTTTTCCACGGCGACATGGATGGCGACTTTGGCCGCGGCATCGGAAACCTCGGGCGTGGTGATCGAAGTTCCCGAATACGCGATATGAACCGGATGGGTTTTGACGAGCCAGACATTGCGGTAGAGTCCGCTGCCCGGATACCAGCGGGATGAGTCGCCGGGATTCTCCAGTCGGATCGCCACGACGTTGTCCTGGCCGGGTTTGATGCACGGGGTAAGGTCGATGCGGAAGGAGGAATAGCCATAGGGCCATCCGCCGACGAACTGCCCGTTGCACCAGACCGTCGAATACGACATGGCCCCGTCGATATCCAAATAAAATTGCTTTCCGGCATCGGAGGCCGGGACCGCAAATGTTTTCCGATACCAGCCTGTGCCCGCCCAAGGCAGTTTGCCGGTCTCGCCCGGGAGATTTTGTGCGAAGGGGCCTTCGATACCCCAGTCGTGGGGAAGGGTGACGTTCCGCCACGATGCGTCATCGAAATGCGCGAGCGTATAGGGGGTGGTTTCGCCGAGCTTGCGCTGCGCGCCGGCGACGCCTGCGGCGGTGGAGGAGGCGATGACCGCATCCTTGACCGCAGGATTTTTTAAGTAGTTCAACGAGTCGCCAGGCTCTTTTGGGTCGCCTTTTTGGAAGCGCCAGTTTTCGTTGAAGAGACTGCGTTCCCGGGGGGACGAGCCGGCTGCGAGCGAGGAAGTTACCAGCATGGAAGCAAGGATAGCATGGGTGTTATTCATGGGAAGCGGATTAAAATATTGGCCCGCGGAGATCAATTTCGCCGTCTGGCCAAGGGGTTGAGCCGAGCCGGGCGACCAGGGCCGCGCCATCGGGGCGGACGCACCACTCGTTGCGGGCGGGGTCGAAGAAGCGTAGAGGATTTTTCACCTGCACATAGCCGCTAGAACGGTAAACATCCCCGTTGCCGAACAGGAAGGCGAACGGCACGCCGCGTTGCGCGAAAGCCGCATGCGCGGCGACAAGCAGCTTTTTGACAAGCCCTCGCCCGCGGAAATCCGGATGCACGGAGACCTCGGAGACGCCGCCGATGGCCAAGTCGCCCGCCGGCGAGCCGATCGATTTGTCGTGCATGGCGAGGTGCGCAATCACCCTTCCCGGCTCGCGGATGAGCCACCGGTGCTGTGGCATTTCGGAGTAAAATCGCTGCCGCTGGAACCGCTCGTTGTGCGGCCCGGTGAAGCAGGTCGAGAGCAGGGCGCGCAGTTGTTCGTCGAGCGCCGCATCCACTTCGGAGTCCGGGATGTATTCGATGGGCGGCAGCATTTGTTTGCGCTTATGCGATAATTGGAGGTTGAATCGTTCGGCACGCAAAGCTATGGCTTTTGGCATGTTTGTCAACGAATGGAATCGGATCGGAAAATCCAACAGGACGGATAAAAAATGAAACCCACACCTCCTGTTCCCGACTGGCTCAATACCGCCGCCTTTTACGAGATTTATCCGCAATCCTTTTTGGATACCAATGGCGATGGCATCGGCGATCTGCCGGGCATTATTTCCAAGCTGGATTACATTGCCTCTCTCGGAGCCAACGCGCTTTGGCTCAACCCGGTGTTCGAGTCGCCCTTTGGCGATGCGGGATATGACGTGAGCGATTTTCGGAAAGTTGCGCCCCGCTATGGCACCAACGCCGATCTCAAGCGGCTGTTCAAGGAAGCTCACAAGCGCGGCATGCGCGTCGTCCTCGACCTGGTTGCAGGCCATACTTCCGTCGAACATCCGTGGTTCAAAGCATCCCGCAAACACAAGCCGAATCCGTATTCCGACTATTTCACATGGACCCCGAACGTCTGGACCGACGGAGGGCCAGGCCGCTGGATCAACGGAGCCGGGCCGCGCGACGGAAATTACCTCGCTAACTTTTTTTGGTTCCAGCCGGCTCTCAACTACGGTTATGCCAAACCCGATCCGGCACGTCCTTGGGAGCAGCCGGTTGATGCTCCCGCGCCCCGCGCCGTGCGCGCCGAGCTCGAAGCGATCATGCGATTCTGGCTCGATGCCGGCTGCGATGGGTTCCGGGTGGACATGGCGGCCTCGCTTGTCAAAGGTCCGCCGGACAGCCCCGAATTGCGCGCTCTCTGGCGGGACATCCGCGGATGGATCGAGCGCGATTACTCCCATGCCGTCCTGATCTCGGAGTGGAGCCATCCCAAGCAGGCCCTCTCCGCCGGATTCCATATCGACTTCATGATCCACTTTGGCGAACCCGCCTACAACGCGCTTGTGGGAACGTGGGGAGCCGTGAAAGGCGACGCCCGCGATCCTCATGTCTTCTTTGAACGCGCCGGGGGAGGAGATATTCTCGGTTTTACGGAAAACTATTTGGAGCACTACGAGGCGACCAAAAACCAGGGGTTCATCGCGCTGCCCACCGGCAATCACGATTACCCGCGCTTGAGCCGCAGCCGCACCGAAGCCGAGCTTCGAGGGGTTCACGCCATGCTTCTGACGATGCCCGGCGTTCCGTTCATTTACTACGGCGATGAGATCGGCATGAATTACATCGAGGACCTGGAAGCCAAGGAGGGCAGCTATGCCAACCGTACCGGAACCCGCACGCCGATGCAGTGGACGAGCGGCCGCAACAAAGGGTTCTCGTCAGCACCAGCGTCCAAGCTCTACCTGCCAGTGGATCCCAGCCGCACCGCGCCCGACGTGGCCAGCCAGATTGACGATCCCACCTCGCATCTGCAATTCATCCGCACCCTGCTCGCTCTGCGCCACAAGCATCCCGCTCTCGGAAACCTGGGCGGCTTCCGCGTTCTCTACGCGAAGAAAAATGCCTACCCCTTCGTCTATGAGCGGTCGGCAGAGGGCGAGCAGTTCGTCATCGTCCTCAACCCGCGCGCCGCATCCGCGCGTTCGACCGCGCTCGATCTGCCCGCCAATGCTTCCTACGAACCGGTTTTTGAAACCGGGATCAAGCTGGAGCGCCAGCGCGGCCGCTGGGTTGCCGATGCCCCGGCCATCACGTGGGGAATCTTCCGCCGCAGATAGATCGTCCGCAATCCCCTCCCCGCATGATCCGCGTCGTCCTCTGCACGTTTCCCGATGAGGTGACCGCCGCGGAAGCCGTCCGCACGCTCGTCTCGGAAAATCTCGCCGCCTGCGGAACCCTCCTGCCCGGTGCCCGCTCGATCTACTGCTGGGAGGGGAAAATCGAGGACGCCCGCGAGGTCGTGGTCATCTTCAAAATCTCCACGGTAAACGAAAAACCGTTTGCGGCCCGCCTCGTCGAACTCCATCCCTATGACGTGCCGGAGATCATTTCCCTGACCCCCTCGCATGTCCACGAAGCCTACGCGCAATGGGTGGATACAAAATTTGCCCCGGCCGATCCACGCACGGGCTGACAGACAATTTCCGGCGGGGCAACTGCGGTTGAGGTTCAAGGTTCGAGCGGGCAGTCTTGACAGCCTCCGCGCCGGAAGGATATGCGAGAGAAATGCCGGCCGCGCTTGATTTTCGGATCCGGGAAAAACCGCTTCGGCGGAGGATGGAAAACCATGAAAAATGATCGGAGAATTCGAAATGCGAAATGCGAAATGATGGGAGGAATGAGAGGAACGGGAAGAATGCGGAATGGGAAAGTCCCGGAGCGCACGCATCTTGCGTGTAGGACATCCGGCATCCTGCCGGATGCCTCCTCCCTCCGAGCCGCCCTTTTCGCGTTGCTGGCGATCTTTGCGCTGGCCGGTTGCGAGACGGTGGAGACCGACGGGCTGGCGCGTGCGGCGATGAACGCGGCGATCCCGTCCGAGCAGCCGGGAGATTATTTCATCGGGCGGCGGATGTATAAGCAGGACTACAAGATGTGGGGCTGGGTGCGCGAGCCCGGGAAGCCGTGGAAGACCGCTCGCCTGGTCATGATGAACGAGCAGGGCAAGCTGGCACCCGACCGCGAGGCCGGAAAGCTCGGCAGCGACAACAACTACGAATACCGGCTGCTCGGCAGGTTCTCGGGTGAGCGTGTCTATGAGCCGGCCAGCGACTCGTTTTATCCCGAGTTTGTCCTCAAGGGCAGCGAGGTTCTGTCCGCCGCGCCCGCCCGGATCTTCAGCACCAAGCGGCAGGAGGATCCGGCGGTCCGCATCCTGGTTCCTCCGATGTAGCTGTTCATTTAAGTGGCATGGCATCCTGCCCATGTGATTCTATCAAAGAACACGGGTAGCCCGTGCCACATGATCCTGCAAAGTGAACAGCCTTGGCTTTAACCCGGAAACCGAGCCGCTGCCGTCTTCTTCCCGCAACGCGCGCCACCCGAAGGACGCCGGGATTTCCGCCATCGATTTTTTCCGTGGCGGTTGGTGGGCGCTGGGGATCCTTCTGGCCGGGCTGGCTGTCACCTGGGGAGTGGCGCATTATGAGAAATTCGTGGAGAATCGAGAGGCTTGGCACGAGTTCGACTCGGTCTGCAAGGAGATTCAGTCCCGGATCGAGGATCGCCTCAGCTCGCACGAGATTCTTTTGCGCGCCGGTGCGGCGCGCTTCGCCGATACCCGCGGCGTCTCCCGGGAGGAATGGCGCGAATTTGCCGAGCGCCAGAAAATCATTCAGATGTTTCCGGGCATCCAGGGCATCGGCTTTGCGCAGCTGATCCCCGGTCGGCAGCTCGCGCAACACACGCTGGCGATCCGCGCCGAGGGGTTCCCTAACTACCTGGTCAAGCCGGAGGGCAAACGGGAGGTTTACTCCTCTATCATTTATCTCGAACCCTTTTCCGGCCGGAACCTGCGGGCCTTCGGCTACGACATGCTCTCCGAACCCGTGCGCCGGGCGGCGATGGAACGCGCCCGCGACCGCGATGAGGCCGCCTTTTCGGGCAGGGTCACTCTGGTGCAGGAGACCGGCAAGGATGTCCAGGCCGGCACGCTGATGTATGTGCCGGTTTACCGCAGCGGAATGCCCCATGAAACCGTGGCCGAACGCCGCGCCGCCCTCCTGGGCTGGGTTTACAGCCCGTACCGGATGAACGATCTCATGCAGGGGATCCTGGGGCGCTGGGATTTTTTCGATCGGCGCCGGATCCGCCTGCAAATATTCGATGGGGAGACTCCCGCCCCAGAAGCCCTGCTCTACGACAGCCAGCGCGGGGCCGGGGAAAAACCGCCCCCCCCCGGGCGGATGTCGTGGCAGACCGCCGTGGATGCGGCCGGACGCCGATGGCTTCTGAGCTTCTCCCAGTCTGGCGGAACGGCCGGCTTAGTCTTCGGCGCCAAGGTCTGGCTTGTGCTGGGCGGCGGGACAATCATCAGCCTGCTTCTTTCCGGCCTGGTTCTCTCGCTGGCCAACACCCGGTTTCATGCCCGCAGGCTGGCTGAACGGATGCAGGACAAACTCCTGCAGCTCGAAGCGGCTGTCGAGCAGTCCCTGGATGGCATCGCCCTGGCCGACCTGAACGGGCACGTCCTCTTCGTCAACAAAGCCTGGGCCGACATGCACGGATGCTCCGTCCACGAGCTCATCGGACAGCACTTGGACGTCTTTCATAACCAAGAGCAATTATTATCGATGGTCGGCCCCGCCAATGCATTGCTCGTTGAGTCCGGCTCATTCCAGGGAGAGATTTGGCACGTCCGGAAAGACGGCACCCCATTCGCCACATGGATGACCAACGTGATGGTGCTGGATGCGAACCGCACGCCCTACAGAATTCTGGGAATCGCCCACGACATCACCGCGCGCAAGCTGGCCGAGGAGGAGATGCTGAAAAGCGGCGAAGAGTTCCGCACCATGTTCGAAATGGCGTCCATCGGAATGGCCCAGTGCGACCCGCAGACCGGGCGCTGGATCCGCGTGAACCAGAAGATGTGCGAGATCACCGGCTACTCCGCCGCCGAGATGCTCCAAATGCAGGTCCGCGACATCACGCATCTGGAAGATCGGCAGAAGGACTTCGCGGAATTCCAGCGGGTCGTGCGGGGGGAGATACCGTCCTACCGCCTCGAGAAGCGCTACGTGCGCAAGGATGGCGCGTTGGTCTGGGTGAACGTGAACATGACCGTCATACGGGACGCGGCCGGCAAGCCGATCCGCACGATGGCCACGATCGAGGACATCAGCGCCCGCAAGCAGACGGAGGAAACGCTGCGGGCGGAAACCCTCCGGCGGCAGGAGCTGGAGCAGGAGGTGCTGGGCATCGCGGAAAGCGAGCAGCGGCGGATCGGCCACGACCTCCACGACGGCATCTGCCAGGAGCTCACGGGCATCCAGTTTGTCGCCGAGCATATTGCCATGCGGCTTCCCGAGGGGCTCGCAGAAAAAGAGCTGCTCGCGAAGACGGTCGAGGACATCCGCAAGGCGCTCCTTCACACGCGCCACATTTCTCACAGCCTCTCCCCGGTCGTCTTGGAAAAAGGCGACCTTTCGACCGCGCTGGCCGAACTCGCCGTCAACACGGAAACCACGTTCGGCATCGCCTGCACGTTCGCCTGCCCCTCGCCTCCGGCAATCTCCTCGTCGGGCACCGCGACCCACCTTTACCGGATCGCCCAGGAATCTGTCCAAAACGCGATCCGCCACGGAAAGGCCACCTCCATTGATATCGCGCTCATACCATCCGGTGCAAACTGGGTGCTCCAGGTCGCCGACAACGGAACCCCTTCGGAACATGAGAATAAATCCGGAAGGGGGTTGCAAATCATGCATTACCGTGCCAGCATGTTTGCCGGATCCCTCCGCGTCCAATCCCGCGAAAATTGCGGCACCATCATCACCTGCACATTTTCTCCATGAGCCAAAAAATCACACCGAAGAAACACAGGATTGCGATCCTCGACGACCACCCGATGACCCGCGACGGGATCGTGCGATGGATCGCGGGTGAACCGGACATGGAGGTCTGCTGGGAGGCGGAGTCCGCGGAGACCGCGCTCGCCGCCGCGCTCAACGTCCCGCCGGATTTGATCGTCGCGGATATTTCCCTGCGCGGGAAAAGCGGGCTGGAGTTCGTCAAGGACATGCGCGCCGCGCTGCCGTCCGTCCCGGTGCTCGTCCTCTCGATGCACGACGAGAGCGTCTACGCCGAGCGGGCGCTGCGGGCCGGCGCGCGCGGATACATCATGAAGCACGAGGGCGGCGCAAAACTTCTCGGCACGATCCGCTCGGTTCTTGACGGAAAAATCCAGGTCAGCGAGCAGATGTCCGGGCGGATCCTCGAGGCATTTTCCTCCCCGGCGCCAACGAAAAAAACCGGGGTCGCCGGGCTCAGCGACAGGGAGTTTGAAGTTTTCGAACTCTTGGGCATCGGGCTTACGACGCACAAAATCGCGAAGCGCCTCCACCTCAGCCCGAAAACCGTGGATTCTCACCGTACAAATATCAAGGCCAAGCTCCACGTCACAAAAATGCCCGAGCTCATCGCCTTCGCCGCCAATTGGGTTGCCAGTCAGCGTCCCTGAAGCGCTGAGGATTTTCTTCAGCCGCGGTCAGGCGCACCCTCAGAATCGTTGCGTGTTTCGCCCGATTGCTCCGGAACGGATCCGCCTGTAGCTTGCCTGCGTGTTCGCAAATTTACTTGGAAACCCGTGCCGGAAGGATTTCGACATGAGTCCGCTTCCGCCGCCGAAACTCCGCATCGCGATTCTCGACGACCATCCGATGACCCGCGACGGGATCGTGTGCTGGATCGCCGGCGAGCCGGACATGGAGATCTGCTGGGAGGCGGATTCCGCCGAGGCCGGGCTCGCCGCCGCGCTCGAGTGCCCGCCGGATCTCATCGTCGCCGACATTTCCCTGCGCGGAAAAAGCGGGCTGGAATTCGTTAGGGACGTGCATGCCGCGCTACCGTTCGTTCCGGTGCTCGTCCTCTCGATGCACGAGGAGAAGATCTACGCCGGACCGGCGCTGCGGGCCGGCGCGCACGGATACATCATGAAACACGAGGGCGGAGCAAAACTTCTCGGCGCCATCCGCTCGGCTCTGGGCGGAAAATTCCGGCCCGACGAGCAACGCCCGAACCCTGCGACCACAAGAACCCTGTGCTCCCCTGATCACATTGTCGTGCCGGTTGGTTGAGGGATCCGGCGGATCGCCGGTGCGGCGACCGTGAGAGCGGCCGGGGTTTTCCCCTAACCCAAATAGGACGTCGCCACGCAAACGTCACGTGTTTGGCCCTTTTGCGCGAAAAGGCGTTGCGCCTGTAGGATGCCAAATCTTGCAACAGGATTTTAAAAACGGGAGACCGACAAAATGAAAAACTCAAATCCTCACTTCCCCTTCTCACGACCCTCAGCCCTTGCTCTGCTGCTGGCTTCGATGCCCTTCGCCACCAGACCGGCGCACGCGGCGGATGGGCCATGGGACGGCGGATATCTTTGGTCAATGGCAACTGGGCGACCATCCAGAATGACAAAGCCGCCCAAGCGCACGCGTGGACTGCGAGGTCCTTGCTTGGTGAAGTTGAGTGCGAATATTGCCTTAATGTTTCTTAGACGGAACTTTGCCCAGCGCTGCACTGGTTTGCAAGTTCAAACGGGGCGCTCTCCCGTCAAATCTGACCACGCACGATTCAGTGCAAGGTCTGGCACATGGCTTCGATGTGCTCGCTGTCGGGGAGCGTCCTCCCGCTTGGCATCTCCGGTGCCGCTTGAGAACCCTCATCGACCTTCAGTAGCTAAAAGAAACCCGTCCCCGCAAGCAGGCAGGTCTCTTGAGATTTCGCACAGTTTGGTGCGTGGCCAATGGTTTGTGTCCGATCTTCACCTCCCCTGCACCGCGTAGTTTTTGAATTTCAGCGTCCTCGTGGCTGGACGCATGAGGGCCAGGTGGACGGTGTGATCGTTGGTTGTCTGTTGATGGGCGAAAAGGCCCGTCCCCAGGAGAATGGGAACGGGCTCCTGTTCGATGGCGGTTCAGCAACGGCGACGGTCTGCCCGGCACGCTGCCTTTTCGTGATCCACCATGATGTTTCCCCTCCACGATGGCACCTGAGCCGAATCTGCAATCCCTGCCAGCATGTCGCCCAGCGGGAGTGATCCGCAAGAAATAATCCGGGCGTTCAGCAAGGGGAAGCGGCTAAGATACTGTAGACGGGGTCCGGGCCCCATTTCTTTAGCCGGCGGAGGCCTCGGCGGGTCATTTTTTGCTCTTGAGGAGACTGCGGGGCCATGAAGTCCACCGAATCCGCTCAAATTCCGCTGCCAATCCGCTGCCAATTTTATCGGGATTTATGGGGTTTTATCGGGGAGTATGAGCGCGAATAAAAATCGGGTGGGGGGGGGGAAGCCCGTAGAGCCTGTATTTAAGCCACTCCAGAGAGATAAACCGAGTGGCAGCGCGTACGGGATTTGAAGCCGTATGCTCTACGATAGGAAAAGATAATTTATTGCTTTTGTGACAGGTTTTGTGACAAATGGGCGCATGAGTTCAAAAGCAGCTTCCAAGGAAACGCTGGAGCCAGTGACGGGAAAGGGTTTTTCCATTCCCATCTACAAGGCGACGGTTGAAGTCAACGGCACTCGATACGACTCGTTCATGCTCGCGTATTACAAGAACAAGAAACGGATCAGGGAGCGAGCCAAAACGGAAGTGTTGGCGAAGAAGAGGGCCAAAGAGATCATCGAAGAGTTGGCGGGGTCAAAACCGAGCGATCCACAACCTTTCACCAGCACTCAAATTCGCACGATACACAATGCGGCAGAGACACTGGCACCGCTGAAAATTCCGCTTTCCGAAGCAGCCAGGCGGCTGGCAGAAGCGGAGAGAATTTTGGAGGGAAAAGGCACCGTTCAGGAGGCGGCCCGAATGCTGGTTGAAAATTTCGAGAAAAAGCGACTCCCAAAAATAACGGTGGGCGAGCTTTTCACGGAATACATGAAGGAACTGGTGACGGTGGAGCCGAACGGAAAGAAAACATTCCATTGTTCGTTCCGGTATTGGCAGGACAACACAGGACGGCTTGGTGCATTCGTGGAGGTTTTCAAAACCCGTCAAATCGCATCCATCACCACCCGCGAACTGGAGGGCTTTTTCAACGAGTTTCCAGAGAGGAAAACCAGAGGCCAGAATGTGGAGTTTACAGGAAGGAAGAAAAAACTCACCGGCAGGACGCGGAACAACTACAAGGGGATTTTTGCCACGTTCTTTGGTTTTGCGCGAGACAGGGGGTATTTACCACGGGGGGTGGACACGGAGGCCCAGCACATCCGCATTGCCCATGACAATAAAACCGAGAAACAAAGATCCGAAGAAATGCCGTATCGGATCTACCGGCCGGCAGAAATGCAGCAGATTCTTGACGGTCTGACAGACGAATGGATTCCGTTTGTTGTGCTTGGGGCGTTTGCGGGAATCAGGACCGCCGAAATTTATCGGTTGGACTGGCGGGCCGTGAATATGGCCGGAAGGCAGATCGTGGTTGATGAACACAAGGCGAAGGTCGGCAGCAAGCGATATGTGCCAATTTCCGATCAGTTGGCAGCGTGGCTTGCACCCCATGTGAAAAAAAGCGGGTGGATATGCCCACGCTTTACCCGAGAGTCCTCAATGCTGAGAGCGTTCGGCAGGGTTCGCAACCTGATTCCTGTCAGAAAAGTTCGGAACGGGCACAGGCATTCGTATGCGAGCTACCGGATGGCGGAAATCGGGGATCTCGCGAAGGTTTCTTGGGACATGGGGAATAGTCCGATGGAGTTGAAGGCAAGCTATGTCTCTCTTGCGGGAAGAAACGACTTGGCGGAATGGTTGAGCATTCTCCCGAAAAAGAAGGAACCGAAGGGGAAACCCAAGAAGAAGGCTTAACGAAGGATGTCGTTTATGTCCCCTTCCGTCAGCCCGCATTTGCCGGTATCCCTCTCCAAGGAGGCCATGACCACCTCGATGTTGTAGAGCCGGTGTTTCCCGATTTTCAGGCATGGAATTATTCCGCGTTCCGAGTAATCGTGCAGCGAGCGGACAGAAATACCCAGAGCTTCCGCAGCCTTGGCCGCCTTCACAAGCCCATGAAATCCGGCTTTCCCAATTTCCGGCTCCCCTGATTTCAAAGCCGGTTCTTTTTTCAGTCTGGCCGGTTTGTCCCCCTTCAAAAGTCGATCCAGTGCCGAATACGCCGCATCCCTGGAGAAATACGGCTCTTCCAGATCAGGGATCGGAGACAACCAGCCAGCCTCACAAACCCGTTCAAGGAGGATCGGAGAGCGGAAAATGTGCTCAAGGATTTCTTCCGTTTTCAGGATCGGCGGCAACCCCATCGGGTCAGCCACCATCATCTGTGTCACCGGCCCGTCAAACAGACCGGACGTCTCAAAGAAATCGTAATTGCCGGTCCAATTCCGGTTGTCTTTTGACCAATGGAGGATGCGGCGTGTCCTCTCTTCTCTGGATGAATCCTGCATTGCCGAGACCATGCCGGAATCATACGCTCGCCTCAAGATGAATGCCGACGACATCATTTCCCAGATCCAGAATCTCTCCGCAGAGGAAGAAGGCAGGGAATGGGCGCTGGAGTTGGGAGCGCCCGAGGGGAAACAGGTCCGATATTCGGAGACGGTTTTCCCCATTTGGGGAATTCTGGAAAACATCACGGCACTACACCGGCGCGGAGAAATGCCGTTCAAATACGCTGGAATCCTCCGCCTGCCGACCGGTTCCAGCTATTCCCGAACATTCGACGGGCAGCAGGTTTTCCCCTTTGGGGATCTTGATCGGATTAAGGAGGCACTGGAGGTCGAGAGGCAGATTCAGCAGGCCAAGGGCGGACTCAGCGGGCAGGACAAACCGGCGAAAGTCAAAATTTTCTGAGTTATTCACGAACCGCCCTCCGACGAGCTGGCGTGCTGCCCATTCTCGGGCGGTTGTTGGCTTCCTACAGGCTCCAGCCAATCCACAAGGGATGAATAAACCCCCCCTGTCGGCGGATATTCCCAGCTTCTCATTCTTCCGAGGCGTGGAAAATCCCTGCCGACTCCCATTTCTACCGGCCAGCCTCATTCCCTCATTCTCATTGCGGTTCACTCATCCCAGCGCCGATGAGCCAGAACCTCCAATCGTAATCGGTCATTCCGCTCGCCTGTTTTCGCTCCGCTGATACAGGGAACAGGGATTTGCGGAGGTCCGTCACCACATCCGTTAATTGAGGGGGTAGAGAGCGTTCCGACAGTTCGTTTCTGAGTCCGCGTTTGCTCACTGGCAGGATGATCACGGCCGCCGCAGGGTTGTTTCGCGCTGCTGTCATCCGTCCGGCTTGACAGACGGGTGAGTGCTTCGCGTAAAATTGACAGAAGCACTCCCTTTGCAGGGATATCGCATAAAACCCAATAGCCATGCCAAACTTCATGATTAGCGAGATTGAATTTGAAGCCTCTGAAGAGCAGGCCAATACCATTTTCGATGCCATTTGCACGAACGGGAAGGTTGACTTCAACACACTCATTCCCATACCCCCACAAATTTACCGAGATAGATTTTTTCTCCCCGATGACGATTCGGATTTCAAGAATCTCGGCTGGCATGATTGGAGGCGGGAAAATTGGGGCACGAAATGGAATGCCGAAACCGTTCACCTCAAATGGAAAAGTGGGTTGGCAGAAATATGCTTCCAGAATCCTTGGAGTGTCCCATATCCGTTCATCATTGCTTTCGGCAACAAATTCCTCGTGCCATTCAAACTAAAATTCCACCGTGACGACCATCTCCTCAGTGGGGAGGAAGAATGGATAACTGACATCAACAAGCGGATTCTCAGGTTCTCGAAAAAACTTTTCGACGAACACGATAAAATAATCCTCGACCAGTTCATTCAAGGACCCATATCTGAGGATCTCGCCGCATCGCTTGCCCGCGTGCGCTCTTTCCCAGCGCCTGAAGATGATGAAAAGCTCACGCATTTCAGGGCGGTTATGCTGCAGCAATCCCCCGAACCACAAAGTCTGGATGAGAAACATTGATTCTCAAGACCTCTAGGTTACCCATGCGCCGATGAATGCAAAATCTCACAAATCCACATTGAAGCTTTCGAGAAAAAAAACCACCAAGAAGCCCGACCATAAATCAGCTGGCGAGCTCCACGACTTCAAGGTTGTTGCTCGTCAGGGGGGCGGGTTCGGGATTTGGTTTGACGGTCGGGACATGCTGCTTCCGACGAGTGAGGTTTTCTGGACTCCCAGCCGCACCTATGCCGAATTCGCGATGAATATCCTTGCCGAGGGGGGAGAGGAGCATTTCAACGAAAACCGAACGCTTCTCTGCCATGAATGCACGCTCTTTATCGGTTTCAGCTCCGGGATTGTCGCACCAGATAAAAAGCCTATCGCGGAATTCAAAGCAGACCCCGCCTTCTATGCCACCTATGATCCGATTCACGCTCTCTGCGCGGGGCCGGAAAAAGTTGACCAACTGGAAAGGCTCAAACCCTTTCGAACGTTTTGCGAAGATAGAGAGATTAAATCACCCAGTTGGCCCCAGACCTGGATCGAGCGGCCAGATGACTCAACAGATTTTCGCGATGTGATCAAAGCCAATAGCGCGAAAGAAGGCGACCCCGAGATTCTTCGCTACTTCGAGACTTTGGAACGGGAATTTCGAATGCTCTCTCAGCCGCAAATCGCGGTGATGCACACCTATTTTAACTACTGTAATAGTTACCAGGGGCGGCCCTTTGTTCTTCCGCTTTTGCTGGTAAAAGGACTCTGCACGCCAAAGGATTTCGCGGTGGGCTTTCTTGCCACTCTCTGCATTATACCCGGCGTTTTTGGCGATGTTTCCAAGGCAGAATACAATCGCGAGATCAAAAAACTAGAGAGGGATGCTGAAAGGGTGTGTTTTTTCCTCAAATACCATTAAAGTATGAGTTCGAAAGATCCGCTTACCCTTACGTGATCGAATCTTGCAATTAGAATGACGGCCCAAATCCATGAATATCTTCGCTTGGACGGAAAGTCTTGCCGGATGGCATGCGAGCCGGATCTGCCGGAATCCGCGCCGGGACTGACTTCTCACGAGCAAATGAAAAGTATTTCCTCGCGCTGCTGGAGGGGATACGTGGGCTACTGGGAAGTTGCCAACAACCGATTCTATCTGCGCAAAGTTGTTGGGAGTATTCAAGGACGATTCCGTCCGTCCATTTTCGCTGAATGGTATTCGGGAATTATCCGTATCCCCCAAGGAGAAATGCTGGAATATATCCATTCTGAATATGCGTCCATTTACGAGGCGGATCTGTTTCTCGAAATCGAGAAGGGAATCGTAACCCGACGATGGATTCAGAAAAATGAGATTGCGGATTGTATGATCGAAGGACTCAAAGACCCTCCACCTCCAGAAAGAAAACGTTATCTTCCATAGACTAGACAGTAGCTCCCAATTATGATCAAACCTGATCCGACTACATTCAAACTTTGAGTAGCAAACTGACCGACAATGAATGACCTGATTTCTGATGAAGTAAAAAGTGTCCTGAAAAATCTTGCAGAAAATCAACGGCAGATCGTCGGATGGGTTGAACCCGTCAGCGTGAAAGCGCTTTCCCCTGATGACGTTCTTGGATTGGGCCTCGCTTGGAGCCATTATGTCTCCGAACTCAAGTTGGCTACCGGATTAACCGTATATAGCGCGATCAATGCCGATGCCGATTATTCCTTCACCGTGGCGTTGGGGAACAAAAGCTGTGAATTAACGCCATACAAGGAAAGAGGACCTATGTCCGAGGCGCTGTGGAGCCTGAGAGGTAGAAAAAGCTCCGCGAAACGGCGCCGCGCAAATTTGGCCTTGAGGCTATCCCAGATCGGAATCGTAGATCCTTTCGATCAAGGCGTGGAGGTTGATCCAGTAAAGTTTCAATGCCCATGCAACTTCATGTGGACGCAACTGTTGATGCGCTTAGTTTACCCCAATGGTTTGACGGCGCTTGCAGGAATCGACAGGACTGCCCATCATGTTTGTGTTTACCTTCAGGCAGATGAGGGAGTTGAGTTGGATCCTTTGCTTGTCCGACATCCGGCTCTACGAAAAGCGCATTTTTGATCAGTTTGACTATAGGAGGGAAAATCCGTTCAAATCACAGACTTTCATTACAATTCGGCTGTTGGACTGATCAGTCATCCCGGCGGTCCGTGTTAGCTCAATTCATCTCGACAGCGAAAAATGCCTTCTGCCTCAGCGTCTCCCGGCAGAGCACCAGCCAACCTCCTCGTCCGCCGAGGTTTTTCCACGACCTCGCATCGGATCGGAAATACACCCAATAATCATCAAGCCTTGCGCCGTGAAGATGGCGAGATTTCCTCGCGGAAGCCTCGTCGTGCCGATTCTGGAGTTCCATGTCGCGAACACAGGCAAGGACAGCCTCCAGATCGTCCGATGGATACGGTTCTGGCGGGGGAAGCAGTTTCAGCAGAAACGTGGCAAACCACCCGCGTTTTATTGTTGTTTTCTTCTGGACGAAGGATTCCAGTGCAGAGGCAAGTTCAGCAAGTTGCCGCGCGCGTTCACCCACGACCACCGGCTCCAGGATGAATTCGATTTGGCGTTCAGAATCGCTCACAGGGACGAAATCTGCCTCCTCCACGATGACCCTGCGAGAAAATTTTGCGCTTCTGGGATTTTGATCAACCTGATCGAATAATTGGCTCCCATAAATTCGTTGAACTCAATTTTCCAGCCGCCCCCCCTGACGCCCAGCGATAACCAGCCTTGAATGATGGCCCATTCTTCAGTATAAAGCAAACCAGCGCACCACTTTTCCCCTTCCAATGAAATTCCCAAGAACCACTTCCGCCAACTGTCTCTCTGTTGTCCTTGTGATTCTGGTTATTGCAGGCGTTGGAATATATTTCATCAGCAAGCCCATCCAAGGGCGCCTCGCCGCCACCTACGAGTCAATCACCGACTGGACGCCACAGCGGATCGGAAAAGATCCAGCCGGATATATGCTCTGGGCCTCCGGGCAACTTGACACCCTTCAACAGCGGTGTGTCGGGGAAGGAATTCGGCTCAATGCAAAACTTGCCGAAATTCAACACCGTATCTCCTACACGAAACAAGCCTTGGAGTTGCAGGAGAGCGATACAAAAGCATTTACGGTCGCCTACAAGGAAGCCGAGGCTGGCGGAGGTTGGCCAGCGACGTTCCGCAATCGCGCATGGCAGAAAAACGAAATGGAAGACGAACTTCTTCGTCTCGATTCCCTCGCAAAGTCCAACCGGGAAATTCTTCCAGCACTCGCAAAAGCAGAGGCGGCAATCCCGCTCATGCTGCCCCAGCTCGAAGACCGAAAGCGCGAGATCGCGGCGCTCAAGATTCGCGTTCAAACCGCCCGCGATGTTGTTGATATTTCAGCCCTCAGTTCAAGTTACGAGGCAATCCGCGTCGAAACCGAGAAGATTGGAAACTACACCACTGCCGTGCAGTCGGCAGCGTCCAGCAAATTGCCCGGACCGGATTCGACCCAAGTCCGCATTGACCAAAGCAGGCGGGAAGCAAGCCTCAAAGAGATTTTGAACAAGTGACTTTCTGGAAATTCTGCCCCTTGCTGCTTTGCGGCATCGCGGCCAATATGGCCGGATGCAATCGGCCTCGTCCTGACGCATCCCTCCCGCCGGACGTTGAAGCCTACGCCATCGAGAGAACGCCCTCAATTCACGAGAAGTTCCAGAAAGCCCGGGCCAACCTTCTGCGGATCGAAGAGGGCAAGAAGGCACTTCTGGCCGATCTCAAAAAAGTGAATAGGAACCCGAGTGAAGATCCGACTATGCAGCAGATGCTCGCAAGGCAGGAAACGGTCGAAAAAGAGATCAAGCAGTTGCGGGAACTCATGGAATCAAACTACCTTCGGGAGAGAAAATTTCTCCTCGGGCTCACCGCAGATGGCGTCCCGGCCGCTCAAGGAAATCCGGCAACTCCTAAAACTGTCCCTAGCAAAGCTGCGCAGTCAGCTCAAAATATCAGAGCCCATGCCCCTGCAATTCTAGCAACACGGGAAATTCCTGCTACTTACCCAAGTTCGTTTATCCCAGAGAATTTAAAGAATCTCCCTGACGCCTCTCCTTCGCCGGTGTTTGCAGGGACAGTCGGAGGCCGTTGTTGGCTTATGAATCGCTACATGGTAGAAATTGAGGACGGCCTCTACGGACTTAAAAAAGGAACCGCTCTAACCATCGTCGAAATTCAGGACTCGTTCATTGTAGTTGTTACCGATGAAAAACGAACCTTCCACGTTCCGGCGTCTTTGCTCACAACTGATGCAGCGTTTATGAAACCGCCTCTCAAATCCAAAGTGATTCTGTCGATCAGGCAAGATGCCTACCTACAAAGCGGCGGAGGTATTCGATAATCTGAGGTTAAGGTGTCAGCGACACTTTGGCATTTGAAAAGGGAGAATTTGAGAAAAAAGCAACCATCATTTATTAATGTGTGCTTGCGTGGCCTGATTTAAACGAAAGCGGAACTTCTGGCACATTCAGTGGGAAAATTCGCTGGTATTTTAACGAAAAAAGTTTCCCCAAAAGCCGAAGCAAACTTTGAGGTATCTACCCAAAGGTAGTAAAAATACAGCGAGAGCGATGACAGCTAGAATTATGCAACAAAATACAAACCCCCATATTTTCATTTTTCTATCGTCAGCCTCCCAGAATGCCTCCCAGTCTTCACTAGTCATCGGGCGACCATTTTTGTCTTCGATTTTTTTGACAACGGCAGCCATAATCGCGGGATCTAACGGCTTTATTTTATGTTTAGTGTCTTTCATATTCATCATGTTATGTTACTTCGTTCCTTTTTCTCCTACGGCAATGCGCGCCGATGTCTTCAGCTACATGAAATGTTAAATATCTTGACCAATATATCCTGCCCAATCAAGAATATAAAAGATTTAGACAAAGAAATGCTTTATTAGCATTGCAACAATGCAAATAACAATTGCTACAAGCGCAATAATCAGAATAACTTTTATAAGCGCTCCAACAATCTTTGCCGCTAGCTTTGAACCAACGAATGCAACAACAAGAGTTCCAGCTGCGAATATAAGTGCTTTATATGCAAAAGCGTCAGTTGCTTTGTATATGAAATACGCCCCGATAAAGGCAGAGAGCCATATGATACCCGCGCCTAGCTGATCCCAGGTGACATTTGTTGCTGACAGTCCAGCATTCTCCGAATCTATATTATCCGCATCCTTAAACGACTCGAGCCTTTTGCAGTCGGGACATCGACGGCAAAAGAGATCCCTATTAATATCCCCTATGTAATTCGCGCCACATCTCCCACATGTTAAAGGTGTGCTCATAAAAGATTCCTATGTCCAAATGACGGAAAAATCGGGCTTGTCAATCTCGGTCTTTCCAGTGAGACGAATTTTAATATTAAAGGGCTCAATGATGAATTCATCCCCTTCTTTATAATTTCTCAAATTGCAGCTTTCGACTTGTCCGCGTGCTGTTTGAGTTAAATAGAAGCGTTGCAATGGAATAATGCTGTTGTCGGCAATGTTGCGAAGTTGAAGGTTCATAATTTTTCATTTAATTGATTCTTGGGTGACTCGATTGATGAAAACTGTAAATACATAAATACGCTTTTTCATGTGATTACAATCCTACATGTCATCGCAGTCATTTGAAATATGCACGAAGTAGGTAAATGCAAACACAGCAAGCAGGTCTTCCCGTCGTAACGCCTCTGAAAAACTCATCACCCGCAAAGTTGTTTTCTTAATAGGCGGCATCGAGGCCATCTCGGATTTTGTATCCCTGTTAGCTGCTGCAATTACGTCGCGAGCGAACTTGATCTTATCCCCCAAGGGCATCGATTTGACCGCATCTGCGTTGTATTTAGATGTCAGTTTTTGAGATTCGATTCCAAGTGGTGTAGGTCCAGTGGTTCGGCCGAGAATTTTGTTGGCTTCATCGTCGCTTACTGGCTTTGACAGCTTACCAATAGTGCGTTTATTGTTCACCAACTCAAATGATCGGGGAGAAAAGAGGGCTTTGTGCGGCTTAATTTCACAGACCAACGAATGTTTCTCATTAAATACGAATGTCTTCCTTCTGGTGAAAAGCCATCTGGCGTATAAAGCATAAATAAGCCCGACACCCATAAACGTGAGTTTATCAACCGAGGCAAAGTCCTTAGTTACAGCTTTTTGATGCAGGAATGAAATTAAGAAAATAGTAACAACGACCAGCGCAATAATGGGGATCGAGTATCTGGCAAGGAGCGCGAACGAATTGAAGATATGTTTTTGCGTAATCCAACTGCATATTTTCGCATTCAAATCATATAGCTTGCACGAAAGCTGCCCCTTTATCGTGCCAATTGGCTTCTCCATGTATAAAACATCCGAGTTGAATGATGAGTGTTCCCCAGATGAGACAAATACTTTTCTGGCAATGAAGGCCCCAAGCGAGGTTCCTTTTTCTATGAAACTGAAAACAATCGTATTTGTGGTCGGGTCGATGATATTGAGATTCCTCCCTGTCATTCTTCCGTTTCCTCCGGGGATGACATAACATTCACCTACAGAATAAAACTCTGAAATGCCACTCAGCTCAGGTGGTGCCGCTTGAGCAGTCTGTTGCGGCTGAGGGAGTGGGGGGGGCGTGATTTTGGGGGGTGGTGAGCCAGAAATATGCAGGGGGACAAACTCGCTGAGCGGAATCCAATCAGCCAGCCCCTCCTTCCACGCAAGATCAGAATCCACAAAAACTCCACCCTTCAGGCATGCCTGAAGAACATCCACCTCGAACGGCCCTTTTTGCTCCCCATCTTTGAAGATATATATCATTGGTGTCGCACCGTAGCTTTCCATGCAAGAGTGCATGAGGTGGCCTTTTTGAAAAGGCAATTCTTGATCTTCGTCCTGAAAAAAAGCAGGGGTGCCGAAATCAACAGAGAACGCTACACCGTGCCGCCCCCCCTCTGAATATCAGGCTCCTTGGGGTTTCTGAAAAATCTTTTCTACATCAAGTAGCCTTCCCACGAGCTCTCGCCTCTTCCTTTCTCTCCATTTTTCCGGCATCGAATCGATGCAGGCGGGAAGCCAGGGTTTCCCCAGGTCCGAGAGGGCCATCAAACCCGCCGTCAATCCGGCGCTGGAAATAATCCAACATGACGGCCTGTCGCTCTAATTCCCTCTCTGTCGCCTTTTTCTGGGCTTCCGTATCAGCGAAGCGGGAAAAATCCACCCGCATAAAATCGCGCATATCCTTCCAATCCTCGTCGGTGAAATCCTCACCGGAAGGAGGCGGCGGATTTTATCAAACTCGTCGTAGTTGCCTTGGAAGGAACCTGCCCTTGAGCCTTTTTGATCATGGGGAACACGGGGATCAGTGGGGAATCTGGACTTTCTGGACTTTTCTTGCCTTCCGTCAGAAATGGCAATGGAAGGATATTTCTCCTGTGGAGTGAAAATGTCCAGAAAGTCCAGATCCACCTTGGAAAATGGCAGAGACATCCCCAACACCGCAAACTGGACACCTGCCCTGATAATCCAAGCATTCCGGCACCAGCCCCATACCATTGCCCTGGTGTGGCATTAATGGAGCTGTAGTAGTCCCCAGAGGCCAGATGATCGCGGAAGTAGGTGCGAGCATTGCCAACATTGCTTTGTGTCTTTATGGAGATCATAACGACATAGAAGTTGAGACAAAGAAATCGGGGAACAATTCAGCCCGTTCAGGAGCAATTATATCAACGCTACTATACAGATTATCCCCCTATCTCTTCGACGTTCTGAATCTCCCCCTTCCCTTTGGGTGCGGATATCAACGCTACTATAGGATTATCCCGCCTCTCTTATGCCGTTTCATCGGGGGTAGCCTTTGCCGATGCTTCCGCCCTTCTCAGCATCGGCATTGCCAAGCATTCCAATGAGATCCCGAGAATCTGGCGGATTTGCTCAAATTGGCATTGTTCGCCTCAAACGACCCGCCCCGTGCCGTTGTGGGCTTTGTAGGGTTTTTCGCCTTTCCACGATCAATGGCGACAGGCTGGCGATCCGTTGAGCAAGAAACCCCTACAATCCCCACAGACCATGCACAGCATGACTGTCATACTTGTTCCGAACAATTCCGCACGCTGGCCTGTCTTACAATCATTACATGCTACCCATTCTTTGCGCTCAGGATCGCCCCGGTGAGGTTTTCTTTGTTTCAGGCTCATATCCCCCTCGCCGATTGTAGTGGCACCATGACGGGCTTCTAATTGCAAATCTGAATCCAACGCCAGATCAACCAAACTTTCAATGTAACAATGGGGGCTCCTCATTGTTGATGGTTTGATATACAAATACTGGTGATAGTTCGCCTTGTAATAAATGCCAATTATTCGGCGATACTATATGATTATAGGAGAGGTGGTTTTGCTATCTCTATTTTCTGTTGAGTTAGCTGGCTCAACTGTTGCTGATAATGGGAGGGCTCATTTACTGTGTTACAAGTTTATACATAGGCATGGCACTCTTATTCCACGGTCTGCTAGCAAATTGACAAATGGACACCCTACGCCTTAACTCCGTTAACGTCCTAATAAGATTCCGAATATGAGCGAACGCTGTTAGCGCTAATTCTCACTTATTTACAAGATGGCATTCTTACCAGCGTTGAAAAGCGCAAACATGCGCGAACAAGTGTAAATGGGATGCTGAATAACTGCGAAAATCGGTTCAACCGCAAATCCTGTATTCGGATTCGGGGTCAAAGATTTCTGACAATTCTTGCGCGATCAGATCATCGAAGCGATTGAGCAAAGTCCAGCGGGTCTCTGACCACCACCCACGGATTGCGACAATGCCGCGGCGCTCAGAGATCCTTGACGAAGGATTCCAGATCTGCGCACCGGATCGCTGCGCGGTGAAGGACATGCAGGCGCGCGGAGTCAGAAATGTGTGAAATTTCCTCGCGGAGGCCATCAGGAACCCGATCAAAGCGGATTTCCAGAGCCTCGACGACGGCCTGCTGCTGGGCAAGAATCCCGCCCTCCTGCCGACCCTCCTGCCGACCTTCCTGCCGTAAAATGTCTGCGGTGCTCATGAATTTCTCCTTTTGTTCTGCCGGAATTGTTGACTCCACTATCTCGCAGACCTCGCGGCTTTGCAACTCGGAATGCTGAAGCAAATACCGCCAGAGGTGGTTGGCGATTTTGAGCGCCTCTTCGCGTTGGGGTTCCGCGAAGAGATCTCCGACGATCCGCTGGACCTCCTGAAATTTCATTTCTCCAGTGCGCTCGCTCTGCAACGCTCCCATCACCGCCCGAGCCAAGCACCCATCTGCCAGCTTTTCCCATTGAACGCCGGACAACTCCACCAAAAAGAATCCGCAGTCTGGGACGAAGGACGATGCCCATTCGGCGATTTCCGCAGGGATCTCGATCAGATCCCGAAGGCGGCGCACCGCAGTCCACTTGCCTGGACCAGGATAAATGACAACGGGGATCACGAGCGGAAGCGTGCCTCCGGCCTCAATCTCTACACGATGGCTCTGCCAGATGAGCCCGATGTATTCATTCACGCGCAGGGGCATGATGCGCACAGGGAAGCTCTGGTGTTCAAAAAGGATGTAGAAGCTGACCGGTTTTCCGGCCACTTTGATCCGATAAAGGACATCCTCCCGACGTTCGGCCAGAGAGACGTTGATGCCGGAAATCTTCTCGACATGAAGCGAAGACCAATCAACCAGCGGCAGGAATGCCGCAGGCATCCACGTTTCGAGGAACTGGCGGGCGACCAGCGGCAGGGACATCGCATGGCGGAAAATGCGGTCGTGGGAATGCGGGTTTTTCTCCTCGGACATGCGCCGGACAATGGCAACACCCCCGCGCAGAAACAAGCTCAACATTCTCTCGGCACAAGGAGAGCGGGCGCGATAGCCCCACAAGTTTCTCTCAACCCGCAACTGCCGAATGGAGGGTTTTTGTGACAGTTTTGTGACAGGGGAACCGCCGATTTTGTCACAAACTGCCGTTTTGGAACTTTGCCGTCATCCGCCCGCAGAACCTTTATAGAGGTCGTTTAGAAGGGGAAATCGCCATTTTGAAAATGGCAGCGCGTACGGGATTCGAACCCGTGCACCAGCCTTGAGAGGGCTGTGTCCTAACCCCTAGACGAACGCGCCGTTTGCAATAAATGAAATTAGCACTTGGCGTAGGGCTGGCAAGGATGGAAATTCATCGGCTGGCGCATTATAAATCAAATCCTGATGCTTTTTGAAATCATGCTGGTGGCGGGAGCGGGGACGCTCGCGTTCGCGCTGAGGTCGTTTCGCGATCCCCTTTTGTTCCGCGCGGGGACGCTCGGGCTGGTCGCGACGTCCTTTCTTGCCGGATGGCTCATCGGAGGAAGTGTCCCGGCGGGTTTCCTTTTTGCCTCGACATGGTTTTTGCTCCCCTGGCTGGAGATCCTCACGCGGGTGCGGCGGATGCGGCTTCCGCTGGATCGGCGGATCGAGTCGTGCGCGCCGCCAGCGCGGGCGAGCTTCCCGAATTTCAACGACCTGTCCGACGAGATGGAGGCCGGAGGGTTTGAATATGCGGACGACGTCGGCTGGGCGCATGCCGACCTCCGGCATTTTTACCGCCTCTTCCTGAGCCCGGATCGGAAAACGATCGCCGCGATCTGCCTCGTCGAGCAGGCGGACTTCACATTTTACTACATTTCGTTCCGCTCGCGGACCGGTGACGGACGCCAGGTTGTGACATGGAATTACCCATTTTCCTACGGCCTGCACCCGTTCCCGGGGACGCGGCTTCATCGCATCGCGGGCGAGCAATCCGCTCTCATCGGAAGCCATGCCGGGCTGGTCGCGCGCGGTCTCGGGAGCGACGTGTGCGCGGTCGAACTGGGGGCCGTTTGCGCCGAACTCCAGAGCGACCTGCGCGTGCAGGTCAACCACAACCTGGCCTGCGGGATCCTCCGCCAGGATGGGGACTCGCTGATCCGCTACACCGTGCGCGGCATGTTTTTTCTGTGGTTTCAGTTCCTCCGCGATTTTGTCAGGTTCTCATGAAAATGGATCAACCCTTTGCGGTGATTCCGAAAAAGGCGGCTCAATTTTTTGCGGCGGGGGCTCGCAAGACGTGCAGGGTGATTTCGGGCGGGCAGTTGAGGCGGGCTGGAACGGCGCAGCCGCCGCTGCCCGGCGAGGTGTAGCCCTGGAGGGTGCGGTGGTGCCAGCGGCCCTTGAGGAACGGTCTGTCCACCTTGCACGAGGTGAAGACGGCGTGCCCGCCGGGCAGGCAGAGCTGGCCGCCGTGGGTGTGCCCGCTCAGCTGGAGGTCGAACCCCAGCGGTTCGGCCTCGGGATAAATCTCCGGGCTGTGCGCGAGAAGGACGAGGCACGCGCCGGAGGGCGCGGCGGATCTCACCCTGACCAGATCGTGGGTCTTGTAAAAATGAGGATCATCGACACCGGCGATCCAGAGTTCCTCGTGCCCCCGCCGGATCGCCACGGATTCGTTGAGGAGGATGGGAAGCCCGTCGCTCTCGAGCGATGGGACCATCTCGATGAAGTCGTGGTTGCCGAGAACCCCCCACCGCAGCGGCGCCAGCGCCCGCGTGATGGCTGCCATCTCGCGCAGGCAGGGAGCGTAATCGCCATGGGTCTTGTTGCGGAAGTCCCCCGTGACGACCGCCGCATCGTGCGGCGTCGCTCGCACGAGGCGCTCGACCACCGGCGTCAGCGCGGTGTCGAGGTCGAGGTGGAGGTCGGTCAGTTGGAGAAGGCGGAAGCCGTCGAACGAAGCGGGGAGGCGGGGAAGCACCCATTCCTGGGTGACAACCCGCACGTCGAAAAAGTTTCTTCTTGCGCGGCCCGCGAATCCGCTGAGGCGCAGCCCGAGGGCGACAAGGTCGTCAATCGGAATATACCGTTCGAGGCGGAAGATCCCCTCCCCCTGGTGCAGGAGCTGGGCGACTTTGCCGGCCTGGATGCGCAGCCGCTCGGAAAGCACCCCGCGCCCGATCCTCTGCTCCAGCACCCGATAATCGGCGTTCTCCATATCCCGAAACGGGGGCGCCTCAGTTCGTGGGGTTGCGGATTTTTTTCAGTTCGGGATCGAGGAGTTCCCGGTCGAGTCCGGGATCGCGGGTCTTCCGGAGCGTGGCGTTGCGGAGCGGCTCGAACGCCGGATCGCTGCCGTCCGTTTTCCACATGACCTCCCCGACGCGATTCCAGACGACGCTCTTCGCGCCCTCGTAGAGAGAAAGCTCCTTCAGCTTGAGCCGGATTTCTTTCCTCAGCGCATAGCTCGAGGCCGAAGGGCTGGCGTCGAGCTGGAGTCCGTGGATTCGGAGGGTGTTCTGGTCGAGGAGCTGCGGCTGGATAAAGACGTGGGCACCGGGAGGGATGTCGCCCGGGCTCTCCAGGCAGCGGAGCGTGAGAAAAACCGTGCTCCCGACTCGCGACGGCCACATTTCGAAGCTGTAGCGCAGAACCTCGCGCGGAGTCTTGCCGGGCAGGGAGAGCGCGACGGCATACCGGTCGGATCGGATCGGCGTGACCGTCACGCTGGCCGTCCGCCCCTTGTCGTTGGAGGTTTCCCAAACCCCGAGAAGCCAAGTGTTGATGCTCGCGGTGGGCCCGTCCGTCAGCGGGCGATCGAAGAAGCAGCCGGACAGAAACATGCCGAGCGCGAGCGCCGGGGCCAGTCGAAAAAGAAATCTCATGCCACGCCTATATCCAAGTTCCGTCGTGAATGACACTATTTTTCGGCACGACCACGATTCCGTCGCGGATGTAGTAGCCGTCGCCGTCCAGATCCTGGGATTTCCCCTCGGGCGAGATGACGACGTGGTGGCCGATGCGGGCATTTTTATCGATGATCGCGCCGTTGATCACGCAGTCGCGACCGACGCCGATCGGCGGGAGCCCCTGCACCGGGATCCGGACCTCGGACTCGTAGAAGTCGGCGCCCATCATGATCGTATTTTTGAGGGTGGAGCCGGATTGGATGACGCTGCGGATGCCGAGCACGCAGCGCTCGAGGGTGACGTCACCGATGATGCAGCCGTCCGAGATCATCGCGCTCGCGACCTTCGCGGAGTTCACCACGCTGGCCGGAAGGAAGAGCGGCTGGGTGAAGACCGGCGAGCCAGGGACGTAGAAGCTGTAGCGCGGGTTCGGCTCGGTGAGCGCCAGATTGGCATCGAAGAACGCCCCGATCGTCCCGATGTCCTCCCAGTATCCCTGGAAGATATGGGCCATCACCTTGTGGTCGCTGATCGCGGCCGGGATGATGTTTTTTCCGAAGTCCACAAAGTCGTTGTCGAGGCAGGACTCCAGGACGGCCCGGTTGAAAATATAGATACCCATGGACGCCTGGTAGAGTTCGGCATCGGCGGGCTGGCCGATGGATTTCAAAAGATCCGCCGGGATCCGGAGCGAGTCGAGGACATCCGGGGATTTCGGCTTTTCGACAAACTGGCCGATGCGTTTGTTTTTGTCCGAAAGCATGATTCCGAATCCGCTGGCGGGCACGCGGGCGACCGGGATGGTGGCGATCGTCAGGCCGGCGCCGGTCTCGACGTGCTGGCGGAGCATGTCGCGGTAGTCCATGCGGTAGAGCTGATCCCCGCTGAGGATGACGAAATATTCATACGGGCGCTCGAGGAAATACCGCATGTTCTGCCGGACGGCGTCGGCGGTGCCCTGGTACCACCGCGAGCCCTCCGGCGTCTGCTGGGCGGCGAGGATCTCCACGAAGCTCGGGGTGAAGTCGTCGAACTTGTAGCTCGAGTTGATATGGCGGTGGAGCGACGTGCTGTTGAACTGCGTGAGGATGTAGATCCCGCGGAGGCCGGAGTTCAGGCAGTTGCTGATCGGGATGTCCACGAGCCGGTATTTCCCGCCGAGGGGAACGGCCGGCTTGGAACGTTCCTTGGTGAGCGGGAAGAGCCGGGTTCCCGCCCCTCCGCCCATGATGATGGCCAGTGTCTTGGAGGTCGGAAGGGCGCTCGAAGGAAGACTCATAACAAAAAACCAACTTGCCGCACCGCGGGCAAGTTGTCACGATAGAAAAACTATGTGTGGAATCGTTGGATACATCGGGCATTCCGAGGCGCTTCCGGTGCTTTTGGAGGGGTTGCGTCGCTTGGAATACCGGGGCTACGATTCGGCGGGGGTGGCCCTGCTGAACGGTGGCCCCATCGAGGTCCGCAAGGCGGTCGGGCGGATCGCAAACCTCGCCGAAACGATCCAACAGAGCCCGGTTCACGGGACGACCGGCATCAGCCACACCCGCTGGGCGACCCACGGCGGAGTCACACTCGAGAACGCGCATCCGCATTTTGACCAGAGCGGACGGCTTGCGTTGGTTCACAACGGCGTCATCGAGAATTACCAAACTCTGCGCGACCACTTGATGGCGCAGGGCCACGTCTTCAAATCCCAGACGGACACGGAAGTCCTCGCCCACCTCATCGGCGAGGCGTTTGATAACGTTGGCGACCGCACGAAATCCGGCCTGGTCGCGGCGATCCGGCTGGCCCTCCGCCAGATCATCGGCACGTATGGCATCGCCGTCATCCACGCGGACGTCCCCGGCCTGATGGCGGGCGCGCGGCGCGGCAGCCCGCTCGTGCTGGGCATCGGGAAGGGGGAACATTTTCTCGCCAGCGACGTCAGCGCGATCGTCGCCCACACGCGGGAAGTCGTCTACCTCAACGACTACGAGATCGTCGCGATCGAGAAGGACCGGTTTGATATCTCCACGGTCTCAGGATCGGGCGTGGACTTCCAGGTCAGCAAGGTCGAGTTCAGCGCGGACGCGGTCGACAAGGGAAAATTCCCGCACTACATGCTCAAGGAAATCTACGAGCAGCCGAACTCGATCCGCGACGCGATGCGGGGCCGGCTTTCCGCCGAGGAAGCCACGGCGAAACTCGGCGGCCTCGAGATGACGAACGGCGAACTGCGCGCGGTGGACCGGATCGTTCTCTGCGGGTGCGGAACCGCGTTCCACGCGGCGCTGGCCGGCGAATACATCATCGAGAACCTCGCCCACATCCCGGTCGAATGCGAGTTTTCCAGCGAGTTCCGCTACCGCAACCTGCCGATGGACCGCGACACGCTGGTGTTTGTGATCAGCCAGAGCGGGGAGACGGCGGACACGCTTGCCGCCCTGCGCGAGAGCCGCCGGAAGGGGCACCGCACGCTCGGGATCTGCAACAACGTCGCGAGCACGATCGCGCGGGAAAGCGACGGCGGCGCCTACATGCACGCCGGACCGGAAATCGGCGTCGCCGCCACGAAGTCGTTCACCTCGCAGCTCACGATCCTCACGCTCCTCGGACTCCTCCTCGGCCGGATCCGCCACCTCAGCCACGCGGAGGGACGCACGATCATCCATGAGATGGAAAAGCTCCCGGACCTCGTCGCAAAGATCCTCGAGCTCGACGCCTCGATCGCGAAGATCGGAAAAAAATACGCGCAGACGAAAAACTTTCTTTTCCTCGGCCGCCAGGCGAACTACCCGATCGCGCTCGAGGGGGCGCTCAAGCTCAAGGAGATCAGCTACATTTCGGCGTCTGGCTATCCGAGCGCCGAGCTCAAGCACGGGGTCATCGCGCTCATCAACGAGGAGACCCCCTCGCTCTTCATCGCGCCGCAGGACGCGGTCTTCGACAAGAACATCAGCAACATCGAGGAGGTCAAAGCCCGCAGGGGGCCGGTCATCGCGATCGGCACCGAGGGCGATACCGCGCTCGCCAAAATCTGTGACGACGTGATCCTCATCCCGCACGCCCCGGATTACCTCACCCCGATCCTCGCGGCCATCCCCCTGCAGCTCCTCGCCTACCACATTGCCGCCGCCCTCGGCTGCGACGTGGACAAGCCGCGCAACCTCGCCAAGAGCGTCACCGTCGAGTAGTTGTCAGAGCCCGGATGCGCCGGCTTGGAGGATTTCCTTCATCGTTTGGAGGAGGGCGCTTGGGCTGAACGGCTTGGTCATGAAGGCATGCACGTGCAGGCCGTCCGCCTCTTTGCGGATGAGGGTTTGATCGCGAGCGGTGAGCATGACGACCGGGATCGTTCCGCCGGTGGCCAGCTTGCGGATCTGCCGGAGGGTTTCCACGCCGTCCTGGTCCGGCATGGAGAAATCCAGGATGATGGCGCTCGGCACGCCGGTTTCCTCGACATAGCGGACCACGTCCCGGCCCATCCGGACTGCGGGGAGGGCCGCACCGAGGGGGCGCAACGCGGACTGGACGATGCGGATGATCAACTCCTGATCGTCAACAATGAGAATGGTTGGAGGCATAGAATTAATTGGTTCGGGAGACAAGGATGAGCGTGCGATCGTCGGTGGGCACCTCGTTGCCCGAGAACGCGGCGACGTCGGCCAGAAGCCTGTCGATCGTTTCGCGCGAGGAAAGGCCCTGCGAGGCGGACAGGCACGACTTCACACGTTCGATCTCAAACTGGGAATTATCCGCCGCGGAGGCCTCGATGATCCCGTCCGTGTAGAGAAGGAGTCGGTCGCCGGGCGCAAAGGCGGTGGATTGCGACGCATACGCATTGTCGTGGAAAATCCCGAGCGGCATCCCCGTTCCTTCAATCAGGACAACCTCGCCGTTTGCTTTCTGGAGCAGGCTTGCCAAGTGGCCGGCGCTGGCGAGGCGGATCCGTTTCCTGTCCGGAGAAATCCAGGCGCAAACCATCGTGATGAACATTTCGAGCTTGATCAAATCGCGGCTCATCAGGCGGTTGATCTGGGTGAGGATCTCGGCGGGTTCGGCCTGCTCGGTGGCCACGATCGCGTGAAGGTTCGTGCGCAGCATCGCGGCCAACAGGGCCGCCGAGAGCCCCTTGCCCATCACGTCGGCCATCACGCAGAGGGTGGACTGATCGGGCAGCACCAGCAGGTCGAAGTAATCCCCTCCCGCCTGGAGTGCGGGGCGGCACGTGCCGTAGAGATCCAGGCCGCGCGACGTTGAAAATTCCTGTGGCATCAGGGAGAGCTGGATCTGCGCGGCGATTTCGAGATCGCGAAGCGCCCGATCCTCAGCCGACCGGCGCTTTTGAAGTTCTGCCATCGTCACGATGATTCCGAGATATTCCGCGACCATCCGTGCGATTTTCAGTTTGCCGGCATCGAAAAACTGGGAGGGTTTCGTGCGGCCCATGACGATCACTCCCCGGCGCTGATCCTTGAAAAGGACCGGAGCGACGAAGGCGCTGTCCAGCATCCCGCAAAGCGGGTCGTCGTCCGGCAGCCGGGTGCCTGCGGGGAGCGTGATTTCATTGCCCGTCCGAAAGACCTCCGACTCGAATCCGGGAGCCGTAGCCGCGAGAATCGGGTTGGGCGGCCTGAGCGTTTCCCCTCTCTGGCGGAGCAGAACCAGGCGGCCCTGCTCCTCAAAACGCACGTAGGCGGTCTCCGCGCCCGTGACGTTGCAGAGCCGCTCCAGGGCACCGTCGGTGAACGCATACATGTCCGGGGCCGTGGCGAGCCACTCGCTCAGTCCAACCAGAGTGCTGATCATCTCGTAGCTGGAGACAAGCTCGTCGGTCATTTCCGCAAGCGTGCGGCCGGCATCGCCGGGCCGGTAATGCCAGGGGTGGACGAAGCGCTTGCGGAGGACGAGCACGTGGCACCCGTTCTCCCGTTCGTGCAGCAATTCGTCGGTCATCCGGGCCATGAGATAATGCCCGCGACCGCCCTCGGCAAACGGATCGTCCGGAAGCGCCGGCGCGGTTTTCCAACCCTCAAAATCCGAAGGATCCACCACCCGCAACTCGACCTGCTCGGGGTGCAGATACAGGCGCGCGCGGAAAAATTTTTCCTTGGCGGCCGCGCACCCGTGTTCGGCGGCGTTGTTGACCGCCTCGGCGGCGGCGAGCTCGAACTGGCTGAGAAACTTCTCGTCCTCGACCCCGTGGTCGCGCAGGAATCCGACAAGCTGAACGACCGTCTCAGTGACGTCGGCGAGTTTCGGCTCCTGCACATCCAAGCAACAACTGAAGCGGCATCTCATGGTTCGATCGGGGTGGTCAGGGCGATTCGGAAAAAATTATTGCGGGCGAGTCTCTGCCCGGCGCCGTCCGCCGCACCGGCTTGAAAAACGGCGTGCATCCATTCATCCGGCTGCCCGGGCGAATGGCAACCATATAAATCCGAGAGCGCAAAAACTCCGGCCGGCGCGCGCTCGAGGACGGAGCGCGCTTCGGCGGAGAGGCCGGCCCAGTCCGCCTCGCCGCGCGGCAGCACTCCCACGAGCCGCATTTTTCCTGCGGCGACGTGGCGCAGCCAGCCCGCGCGGAGCAGGCAGAGCGGCCCGGTGGCATAGGTGTGCAGGCGCACGCTGCGCGAGCGGGTCAGCCGGGCGACGGTTTCGGCGGGCGCAGCGCCGCGATGTGCCAGCCGCGCGATCGCTTCCAACGGGAGGGCGACCACAGCGGCCAGGAGCCGCTCGGCCCACGAGGGCTCCGAGGCGGACGCGCCCAGCGGGGCAAGCACGAACTCGTCCAGCACCTCCACGCCGACACCCCGCTCCAAATCCATCAGCAGCCCGCCCTGGGCGGCCATGTGCTTCATGGTGGTGTGGGATCCGACATAGGTCTCGGCGCAGACAACCGATTCCACGATCTCGACGTCGCGATCCAAAAAAACGCCGGGCCCGATGAACGACTGCGGTCCCACGCGGCATCCGGGGCCGATACTGGCATGGCTTCCGACCCAGCACGGGGGAGTGAAGACCGCATCGGCGGACGCCCGGGCACCGGGACCGAACCAGATTCCCGGCCTGTATTCGTGATCGAGATGCACCATCCCGCTGGATCTCCGCCGCAGGGCCTCGACCTGCAGGCCATACCAGTGGCGCAGCAGATCCCCGGCGGACTCGATGGCCGGCGCCTCCGCGCCCGGGAGGCTCCGGAGCGGCAGGCATTCCCTTCCCTCCCCTCTCCCCGGTTGCGCGTGCACGACGATCGATCGCGACCAGAGATCGCGCTGATCGAGCCAGCGCCGGACGAGATGTGGACGATCCACCGCTTCGATGGTCACCGATGGCACCCCGCGGCGAACCGCCTCGTCCAGCCAGTATGCCAGCAGGGGTTTGTCGCAGACCGGCCAGAGCAGAAACGGCTGCGGTGACCGCCAGATCGAATCCAGAGAGGCCCAGTCGGGAGCAATGAGATGCCAGGAGTCCATGATCAATAGGCACCCTTGCCAAGGAGGACGGCCGGAATCGTGAGGAACAGCAATTTCAGATCCGTCCAGACGCTGCTCGAGCGGATGTAGGCGAGGTCCAGGCGGACTTGTCCGGCGAAGTCGATCTCACTGCGGCCGCTGACCTGCCACAGGCAAGTGATCCCCGGCTTGGCCAGCAGCCGCTGCCGGTCCTCGGCCGAATACTCGGCCACCTCGCGGGGCACCGGCGGACGCGGGCCGACGAGCGACATGTCGCCGACCAGCACGTTCCAAAACTGCGGAAGCTCATCAATCGAATACTTCCGGAGAAATTTCCCGACCTTTGTGATGCGCGGGTCGTCTTTCATTTTGAAGAGCACGCCGCCCTGCATCTCGTTCTGCTCCTGGAGCCGGTCCTTGATCGCGTCGGCATTGAGGACCATCGAGCGGAATTTCCACATCGGAAACAGCTTCCCGTGGTAGCCGACGCGGTTCTGCTTGAAAAAAACCGGGCCTCCATCCTCGCGTTTGATCACCAGCGAGGCGCAGGCGAAGACCGGCGCGGCGCAGACGAGCGCGGCAGCGGACACGACGATATCCAGCACCCGCTTGAGCCCGTGGGCGAGAAACAAAACCGACTTCCAGACCCAGAGCTTCGCATGGAGCCTGAGCCGGAGCCTCAGCCGCCCGCCGGCGGTCGAGCTGCGGATCCAATAATCAATCGTGAAATCCGGAGGCGGCGGTGAGGAGTTAGAAATATCTCGGCGCATCATGATAAGGTCTTGATTCCGGTGAGGAGACCGGCGAGGGCCTCGCGGTAGGCTGCGGCAAAAGGATCGAGGAGCGGAAGGGCCTCGTGCAAGGCGTGCTCGTCCCCGCTCCGGCATTGCGTCTCGATCTCCTGCAGCAGCGCGGGCAACTTGTCGGCGCGCATCGTCGCCGCCCCCCCGCGCAGGCTGTGCGCCACCTGCGCCGCCCGCGCCAGATCCTCGCCCTCCAGCAAAGTGCGCAGCTCGCCCAGATGCGTCTCCAAATCATCCAGGGCCAGCTGCACGATCTCCGCGCACAGGTCGGGATCGCCCCCCATCAGCCGGACAAATTCGTCCGGCGCGGGCAGCGTGACCACCGAGCCGGGTGCCGCAGGTTCCCCAGAGGGATTGACGGCATTTTTTTTCCGCTCGCCCGAGGGCAGCCAGCGCTTCAGGGCTGCGGCGAGGGAATCCGCCGAGATCGGCTTTGACACGTAATCATTCATGCCTGCCGCGAGGCACTTCTCCCGGTCGCCGAGCATGACATTGGCCGTCATCGCGATGATGGGGAGATCCTTGGGAACCTGCAGGGAATCCGACGCCCGGATCCGGCGGGTCACTTCGTAGCCATCCATCTCCGGCATCTGCACGTCCATGAGCACGAGGTCGTATGGGACAATGGCCAGGACGTCCAGCACTTCCTCGCCGCTCGCGACCGCGTCCGCCCGGTAACCCCATTTGCGCAAAAACCCCAGCGCGACGTGCTGGTTGATCTGGTTATCTTCCGCGACCAAGATACGGGCGCCGGCGTCGGGATGCGAGAGCATTTCGATTTCCTCCACGGCCAGCCCCCGGCCGCCGGACACGCGGGGGAGAACCCCCGTTTCCCCCTCAACGGCCGCCCGCACCTGCAGGCGCACGGTGAACCAGAATTCGGAACCTTTGCCGGGTTCGGAGACCACCCCGATCGTGCCGCCCATCATTTCGGCCAACTGCTTCGAGATCGCCAGGCCCAGACCCGATCCGCCATACAGGCGGGTGGTCGAGGCATCAACCTGCGAGAACTTCTGAAAAAGCCGCTCCTGTTTTTCCGGAGAAATCCCGATGCCCGTGTCGCGCACGGCAAACCGAACCGTCGCTCCGCCGCTTCCCGCTCTTTCCAAGGTTCCGGAAATCGCCACTTCTCCCGCCTCGGTGAACTTGATCGCGTTGACGGCCAGATTGGTCAAAATCTGTCCCAGCCGCCCGGGATCTCCGGCGACGGCGCGAGGGACATCCGGCGCGAGGGCACACACGAGCGCGAGACCCTTCTGCCCGGCCATGAGAGCGAGAGGGGCGGAATAATCCGCCAGAGCCGCATCCAGATTGAAGTTGACGGTTTCCAGCTCGAGCTTTCCGGATTCGATTTTCGAGAGGTCGAGGATATCGTTGAGGAGGCCGAGGAGATTCTCCGCGCTGCGCTGGACCAGATCGGCGCAATGCCGCTGATCGGAAGACAGCTCGGTGTCGAGGAGGAGCCCGCTCATCCCGAGAATCCCGTTCATCGGGGTGCGGAGCTCATGGCTCATGTTGGCCAGGAACTCGCTCTTGGCAATGTTGGCGGCCTCGGCTTTTCTGGCCAGGTCTTCGGCCTGCTTCATAGCCTGGGCCAGTTGCTCGTGGGAGCGTTGCAGTTCGCTCTCCGACGACTTGCGCGCGCTGATGTCTTCGACCATCGACCAGATGCGCTCGCTCCCATCGAGCCCCGTGATCTTCATTCCGCGCAGAACGACCGGATACCGACTGCCGTCCTTGCGGAGGAATTGTTTTTCGTAGGGGCCGTAGCTTCCGGTGGTGTGAAGGGTGCGCAGTTGCTCCTGCTCCTGGGGCTCGTATTCCTGCGGCGTGATCTGCCAATAGCTTCGCGCCAAAAGCTCGTCTTCGGTGTAGCCGAGCTGACGGAGCAAGGCTGTGTTGGCCTGGAGAAATGCGCCCGTCCGCATATCGTTGAGCCCGATGCCGATCGGCGAGGACTCGTAGAGGGCGCGGAACTTGACCTCGCTTTCCCGGAGCGCGCCCTCGGCCTGCTCATGCGCGGTGATGTCTGTGGCCACCCCGAGAAACCCCTCCAGCTCGCCCCTCGCGTTGCGGACGGCCGTGACCGACAGCCGCACTCTGAGGCGGTGGCCGTCTTTCGCCACATAAGTCCATGTCTTTTCCTCCGTGCCGAATGTTTTTGCCTGCGCCACAAACACCTCGAAGCCCGCAACCGGGCGCCCCAGTTCCTTGGTCAACTCCTCGCCGCGCCGCACCACCTCCTCCTCGAGATGGAAGGCGGCCGGGGTCATGCGGCCGACCACTTCCTCCGCGCGGTAACCCAGAAGCCGCTCGGCCCCGATGCTGAACGTCGTGATCATCCCCTGGAGATCCGTGGCGATGATCGAGGTGTTCGTGGCGGCATCCAGCAGATCGCGGGTCTTCTTCACCGCCTCAAGCAACCCCGCTTCCGCGATCTTTTTTTCCGTGATGTCCGTCTCGACGGCGATGTAGCCGACGATCTCTTCCTTTTCGTTGCGGATCGACTGGAGATCGATGTCCAGCCAGTATTCGCGCCCGCTCTTCGCCCGGTTCAGAATTTCCACGCGGCAGCTTTTTTGCTGGGCGATCGCCTCCCGGAGCTTCTGCACGGCCGCCGGGTCGGTTTTCTCCGATTGCAAAAAATTCCCGGGCTTTTTTCCGACCACTTCCTCGAACGTATAGCCGGTCGTCTCCTCGAACGCGCGGTTGACCCAGGTGATTTTGCGCGAGGCATCGGAAATGATCACGAGGTTGGCGGTCCGCTCCGCCACCAGGGCGAGGCGATCCATCTCCTCGCTCATCTGAAGATCCTCCCGGCGGCTTGTCCGCAGCCGGAACAAAAATATTTCTATGATGAGGACAACCGAGGCCAGCAAAACGGCCGGCAGCCCCCAGATCCAGAACACCGAGCGGCCATCGCCCCCCTGCGCCGGGGAAGGAATCAGCATGTCGCGGAAAAAAAATGCCGCGATCAAACCCAGGAAGACCAGAAGATAGACAAGGCGAACCAGCCGGAACTTTTTCGGCGCTGTGCTCATTTTTGAAAATTAGCAGGCTCCAGGATGGAGATAAAGACCCATCTTGCCAACGCGCGAAATGAATGAAAAATCGGCGGCTGAGGGCTTGACCGACTGGCCGGCATCGGCAATTTTCTATAAATCACCCCATGAAAATCCGATGCCTGATCGTCGAAGATCAGCTCATGTTCCTTGAGCTTCTCGTGGCGACCCTCAAAACCGTTCCCCGCCTCGCGGTCGTCGCCACCGCCACGAACATGAAGGACGGCCTCCTGGCACTCGAGCAACACAAGCCGGATCTGGGCATCTTTGACCTTTTCATCCCTGGAGGGAACGGAATGAAGCTCGCCAAAATCGCAAAGGAGACGGTGCCGGGGTTCGAGTGCATCCTCCTAACCGGCCAGCCGGACCAGGTCGAGTCGAACCCGAATCCGAAAAAAAGCGTGCGTGCGATTGTTGACAAGGTGCGCGCCTTCGACGTCCTGCTCGGCGAGATCGACGCACTCATCAAGGAGAGGTTCCCCACGCTGAAAACGGCCGCCCGATCCGATCCGGGCCTCCTCCTCACGCCGCGCGAACTGGAAGTCTTTCACCGGCTCGGACAGGGATACGGCAACAAACAGATCGCGGCCGAGTTGTTCGTTGCCCTCAACACAGTCGAGTCCCACAGGAAGTCCATCTCCCGAAAGCTGCGCTGCAGCGGATCGGAACTCGTGCGCACCGCCGCTCTTTACTGCCGGCAGGCTCCTGATCGCGGGGAACGGCAGACCTCGTGATTTCTCCGGGTCAAACAACAGTCTCAGGAATCCCATTTTCATTTTGCAATCCGCTGCGGGCGGGGGTATGGATCGTTCATCCGGCGGAAGTCCGGCGGTTTCCAAAAACGCCATTATCATGAATCTATTTCGTTTTCTCGTTCCGGCCGTGGCTGGGTTATTGCTAGGATGCGCCTCCGGCCCGCAGGGGAACCCGGCGGTGACTGCCGCGGCCTCCTCGCGCGGGGTCGCTCCAGGCACGGTTCAGAAGATGAGCGCTGCGCGGGCGCTGGATTACCAGGACATCAGCAACCTCGTGAGCAAGGGGGTGCCGACGAATACGATCGTCGCGTATTTGAACAGCACGCGGAAAGTTTATGACCTGCCGTATGCGCAGCTTGCGGCGCTGAAGTCGGCGGGCGCGAGCGCTCAACTCCTCAACTACCTGACCGAAACGCAGGGGTTCTACGGGAACAACTCGCCAAAGCAAAAGGCCAGGATGGCGAAGATGCAGAAGGATCAGTATTACAACACCCCGCAATATCAGGACAAAGCCCCGTTCGCCTACAACCAGCCGATCATCGACGACTGGTATGACTCCGGATACGAGGAGTCGCTCTACAGCCCGTTCTCCTTCAATTAGCGGCAGGCAATTGCCGTGAGGAGCCGACGGCATCACCCCCCGCAGCTCCTTCCGGATGCGCCGCACGTCCGCGCGGTCGGCAGCCCCCCCGGAGCCGGAGCGAAAAAAAACGGAAGCCAGAACCCCTTCAAATTCCGCGGGCAGCCATGAGCTTCCGCCCAGCGATTTTCCATCAAAGGCTGCCCTTCCTGGGGCTCCTGCTGGCCGCGATGGTCGGGATCCTCGCATCGGATTTTTCCGGCTGCCCGTCGCCGGTCTTTCTCGCGGGAGCCGCTTCCAGCCTGGTTGCCTGGCTTTTTTTCCGCCGGGGTCTTCCTGTCTGGCTGGCGCTGGGCTGCGCGTTTGCCTGCGTGGAGGCGTGGCAGACCCGCGAGTCGCCCGCCTGGCGGCTTGCAGAGCGGCTGGGCGGCGGCCGGGAGCTTTGCACCGCGACCGGCTCGGCCGTTTCGGATCCCGTGCCCTTCGGGAAGGATCGCGAGCGGGTGATACTGCGGATGGAAAATCTGGAGCTCGCCGGAGAAAAGTTTCCCTGCGCGGCCGATGTCTCCGTGCGGCTGAAGTCGCCCGCCCCGGCCCGCGGCGACAGGATCCGCGTGACAGGCGGCATCGCGGAGATCCCTCCGCCGCGGAACCCCGCCGCATTTGACGCCCGGGCCTGGATGCGACGGAACGGGATCACCTGCGAGATCGAGGTCGCCGCCGCCGCGGATGTGGAGGCTTTGCAGACGGCTCCGTGGTATTCGCTGCCGTCCGTCGCCTCGCGCTGCTGCGCTTGGATGGAGAAGACGCTGCGCGTGGAAATCGACGGGGATCCGGTGGTTTGCGACCTGCTGGCCGGCATGGTGCTCGGCGTCACCTCCTCAATCCCCGACGATTTGCAGCAGGAGTTCCGCAACACCGGGACGTTCCATCTTTTTTCCGTCAGCGGGCTCCACGTGGGAATGATCGGCCTCATCCTCTGGCAGGCATTGAAAATGGCCGGGGTGCGCCGGCGCCGGGCGGTCGCGATCATCATCCCCGCACTCTTCTTTTACGCTCTGATCACCGGATGGAAATCCGCCAGCCTGCGCTCGGTCGTGATGTCGTCCATCTTTCTGATCGGCCAGATGTCATCGCGCCAACCGGTGCCGTTCAACTCGCTTTGCGCCGCCGGTTTCCTGATCCTCGCCGGGTGGACCGGCGAATTGTTCAACCCCGGGTTTCAACTTTCGTTTCTCGTCGTGGCGGCGATCCTGCTGCTGGCGGTTCCGCTGCATGGCGTGATCCGCCGCCGCGTCCACCCGGATCCCTTCGTGCCCCGGCAGCTCTGGTCGCGGTGGCAGAAGCTGGGCGCGGGAGCCGCAGAATGGCTCGGCGCGTCGGTGGCGGTCTCGCTCGCGGCGTGGATCGGCTCACTTCCTCTCACCCTGCTTTATTTTCATCTCGTCTCGCTGAGCGCGCTTCCTGCGAACCTGGCGATCATCCCGCTCGCCTTCGCCATCATGGTCACCGCCTGCCTCGCGCTGGCCGGCGGGCTCCTCGCCACCCCGCTGGCCGCGATCTTCAACAACGCCAACCTGGTTTTCACCAAGGCCCTCCTCGCCGTCGTGCAGTTCGCCTCGGCGGTGCCCGGATCGTATTTTTATGCCGGGCTGCCGGATCCCGCGCCCGTCGCTGTCACGGTTTTTGATTTTGAAGCCGGCGGGGCGGCGGCAATCGAGAGCGGCGGAAAGATCTGGCTGCTCGACTGCGGGCCGGCGTGGGCGCTTGGCGGGATCGTCGCTCCATGGCTCCACGGACGGGGAAAGGAATCGCCCGACGGCCTACTGATCAGCCACGGGGATGCTCGCCACATCGGTGGTGCCGCCGGCCTGATCGGACTCCCCCTCCCGCCCCGTGTGGTGGATTCCGTGCTGGACGACCGCTCGCCCGTCCGCGCAAACCTTCACCGCATGTTGGAAACAAGGAGCCTTCCGAAGTCGCCACACCGCGCGGGCGACCGGCTCGCGATCAGCCCGGGAGTTTCTCTCCACATCTTGTTCCCTCCCTCGGGAATCACAAAAAACGAGGCCGACGACAAAGTGATGGTCGTGCGTCTCGACGCGGGGGCCGCTCGGGTTCTCTTTTTATCCGACGCGGGCCCGGCCGCGCAGAGCTGGCTGCTCGAGAGCGCGCGGGGCCAACTCCGATCCGACGTCCTCATCGCCGGCCGCCACAGTTCAGGGATCCCGGTTTCCTCGGAGTTTCTCGATGCCGTACGTCCGGCCCTCATGGTGACCACCGCCGCGCATTTTCCCGAAAGCGAATCGCCCGATCCGGGCTGGGTTTCCATGATCGCAGCCCGGGGGATCCGGCTGCTCCGCCAGGATGTCACCGGAGCGGTACGGATCGGGATTTTTCCCGAAAGAATTTTTGCCGCGGGTTTCGCCGACGGATCAAAAACATCGCTGCCGCTCAAGTGAAAAACCCGCCCTCGTCATCTCATGAAACCCGGAAAATCGGCGCTCTGCCCTCTCCAAAAAATGATCGGACCGGAATCGCGGTTTACAAATAATGTCCCAGGTGGGACAATATTTGTAAATGTCGGGACGAGGCTCGGGGTGGCGGAAGCGTAGGATCTGCCTGCATTTTGAGCGGTTGGAGGATCTTGCGCCCGTTTTTTCCGTCCAATTCGTCCGATCCGTTTTTTTATCGCAAAGAATCCGGTGCCCTGTCAGGTTCAAATGAGCTTCATGAATCTTCTCCCTCGCTTGCTTCCCGCCCTGGCCATCCTGATTTGCGCCGCGTCTCCGACCCTTTCAGCCCAACAGACGGTCGGCCCGGGGGGCACGGTGGAGAAGCCCGGCATCGCCCTGATCAAACCGCAGGCCTGGTCGAAGGACGACCAAGCGACGGTGCTGGAATTTCAGGCGGTCGCGAACCACACCGGGTATTACCAGTTCCGCACCGCCAAATCGCCCACCAACCAGGTGCAGGCAGCCAAGGTGGTGGCGGTGATCATTTTTCCGACGAGCACGGCGACGATCGCATCCGCCGAGCAGCGGGCCGCGCTGCAACAGACGCTGGACGACTTCGCGGCGGCGGCGAAGAAATTTCCATCGGCGGCGCGCCTGTTAGCTCAGTCGCTTGCCCCGCTGAAGGCCGATGCCGCCAAATATGATGCCGGGAGCGTCAAAGAAAACGGGCAGTGGATTTTGCGCGGGGTTTATTACCAGAACCGTGCCGCGGCGCTTGCGGATCTGCTCAAGCCCGAGATCCTGTCGGCTCCGTCGATCAAGGCTTTTGATCTCGCGTCGAACCACTATTTTGTCGGCCTGAAGGAACTCGCTGCGTCCGAGCCGGCGGTTCGTCCGGTTCTTGCGGGGATTCAATCCCTTTACGACAGCCTCGTGCGGAAGGAAGGGCGCGGGGAGCTTCTCCGGCAGCTGAACGCGCACGAAACCACGCTGGAAGAGGCGACCGAGATGGTCAAAAAACTCAAGGCGCTCGTTCCGCAGGAGGACTCGGCCGCGAACCTCTTCATCCAGAGCTGGGAGGTCGCCACCGGCAAGGCGGCCGCGCTCACCGCGCAGATCAACGCGGTTCAGGTTCAGTTCGAGACCTCGATGGCGCAAGCCCCCGAGGCTTCGGGCCCTCCGTCACTTCCTCCCGAACTCGCTTCCTCCCTCCAGCAGATGTCCGACTCGGTCAAACAATTCCGCGCCGGATCTCCGCCGGCCGTGATCCGCGTTCCGCTCCAGCTTGCCGACGCGATGTCCGCCTTCGGCGACAACCTCCCGATCCTCGCCAGGAAGATCAAGGCCCACGAACTCTTCGATGCGAAAGCGATCCTCGATCCGCTCCTCCGCGAGGCCGCTCTCATCGGACCAAAAACTTCGGCCTCCCTCGCCGGGATCCAAAAATCGCTCAACGGCGACCTGGAAAAATTCCGCGCCCTCCGCGACGAGGCGAAGATGCTCGCCGCCAACGACAAAATCGAGGCGGCCCTGAAAAAATTCCGCGAGGCGTTCGCGATCGTTCCCGACAAGGAAATTGCCGGGCAGATCGAGGCGCTAAAAAAACAGTAGGCCGCTCATCTGCGGCCAATCCCCCTGCGGTTTCGCTTTTCAATTTTTCCAAGGCGCGTCCGGGGCCTCCGAGAGCAGGTGGAACATCGGGCCGGACTCGCGCATGGTGGCTTTCCAGATGTCCGTCGGACGGCTCATCTCGATGATGTCGCGCGAAGGCGGAACCACGAGCCAGGTTTTTTCCGCGATCTCCCCCTCGAGCTGCCCGGGACTCCATCCGGAGTAGCCGGCAAATGCCCTCAGTCCGGGAAGCCACTCGATTTCGACCGTGTCATCCCCGGCCCTCCCCGCAAACGCGCGGAAGGCGAGCAGCGTCGGGTTCTCCCGCCATTGGAGGCTCGCGAGGAGGATGTTGCCCGGCTGGACGGGGCCGCCGTAGTAGACCGGAATTTCCGGCAGGCCGGACGCCCCGGCGATCGTCTCACCCAGCGGCCGGTTAAGCACAAACCCCATGGCCCCTTCCTCTGCGTGATGCTGCGAGACAAAGATCAGCGTTCTCCGGAAATTCGGATCCCCCATAACCGGATGGGCAACGAGGATCGAACCCGTGAAATTGGAGTCGGTCGGCATGGATGCGGTTCTGATTGAGGATACCTCGCCGAAAAAAAAGGGCAACCTCCGCGTCTTAGCGCCTTGTCTTCGTGCGACGGGCGCCGCTTCCGGGATTTTCGGATCGCATGCGCACCGCGCATGTCCATAATCATGCCTCATGGAGAAATCATTTCCAAAAGGCCACGTCGAATCGCTCTGGGCACCGTGGCGGGTCGAGTATTACGAGGCCGAGCACCGGACCGGCCGGGATTTTTTCACTGAGGCCGCGCAATCGGCCGACGACGCGGCCCACTTGGTGGTCACCCGGCGGAAGTCGGCGTTCCTGATCATGAACAAATACCCGTATTCGGCGGGCCACCTCATGGCGGTACCCTACCGGAAGACGAGCGACATGTCGGATCTCACCGCGGGTGAGGTGCTCGAGCTTTGGGATCTCGCGATCCACGCGCAGCGCCTTTTGGAAAAAGCCGTGCGGGCGCAGGGATTCAACATCGGCTGGAACCTCGGGAGCGCATCGGGCGCGGGGGTGGACGACCATCTCCACATCCATATCGTTCCGCGCTGGGCCGGCGACGCGAACTTCATCGCCGTCATCGGCGGCACGCGCATCATCCCCGAGGCGCTCCAACCGCTTTACGAGCGCCTCGTGGCGATCCAGAAAGATCTCTCATGACATTTTCCGCTCTCGGACAGCTTCTCGCCGGCGGCAGCGGGATCGAGCATCTGATGGACGACCTTGGCCATGCGCTCGCCGCAACCGGCCAATCGCCGTACATGCTCGGCGGGGGAAATCCCGCGCACATCCCGGAGATGGAGGCCGTCTGGGCGGAGCGCATGGGCGGGATCATCGGCGATCCGGCCAGCCTCCGCCGCACGCTCGCCATCTACGATCCCCCCCGCGGAAATCCCGGCGTGATCGAGTCCCTCGCAGCCCTCCTGCGAAAGGAATACGGATGGCCGGTCGGACCCGAAAATATCGCGGTGACACCCGGCGGGCAGACCGCGTTTTTTTTCCTCTTCAACCTGCTCGGCGGACGCCGACCGGATGGGTCGCCGGGTAAAATCCTTTTCCCCCTGATGCCCGAATACATCGGGTATGCAAACCAGGCGCTCGAGCCCGGGATGTTCGCGTCCCTGCGTCCGATCATCGAGCGGACCGGTGCGCATGCCTTCAAATACCACATCGATTTCGAGCGCCTCGATCCGGGGCCCGATATCGGCGCGATGTGCGTGTCGCGACCGACAAATCCAAGCGGCAACCTGATCTCCGACCTCGAGCTCGGGCAGCTCGCCGGCATCGCGGAGCGGCGCGGGATCCCTCTCATCATTGACAACGCGTATGGCTGGCCGTTTCCGGGGATCGTCTTCGGCGAGGCGACTCCGCTCTGGACCGACCAGACGATCCATGTGATGAGCCTCTCGAAATTCGGCCTGCCCGGAACCCGCACCGCATTTGTCGTGGCCCCTCCCCGCATCGCCGCAGCGATCTCCTCGATGATGGCCGTCACCGGGCTCGCGAACGGAAATTTCGGCCAGGCGATCGCGGGGCCGCTCATCGCGGGCGGCGAGATCCTGCGCCTGAGCCGCGAGGTGATCCGCCCGTATTACCTCCGCAAGCGTGTTGCTGCCCTCGAGGCCGTCGCCGCGCACTTTCCTGACGATGTCCCCTACGCCATCCACCGGAGCGAGGGCGCGATGTTCCTGTGGATCTGGATCGAAAATTCCACGCGCTCCTCGCGCGAGCTCTACGAGGCCCTCAAGACGCGCGGTGTGCTCGTCGTCCCGGGCGAATACTTTTTTTTCGGCGAGTCCGGCGACAGATGGAAGCACCGCCACGAATGCCTGCGCGTCTCGTTCGCCATGAACGACGACGACGTGCGCGCCGGGCTCCGGCTGATCGGCGAGGAGATCCGCCGCTGAGCCGCGACGCGCCGGATCGCGCGGGCTGCCTCCTCCCCCGTCGGACCGTTTGCGACGCGGGCGGTTTGCGCACTTGCCCCGGCACATCCGCGCATGTAAATCAACGGGCATGGCCAACCGGATTGATTCCAAATTTTTCGATTTGCGTGCGGGCAGGCAGCCGGGGTTCATCGCCTACATCACTGCGGGCGACCCGGCACCCGGCCTCACCGCCCCGCTGGCCCTCGCTCTCGAGGGGGCCGGGGTGGACATCCTGGAGCTGGGCATCCCGTTCTCGGATCCCCTCGCCGACGGCGCAACCATCCAAGCGGCCGCCGGTCGCGCGATCGCGGCGGGCACAACGGTTGCCGGGGTTCTGGACATCATCCGCGAAATCCGGAAATTCTCGGAGATCCCGATCGTTCTCTTCACCTATCTGAATCCGATCTACGTTTACGGATATGAAAAATTCCTTGCCGACGCGTCTGCTGCGGGCGCGGACGGGATCCTGATTCTCGACCTTCCGCCGGATGAGGCGGCCAGGAACGTGGAGCTAACCGGCAGGCGGGGGCTCCTCTCGATCCAGCTCATCGCCCCGACGACCCCGCCGGAACGGATGGAGCTGATCGCGAAATCGGCGGAGGGATTTATCTATTATGTCTCGCGCGAGGGCGTGACCGGCGAGCAGAGCGATCTTTCGCAGGGCATTTCGTCGCAGGTGGCGGAAATCCGGAAGCACACTTCTCTGCCGGTCGCCGTCGGCTTTGGAATCTCCACCCCAGAGCAAGTGCGCGATGTCGCTGCCCAAGCCGATGCCGTCGTCGTCGGAAGCACAATCGTCCGCCGGATCGCCGAACTCGCCCACGCGCCGGATCTCGCCGCACAGATCGCGGCATTCGTCCGCCCGCTGGCTTCGGCCACGAAAGCTTTATAGCGGCAGGGTTTGGTAGCCGATGCAGAGGTAGAGGATGAGTTCCCTGCCGTGCGGGCCCGGAATTTTTTTGAGCGGCGAGACATTCGTGAACGCGCCCTTGATCGTCTGCGGAAGCTCGTGCCCGATATAGACGGCGTCCCGTCCGATGAAGGAATTCTCTCCCTTCTGCTCGGTAAAATACTCGTCGGAGACACGGGAGCTATCGACAAAATCCGCATACGACGGCCAGAGGGCGAATTGGCTCGAGATGTCCGGGGACTCGGGGACGAAGACCGCCGGATATCCGCTGTCCGCGCGGATCTGGCATCCGAGCACCGCCGCGAGGCCGGGATCTTCGGCGATGAAAAAACCTCCCTGCCCGGCGGCGGGAAGCGCACGCGCCGCGGCAAGAAGTTCCGCCGCGACCGCCTTCCAGGATGGATCGCGCGCCCCGGCAAGCGAATACCCGCCCGTTCCCAACGCCAGCACGATCACGGCAGCCCACGCGGCACGCCCCCGGCGCCATTTGATTGAGGAGGACGCAAGGAACGCCGCCGGCGGAACAAACCCAAGCCACGCGGCAGCAACCGCATCCCCGCCGCGCAAGAGCAGATAAACGCACCACACCCACGCAAGACCGCTGGCCGCCAGAAGAAATCCCGCACGCGCACGCAGACGGGCGCGCCGGACAAAAAAACCTGCCCCGACAAAAACCATCAGGAGAACCGGAATCGAAAATGCGCGGCACAACTCCGCAAGGCCCGCGAGAAACGGTCCGGCGCGGAATGTCCATGCGGATTTCCACGTCCCCCCCGCGATGGGGACCCACTCGAGCGAGGCGTTCCATGCCAGCGGCGGCCAGAGCGCCAAACCGCAAAGCAGCACGACCACCGCAAGCCCCGGAATATCCGCCCGATGCCTGCGGACGGCGAGCGCGGCGGCCAGCAGACCCGCGGGCATGAGCACCACCTCGTAGCGGAACAGAATACCCGCAGCAAAAAAAACTCCCGCTCCGACCCACGCCCAGCGCCGCCCGTTCCATGCCAGCCGTGCAAAAATCAGCCCGGTGAGGACGGAAATCAATGCGGGCATCAACGGGCCGACCTCGACCGCCGCACGATTGAAGACCGGAAGCGCGTTCAGCAGGAGCACGCCCCGCGCAGCGGTGTTTGCCTCATAAATCCGACGGATAAATATCCACGCGGCCCAACTGCAAAGCAGCGCAAGCACCGGCCAGAACAGACGCGCGGATCCGAACGAGTCCCCAAATGCACGCACGAGCAGCGCCGTCCCCGCGGGCCCGTCAAAAAATCCCGGCGCCAGACGCTGCGAACACATCCGGAAGTACGACTCCGCAGGGCCCGCCTCGTGCGCCCACACCCACGCTTCGCGCAGCGCGGTCGCCACAAGCAGGACCACCAAAAGGATTTTATTTTTCATGGCCCCGTGAGCGTTGGATGCGCCGCGTGCAACGCGGGCAGCATCCGCGCCCCCCAGCGCCGCCAGGACGCCCCGAGGCCGGCCGTCACCAGAAGAGCGATCCCCGCCCCCAGCAGGCACGAGACCAGAACGTCCGACGGCCAGTGCACTCCCACATAGATCCGGCTGTAGGAAACCAGGGCCGCAGGAAAGTATGCCAGCCACCCCCACCTGCGATAAAAAACCGCCACGACCGTCGCCAGTGCAAAATTGTTCGCGGCATGGCCGGAGGGAAACGAGTTCCCGCGCGCCGGCGGATCCCCGGCCCGCGAATACTTCTCTTTCAGTGGTTTTCCGATCGCGAGAATCCTCGGCCTGGCCTTCGCAAGATCCAGCGTCCGCGCCCCGACCAAAACCTCGTGCGGTCGCGGTCGGCCCACGATCTCCTTCAGCGAATGCACCACAACCCCATCGGTCATCCCCACGGCCAGCCCGGCGACAAGAACCATCGCCCGCGCGCGGAATCCCCCGAAAACCAGAACCGCCAGCCCTCCAACAATAAGAAACGGCCACCAGAAATCCCAGCTCGACGCCACAGCCATCGCGGCATCCATCCACGGCCGCGCCCAAAAATGGTTGATCAAATAAAACGCATCCTGATCCATATGCCTGTTCATTCTGTCCCCTCCGCCCGAACCATGACGATCAAAAATATTATCGGACGGCACGGAGGCCATCCCTCCAAGGAATCACAAAGAAAACGCGCGGAGCGATTGGAACGCAGCGCCCAGGCAGAACGAGACATCGCTGGCGCGCAAGGATTCCTGGGATGCCCCCCTCGCGACGGCGATTTCGGCCGCGCGCCCGCACACCCATGCCCCGATCATGGCGGCTTCGCACGGGCTTTTTCCCTGCGCGATCAGCGCGGCCGCGACCCCGGTGAGGACGTCGCCCATGCCGCCGCCCGCCATCCCGGGGTGTCCGGTCGTATTGTAGGCGGGCGGGCAACCCCGCTCCCCGATGATCGTCCGCGCACCCTTGAGGAGGAGCGTCACCGGATGGCGTCCGACAAATTCCTGCACCCAGCCAAGACGGCTTCGCCCCGCGCGCGGGAAGAGTCGCTCCATCTCGCCAGGATGCGGGGTCAGCAGCCTCGCTCCCGCGCAATGGCCGAGCACGGCGGGATCCCGCGACACCACATTCAGCGCGTCCGCGTCCACCACGCAGGGGCATTCCGCCCGCCGCAGGACGCCAAGAATTTCCTCCGCATGCCGGGTCGAAAGCCCGGGGCCGATCGCGATGGCATCCCAGCTTTCCGAAAGAATTTCCTCAGAGGAAACCACCGGGCGCACCATGACCTCCGGAATCACCGACGCGGCAAGCACGGGATAAATGTCTGGTTTGACACAGAGCGTGACGAGCCCCGCGCCGCCAGCCACTGCGGCCGCCGCGCAGAGCCTCGCGGCCCCGGTGTATCCGGCTGAACCCGCCACCACGGCCACGCGGCCGGCCATCCCCTTGTGCGTGTCGAACGCCCGGAGGGGGACGAGCGGGGCGAGAATTCCGGAGGTCAGAACGCTCGCGGGATCCGCGCCGTCCGGCGGGCTGATCCCATCAAGTCCAGCCACCGCGATCCGCCCGACAAAGTCCACGGCGGAGTCGGCGACCAGCCCGCATTTCACAAAGCCCATCGTGACCGTGGCATCCGCCCGAACGCACGGGTCTCCGGGAATCCCCGAACCCGCGTCGAGCCCGCTCGGAACATCCGCCGCAAGGATCCATGCGGCGTGGGTTTCGCGGAGGCGGTTGATCTCGCGAATGGCTGAAGCGACCGGCGCGCGCGGGGAACCTGAGGCGCCGATGCCCAGAAGCCCGTCAAGGATCACGAGCGGAAACCGGGCGCGCCCCTCGTGCGGGGACGGGAGCATCTTCAGGCGGGAGGCTGTGAGCGGCGCAAGATGGGAATCCGGAATGACCGTCCCGATCCCCCACCCTGCCGCCGCGAGGTGGCGGGCGGCGACCAGGACGTCTCCGCCATTGTGCCCCTTGCCGACATAGGACAGGCAATGTCCTGGCGACGGGTGGTTCTGGCGCACAAAATCCGCCATCTGCTTTCCTGCGGATTCCATGAGCGAGGCGGCATCGGCACCGCCGGCAAACGCCGCCTGCTCGGCTTCGATCATTTGGGACGGGGAAAGAATCATCCGCGTGGAAGAGGAACCGCCCGGTCGCGCCCGGGCGGGCTTATTGCGGAGGCAGGGAGATCGCCTTCATGAACGCCGCCTCGTCGGGTGCCTTGCGCAGCTCCTTCAGCAGCTTCTCCCGGGCTTCCTGGGCTGAAATCCCGTTGTCGATAAGACGGTTCATGAGTTCGTTGAATAATTCGCGGCGCTTGTTGCCGGCCTCCGACAAATCCCTGCGGTCGTGACAGAATGCCATGATCGTCGTGCCACATATGCAGTTGCGAAAAAGCCCCACCTGCTCGCCAGGATCCCCAACTTTGTATCCCATCAGCCCGCTGCTGTGATGAAGAGGGAACGTGTCCACCAAATACTCCTCGAAGGAATGGTAAACGCGGTTGCACTTCGGGCAGATTTTGGGAAACTCCGTATCCCAAATTGCCCGCAGCCCTTGGTAAAGCGAAACGATCGGAAACTGCGCGGGGTCGTCAGTGCTGGACATGCGGGTATTATATAGCAAAGTTTTCCAAAGAAAAACAATTATTGCCTGTCAAAAAAAATCGAGGGGATTTTCCGGTCACATTTTGGACGCCACAAAAACATTCTTTCCTCCCGCTGCGGGCGATCTACGGTCTTGGCTGGCCGGCCGCGTGGCGCTCTTTGAACCGGCCCGGATGCTCCGTCCCGTGGCGGATCCCGAATGACATCCCGCCTGCATTTTCAGATCGAGGCCCGCGCTGGGGGATCCGAGGCGCGGGCTGGAATTTTCCACACTCTGCACAACGAGGTGCTCACGCCGCTGTTCATGCCGGTGGGGACGCAGGCGACGGTGAAGGCGCAGCTTCCGCAGACGCTCGAAGACGCCGGGTCGCAGATCCTCCTTGCCAACACCTACCACCTCCTCCTGCGCCCGGGCCTCGACGTTTTCCGCCACATGGGCGGAATCCACGAGTTCATGAGCTGGAAGCGCTCGGTGCTCACCGACTCCGGCGGGTATCAAATATTTTCTCTGCCGCATTCGCGCTCCCTGGGCGAGAGCGGCGCGGTTTTTCAAAGCTACACCGACGGGCGAACGATCCTGCTCAGCCCGGAGTCCAGCATCGAGGCCCAGGTGGCAATCGGCGGCGACATCATGATGGCGCTCGACCACTGTGTGGCCTCCACTGCCGACGAGCCGGTGGCGCGCGCCGCGCTCGAGCTGACGCACCGCTGGGCCGCACGGAGCCTGGCCGCGCGCGGGGATTCTCCGCAGGCGATGTTTGCGATCGCCCAGGGCGCGCTGTTTCCGGAGCTCCGCCGCGAAAGTGCTCTGGGCCTTGCGGAGATGCCCTTCGACGGCTTCGCGATCGGCGGCCTGGCGGTCGGCGAGGGAAAGGGTGAGCGCGAGGACATCTGCGCGTTCACGGCCGGACTTCTGCCGGCGGACAAGCCCCGCTACCTTATGGGGGTCGGCACGCCGCTCGACATTCTCGAGGCCGTTCATCGCGGCGTGGACATGTTCGACTGCATCATCCCGACGCAGGTCGCGCAGCGCGGCGGGGTGTTCACCTCGCGCGGGTATCTCCAGCTGCGCCGTGGGGTTTACAAATTTTCCGACGAGAAGCTCGACCCCGCCTGCTCGTGCCCGACCTGTCGGCGCTACTCGCGCGCCTACCTCCACCACCTCACAAAAACCCGCGAGACCCTCGGCTGGCAGCTCCTCGGCAAGCACAACATCCACTTCTACCACCAGCTCATGCGCGACATCCGCGCGAGCATTTTGTCGGACACGTTTCCCACGCTCTATCATGAGAAGCGGGCCACGCTCCACGAGGACGACCTCGACAATCCGGTGCTGGTCCCCGCACCTAAAAAACCGAGGCGGCAGGTGCTCGGAAGCTACGAGATCCACACGGCGCGGGAGGGGTTCGCCAGCATCCGGCACATCCGCTCGGGAGAGATCATGCACTCGCGCACCCCGCCGATGGAGGAGGCCGAACGGCTTTACATCGGCCAATCCCGGCTCGCCGAACGCCTCCGCGAACCGGCCGGCGAACCGCTGGTGATCTGGGATGTCGGCCTCGGGGCCGGCGCGAATGCCATGGCTGCGATCGCCTGCTATGAACAGGAGGAACGGCCTGCCCGCAGCCTCCACATCGTGAGCTTCGAAAACGACCTCGACTCGCTGCGGCTCGCCTTCCGGAACAACGACCAGTTCCGCTACCTGCGCCACAGCGCACCCGCTGCGATTCTGAAGCACGGCGCGTGGCGGTCAAAATCGCATCCGGATCTCGCCTGGTCGCTCGTGCCCGGCGATTTTCCCGGAACCATCGGCGATGCCCCGCTCGCCCCGGATCTCATTTTTTACGACATGTTCTCCGGCAAGACGCATGCCGAAGCCTGGACGCTCGGCGCGTTCCGCCGCCTCTTCGCAGCCTGCCGGGGAAGGAGCGTCGGGCTTTTCACCTACACTTGCTCGACCGCCTCTCGCGTCGCCCTGCTGGCCGCCGGATTCCATGTCGCCCGCGGCCGCGGCACAGGCGACAAAACCGAGACCACCATCGCGCTCACCCCGCAGGCCGTCCGCGACGAACACGAACTCCTCGCCGCCGACTGGCTCGCAAAATGGAGGCGCTCCTCGGCCAGATTCCCGGCGGATCTTCCCGCCGCCGAACATCCCACCTGCGAAGACGTCATCCTGCGACACGCGCAATTTCAGGATCTTCAGACATCCTGACCTCGCCCGGAGAAAATAAAAAGGGAGAGGAAAACGGATGCCCCATTCGAGACGGAAATCTGCGTCTCACAAGCTTTCCTCGCAGGTCAGGATGTCTGAGGCTGCTGAAAAATTGCCGAATCCTACTTGATCGAAATCCCGGCGCGGGTGTCACCATAAACCCCGCGGGCACCGTATTTCCCATAGACGCGGCCCGAGTAGGCGTAGTAGGAAATTCCCTCGTCCAGCATGTTGAGAAAGATGCCGGACGGCGGGCGATCCAGTTCATCCAGGAGCCGGATGGCATGTTTGACGGACTTTCTGTGTGTGGCTTGGGCGCGGATAACGAGGCAGATGGCATCCGCGAGCCGGACGAGGTGAAGGGTGTCGCTGACGGCGATGAGCGGAGCGCTGTCAATGACGATGCGGTCGTAGGATTCGCGCGCTTCGAGGAGGATTTTGGCGAGCGCATCCTCGGCGAGAATCTCGGACGGGTTGGGTGCGCGGCTGCCCGCGGTGATGATCGTGAGGTTTTCGATCGGGGATTTGCGGACGGCGTCCGCAATGGATGTGGCGCCGATGAGGATGTCGCTGAGGCCCGGCTTGAGGTGCTCGCCATAGACGAGCTTTGACACGCTGGGTTTGCGCAAGTCGGCGTCGATGTAGAGGGTTCGGAATCCCTGCTGGGTGAGGGCGACGGCGAAATTCGCGCTGCAGAATGTTTTACCCTCCGAGGGCAGGGCGCTCGTGAAGAGGAAGACCTTCCTTTGATTCCGTTCTCCCGTGAGCGCGAGCGAGGTGCGGGCGGTGCGGAAGGCCTCGGCGACGACGCTGGCGCGATCCGACGTGATGACCAGCCCGGGATTGTTCTCCTTGAGCAACGGGACGGCCGTGAGGACTTTGAGGCCGGTCGCCTTCTCGGCCTGTTCGACCGTGCGGAAGGCGGGGTCAATGATGCTGAGCCCGATGGACAGCCCCACCCCCAAACCGAGGCCGCCGAGGATTCCCAGGACGAAAAACTTGATATAGGGGATTGGGATCGGGGCCGCGCCGAGCGCGGTCTCGTGGATGCGGATCGATTCCTCCGAGAGCCCCTTCGTGAGATCGACCTCGTTGAGGCGGCTGACGACCGCCTCGTAGAGCGCCTTGCTGGTTTGGAGATCGCGGGTGATCGCGTTGTATTCAATGGATTTTCCGGTGATCTCGAGGAGGTTTTTCTCGGCCTCCGCGCGGGAGGCGGTGAGCGTGACGAGCTGGGCGCGCAGTTCGTCGCGGGTCGCCTGGAGCTTGAGGATGGTGGATGCCAATGCCTCCTTGCGGCTCTCGATCAGCACTTGAAGCCGGTTGGTGGCGGTGGCGAAGAGAGGGTGATCGGGCAGGTAGCGCTGGTTCAGAAAATCCAGCTCGTCCTTCTGGGTCCCGATCGCGGTATTGAGGGAGGCGATGGCGGGGTGGTTGGCGATGCTCGGGAGCTGGAGCAGAAGGTCGGCGTCGGAAGATTTTTCCTCCACGATTTTGAGGTCGTCATCCAGCTCCTTGAGGCGCTTTTCCGCAGCGAGGCTGTCCGCGATCAGGGTGCTGACGCGGAATTGAGCCTGGGTCAGCATCGTCTCCAGCGAGGCGGCCCGCTCGCGTTCGCGGAAGCTCTGGAGCGCCTCCTCGGAGACCCGCATCTTGGCACCGAGCCGCCCGGCCTCCTCGACCAGGAACTGCCCGGCCGAGCGCGTGGCAGTCGTCCTCTGCTCGAGGATCAGGCGCAAATACTCCGCGGCATAGGCGTCGGCAAGGATCACCGACAGCTCTCCGCTGCGCGAGGTGGCGACGATATCAATGAGGCGCGTGGCCTCGCGGTAGGTGGACGAAACCATTTTCAGGAGCATGCCGGCGGCCTGCTTGTCGGGCATTTCCTTCTCCCAACGGACGGATTTCAGGAAGATCTCGTTCTTTCCGATCTGGAGGCGCGTCGCGACGCGGAGGGCGAACGGGTAGCTCTTGAGCGTCTCCACGACGGTGTTCACCATGTCAATCGAGCGGATCTGGGTATCCACGACCGACTCGACATTTTTTCCCAGCACGCGCTGCTTGTCCTGCTCGAGGAAGATCACCGAGCGCGCGCTGTAGTGGACCTCTTGGTTGAGGAGAAGGAAGCCGGCGGCGGCGATCCCCAGCACGAGGCAAAGGATCACGATCCAGAGATGATCCAGAACGGCCTGGAAATACGTCCTCCAATCGAACGACCAGTCGCCGCCTTCGGCGAGGTCTTCAAATTGATGGTTTGCTTTGTTCATGGGTTGTTATCGCCGTTGCTGTGGGGCGGGTTGGCCGTGCTTTTTCGAGCGCTTTTTCAATACCAGCTCTCCCCGATGCTGATCACATCGCCGGGCTTGACGAAGATCGTCTCGACCTTGCCTTCGGCCATGCGCTTGGCATTGGCCTTGATAATTTCGGTGCCGGCATCCGATTTCCTGCGGATGAGCAGGTGGCTGCGATCCGCGATGCGAGTGAACCCGCCGGCCATGCCGACGGCCTCGAGCAGATCGAGGGTCTGCCCGCCCTGGAGGTCGTAGCTTCCCGGCCGCGCCACCTGGCCGATGATCGTGAACTTCCTTTGCGCGAACTGCACGACATTGAGATAAACCTGCGGGTTGACGAGGTATTTCTTCCCGTAGAGCTTGGCCAGCATGTCCCGGGCGTCGCGCACGGTCATCCCCCCGAGCGGGGTCTCGCGCAGGAGCGGGAGCTGCACCGTCCCGTCGCGGGCGATCATCGAGCGCGAAGTGAGATCCGGCTCGCGGAAAATGCTCAGCTCGACCAGATCACCGGGCATGAGGACGTAGTCGCCCTCCGCGGAGCTGATCACCTGGCCTGTGGCACCCGTGTCGCGGGAGGGGGCGGACGACGAGCGGGGGGCCTGCTGCGGAGTCTGCTGCGGGGCCGGCGTGGCGGGCGGAGCCTCCGGGGCGGCGGCGGGCTGCTGCGGAGCCGCCTGGGAGAAAAGGGCCTGCGGAAAGGCACCGACCAACAGGGCGGTTGCCAAAGCGACGGTTCGGAAAAATTCTGTCATGGAGCGCGTGAGTTGCATAGGAAGGTCGGGCTAAAATGTCAAATTGAAACTCAACGAGACCCGGGACTCCGGGGTGTTTTCTCCGGACGCGGAGTTGTAGCTCGAGGCATTGTTGTTGCCCGTGGCATAATACAGCTGGCCCTGCCAGTAGGCCCAGTCGGTGAAATCCCACCTCATCGTGACTGTGGCGAAGCCGTAGCTGAACGTCTGCCCGGCCTGCTGCGATGACGTTCCGTTTTGCGTGAGGGAAAGGTTCTCGGTCTGCTGCCATCCGGTCGAGAGGCTGACATTTGCCTTGGAGAAAAACTTCTGGGAGAGAGTGATGACCGCCCCGCGCGAGATCTGGGACTGTTGCGAAACCGTGAGGGAGAGCCCCTGGTTCTGATAAATCGAGAGAGCGAGGCCGGTGTTGACGCGCGGCTGCCAGAACCCGCCGAGGTTGAAGTTCGGGCGGATGTCGTTGCCAAGGAGCGAGAAGCTGCCGAAGAGCCCGACCTTCTCGGTCGGGTTGTAGGCAACATTGATCTGGTAAACCGGAAGGAGCCCGACATATTCCGCGGCGATCGTCTGCGGGGCCTCGACGTAGCGCGCGCCAAGCCCGGCATCAATATCGAATTTTTCGGTGATATCATATTTCACACTGGTGAGCACCTGGGCATAGCTGCGTTTAGTATCGGACTGCTGGGAGAGGGCCTGGGTTTGCTGCCCGGCCGACACGTCGAAGCGCACGCGGCATTTTCCGGTGGCAAACCAGTCCGCGTAGGATCCGGCGGAGAAGCTGCCGAGATTTCCGGAGGTGGTCGACGTGCTGCCGGAGCCTCCACCGAAGTTGTTGAGCGAGTTGTTCAACGACACCTTGGCCCCGATGTCGGTGAAAGGGGTGAGCGTATATTTCCAATCCAGGGTCGCGGCGATGGTCACGGTGGTGGTGTTCTCGCCGGCAACGACATTCAAGCCGGTGCCGTAGGAGCCAGTGGCCTGCAGGTTGAGCAGGTGACGGGTTCCAAGGTGGGCGATGGCAAGCGCGAGGGTCTGGGAAAACGGATTCCTCTGGTTGCCGGTGCCGGCGGCCGTGTAGTTGGGGTTCTGGTAATACATCATCCCTCCTCCGTAGGCGGCAGAGACCGACCAGGGGCCGATTTCTCTGTTGTATTTGAGCGAGAGGCTCGGCGCGGCAAAAAAGCTGCTGTCGTCGGATGGCGTTGTGGCCTGGTAGTTCGAGTTGGCGTCCGAGTATTCCCAGCCCAGGCCGAGGCCGAGGCCGATTTCGAGCGGACCGATGCTGAGGCCCTCGCGGAGCGCGTTGGCGGCATTCTCGAATGCGGACAGGGGGCCGGACGCGGGCGTCACCCCAAGCATCCCGGCCGCCGAGCGCAGATGCTTGCGGTCGGCCTGCAAACCCACCCAGCGGGAACGGAACACCGCGTCGGAAACCGTCATCGGCACGGGCAGAGCCGGTTCCGGGGAAGGAGCTTCCTGCGAAGGCGTGGCCGGGGAAGGATTGTCCGGCGGCAGCGTTTCCGGAGAAGACGTTTGGGCCCCGGCGGTCACGAGCGACACGAGGAGAAAGCACAGGAAGATCAGCGGGTTTTCACGAATGCCGGAGCGCGCAGACAGCGGCGCCGTTCGCGCGGCAGAAAACCGCGGTGCGGACAGGATGCCACATGTGCAAAAAGCCCCGGGGGCGCGCCCAGCCTGGTTCTGAGGTCGCTGCTTCAAGGCTTGATCTCCGGCGCGAGTTGAGAGGCCCGCAGGTAGGCGACGAGTTCGTTGTAAGCTTCCGGCCAGTTGTCTTCCTGCGCCGCCACCGCCGCACGCAACCGGTGGGCCTCGGGGAGATCGCGCGACTTTGCGGCCACCGCTTCCTGGAGAATCCTGCGCGCGGCCACGATGTTCGATTTGTTCCAGAGCTGGAAAAACTGTTCCGCGAACGGGGAGCCGGCGGGAGGGTGGGCGGAGGCGTCGGGCGCGGGGAGAGCGAGGTTCACCGCGAATTTTTCGCACAGCAGGCCGACAGCTGCCTGGTGATCCTTTTTCGCGGCCAGTTCCCGCGCCCGGAGCACCGGCATCGACCAGCCGGGGCGCGCATCGAGAAACGCGAAGAGGGCAGCCCGGTCGCCGCGGTCAAACCAGAGGTTCAAAAACCGGGCCGTCTGCGCTTGGTCGAGCCGCTCAAGAAAGGCGGGGGTGGAGGAAAGTTCGAGGATGCGCGCGCTGGCGTCCGGCGAGACCGCCAGCCATGCAAAATGAAATGCGGGCGGATCTTCTGGCCGGGGCACCAGCAGGGCCAGCACCTTGGGATGCCGGGCCGCCGCACCGAGCGCCCGCTCGAAGTCGATGATGCCGGGCGCGGCGTCCGGACGGTTTCGATCAACGATTTTCCTGCTCGTGTCCACGGCTTCGCGGAAGAGCGCGGCAGCGCGGTCGGAGTCCACCGGGAGCCACGCAACGGCCTGCTCCCATGCCGTGTCAACAAGGTTGGGCTGGAGGAGGCGGGCCGCCGCGAAGGACGTGTCCACCTGCCTGTCGGTTTCTTCAAAATGGAGCTGCAGGACCCCCCTCTGGTAATAAAGCCCGGTCGCCATCGGGTTTCTCTGCGTCGCAACCAAAGCAAAATTCATAGCGGCCTCGACCTCCTTTTGATTGTAAAGGCGTATGATTTTGTCGCGCGCGGCAGCGGCTTCGAAAGGTGGCAGGGCCGCGCCTCCGCACCACTCGGCCGCGACCAGCTTCCATCCCAGAACCAAAATCCCCGCGCCCGCCACCACAAAAAGCATCCGCTGGATCCGGGCGGTGCTTGTGGCGCGGTCCCCTCCCGGCACAGCCAGGCCGATCGCTGCAAGAACGAGCACCCACCAGCCGAGTTCGACGCGGTGGAGCGGGACATCCACCACCCCGTGCAGCCCGGCAGCAAGCGCGGCGCTCAGAAACCCCCACCGCGCGGGCCATCCGCTGGAGTTTCTTTCCCGGATGACGCCCCGCCCGGCAAGGCCTGCCAGAAGCAGGGCGAGGATGACCGCCACCGGCCCGGCCTCGACAGCAAGCATCAGCCAGTCGCTCTCCGGATGCAGCGCCGTGGCTCCCGCGAGGCTGAAGCGGGCATAAAACGGGTAAACCGTCTCATACGTCCCAAGCCCAGTGCCGGTCAGCGGGAAATCCCGCAGCATCGGAAGCGTGTCCCGGTAAATTTTTAACCGGAATTCCATCGGAACATCCCCCCGGCCGCCGGGCTTTTTCTGTACCTCCTCCGTCATTCCCAACAGCCGCTCGCGCACCGGATTCTGTGTCCCGAAAAGGTAAACGAGCCCGGTGAAAAAAATGGCGGCAACCGTGACAGCGACCGGGGTCGAGACCCTGCGTCGGCCGAGGCCGACGACCCAGATGACCGCGCCGATCGCCAGGAAGATCACGCCTCCGCGCGAGGGAGAATAGAGAATCAGCGCGCAGGCCGAGAGGCAAATCCCGGCGATCCCCGCCCCTGCGGCAAGGAACCACCGCCGGGGAAGCGCCGCAAATACCGCGCCGAGCCCGGTGAGGCAACCGGTGATGAGCAGGGTCGCCGTGTGGTTCCTGTTGGGAAAAAATCCAAAGACCCCCGAGCCGTCGAACGGCGCCTTCCATCCGGTCCGCGCCGCGTAGATCGCCAACCCCGCATAAACCGAACACGCCAGGCACGCGCCCAGCCCGATCACGATCAGCCGCCCGGATCGCACGGGCTGGCTCAAAACATAAAGCCCCGCCGCGAGCGAGGCCGCAAGAATCCCCATCCAAAACAGCCCCGCGCGGGGAAGAAGACTGATCTGCGGGAGGGACGGAAAAAGCCCGGAGGCTTCCAAAGTTTGCCTCCAAGCCGGCTGCCCCATCACGCCGGCCGGAAGCAGTGCGAGCCCGCACCACCCGACCAGTGCGGCAGAAACGACCCAGAGCAACCATGACACCCCGCGCCGCGGCGGAACAAAAATCATCACCCCGCCCGCGACCAGCAAAAACACGCCGAGGCTCCCCTGCGGCATCCCCCCGCAAAGCAACGCCGCAGCCCAGGCCGCCGCCAGCAATATCGAAACCCCCGCAACCGATGGCCTCCGCTCCCCGCCCAATCGCGGATCGTCTGAAAATTCAGCCCCCATGAATCCCTCCCGCATATGTGTTTCGAAAAATCATCCCGTGCAACCTGCGAAAAAACAGGAAACCCCGCGGGATTGCAAGGCCGCAGGCCGCAGAGAAATCCTGTGCCGCAGAGAAATTCCCTGATCCGCGCATAACCGCAATGAATGGCGGCAGGTCACCCCCGGCATCCGCTCTGCCACAGCAAGAGCGC
>JBAXXD010000011.1:0-61831 GCA_037128135.1 Verrucomicrobiia bacterium
GCGAAACAATACGCACAACCGCGCAATATGTCAACAAACGGTCAACACTTTTTTTCTGCTATGGTAAAAGGGCGGACTGTAAATCCGCTGGCTTACGCCTTCACTGGTTCGAATCCAGTCCTGCCCACTCCCTCTAAAACAGAGGGAAACCGCATAAATAAAGGCTCTCCGGTCGGATGGGCCTTTTTTGTCCGACCGAGGTTGACCGAGCTGGAATCAGGTTGATTGGCCATATTTCTAGTAAGAAATTGGTAAATCATTCTCCCTTGGTGGCGGCCCCGCCCTTGGCCTTGGCTTCGCAGGGCAGCAGCGGAGGCGTTTCCCGACCCAGACGCGCCCACAGTGCCTCGATGGACTCCCAAGAATACAGACACACCCCACCGGCCCCCGTGGACACATGGGCGCAGATCCAACCCGCATGGAGGGCACGCCGGAAAAGTTTCTGGCTCCCGATGACCCCGATGGCCTCAGCGGTCGAAAATCCCAATTTGAAAGCGGCACCGCTCGCCCTCGAATTGAGATGGGAATTCTTCATGACATTTTTTTGTTTTCAGGCAAATGCCACTTGAACCGGAATGCCGGTCAGAAATTCACAGGTTCCTCCGACGAGCTGCCGTGTGGCCCATTCTCGGACCCTGCCGCCCTGCTACAGGCTTCGGGCGGGCACGATGGCTGAATTCCCATGTCGGCTTTTTCAAAGCCCATACAGCAGGTTTTTCGATTCCCACCACCTCCCTCAAACATTGCGTGAGACTCTTGCGGTTCTCGTGCCTCAAATCCTCAGAGACTCCCGCCCTGCGGTTCCAATGTTTTCGCCAGATCGGCCAGCAAATCGGCATGTTCATTCCGTTCGTGCCTCACCTCCAATCACATCCCGCTTTGCTCGCCTGAGATACTCGCTGCGCTCACACGGCACGGCTCGTCCGCGTTTGATGGCCTGAAATTCTTGCCTTATCCCGCCGCATCTGGAAGTATTTCGTCCGCGCCCAGCACCGCTTGATGAATCCAAGGACCCACAACCAAGTCAGAGTTCTTGAACTTCCGTTTCCACGCCAGACCCTGCAATGCCATGCAATAAGTCAGCTTGAAACTGGCGTATCTAACTTAAATATATCGTGTTATATATTTTTCTATGGTCTGCGGCTTCAGAAATAGCATGACATCATCTTTTCACAATAAATCCACACATCACTCTACAATACGTTCGGCAAAAAAATATATTTCCGGCGAAAGCCCTCTTGAAAGACACGCTGAGAGCTGCCCTTAACGCTTTTGCATTCTAATTATTTATGTTCGTTCCGATCCAATACAAATATCTTAGCTGGAGCCCTCCGCATCTGACGCCACGCGAAGAAGCGACCTTGGGCGAAAAGATTGCTACCCTTGGAAAAGCGCATTTTCGTCGTGATTTTCGCAAAGATTTAATGCGGTATCATCCGTCTCCGGAGGAACAAGCTTCCGCAGAGCGGTTTCGTCGCAGACCTAAATGGGTCCGTGTGCTCTACATAGCCTTTTTTGTTTGCCTTATTGGAGGTGGCATTATAGTGGCTCCCGCTCTTCTCCTCGGAGTTATTCCAATAACGGCGTTCATCCTCCTCATTTACTTTGGTAGCCTCGGCATTGCGGTTTTCAGGTATGATCGCTGGCTGTCACACTGTTTGCGTCGATACAAAGACTCTCTTGTGTTCTCGCAGCCGAAAGGGCGCTCTCCCAACTCAGGAGTGGGAATCGATGCATCAGATCTATTTCAGCAGGTTTTCGGGGCAGCTAAGCCTGCCCCAGGAAATTCTGGTGCAACGAAGACATCTGATCAAGCGAGTTGCTTTTTTAAGACGCAACCACCAACCAGAATGCAAAGATCTCCGAAAGTTGCTGCTTGTATTATGGCTATTGAGTCGGACTTGCTCCGTCGCCCGCTGTCGGAAATTGAAGAACAAAGCGTAGCCGATCAATGCGCTCGCCTGATACAGATGGCTTTGGGGGAGCAGCGCATTGTGATCAGGCTCATAAAACTTGAATTGGTGCATACGACTGACATTCTCGAAGCGTTGCGACGCGCTGAAGACCGCTGGCAGCGAGATCACAATCGGTATGGATGATACTACCACAAAATGGCCGAACAGGCCAGTCGACCTAATCCCTATCCCTTCGGGACTTTCGGCATACCTCCTGCTGATTCCGCTTCGCGGGCAGGAGGAATGCCGAAAGCAAGCAGGGATAGGTCACTGGGGACGTTCGCGACAATAAATGCCTGTCTTTTATACGATGACCCGCACAAAAAGAAATCTAGTCCGCTGGAGTCTCATTCCGGCCATTATTTATGTAGGTATTTTCGTATTCTCGCTCGTTGTGATTTATACCGATAAGGAAGACGCTTTAAGCAGTCTGCTTGCAGTGGTTGTCACCCTGCCATGGAGTGCCATTCTGATCCCCGCTTATAATTTAGTTTTCCCACATGCATTCGATTCCATGTTGCCCGGAACAATATTGTTCGTTATCGCCGCACTGATTAACACGACGTTGATCCTATTTCTGCCCACTTGGATTTCACGATGGATATCAGACTAAAGACGCCACTATCATCTGGCACAGCAGGAATATTCCAGAGCCTCGGCCTGATATGATATCCGGTTTCCCCAATCTCGCACTTGCCACCGTCGCCCGAAAAGGAGACATTCCAGAAAGATGAAGCTGCCATCGACCTTGCCGAGACCGGAAAGACCGCAAGCGACATTCCACGCGACATCGGACCACGAAAGAAAATGTGCGAACAGGGCGATGGACCGAATCACCATGCCTTCGGCACTTCTGGCATGTCTCCTGCTTCCGCTTCGCGGGCAGGAGCCACGCCAGAAGCAAGTGGTGATCCGTCATCGCGGACGTTAGCTCAGAAAAATATGCCGATGCCACTACCAGTGAGACTAGCGATGACCAAACTGACAAGCGGCGACCACGATGGATATATCGCACTGGGTTTTCTGCTTCTCAATGTCCTCTGGTTTTTTATGACGCCTTACACACATAATAAGCCTGAGTGGAGATTGATTCCTGATGCCCTGATTCCGTGCATATTAAAAGGTATTTGCATAGGCTTTTCAATTTCCGCAATGAGGCAATCTAAAAAAGATCGAGACAATAAATACTTGGGATATTTATGCATCATTCTGTTATTACTAAACTTCCTCTCCATACCATAGGTGAATAAAAACAAAATAGCTAACGGGCTCGTGCAGCTAATCGCTGGCCGTCCGATAATGTACTGGATAGCAATCGCAATAAATATTGTCATTGTATATTTATTTTCAAGGGAACTCTACAGAACATTTCCATATATTCATGAGGTATTCCCCTAACAATCACTGGAGCAAACATCATTAGGTCTGCCGGTATGCATAGGTATGCCACGCAAGGTGTCGCTCATTTCCAGCCGTTCGGCAAACAGAATATGCGCCTGATTGACTACGTCACAATCTTCGTAACGATTGTATGCGCTGCTGTCGCGGCGTATTCCGATGGTCCTAATTACCGACGTCCATTTCCACTGCCAGCTTGCCCATCTGGTGCAACGATAGTTCTGTATGGGGCGGTGCCTCCTGGCATCCTCGGGGCTGAGGCAGAGGAAAAGGTTGACTGGAAGCCTTATCTTGCAAAAGTAGGCATTAACCTTGGGGAAAGTGATTATGCCCTCTTCTACAAACCGGCTCGAATTCTTGCAGTTGCCACAAGTAAAGGCAACCATGACCTATTGGTGACGCTTTTCGAGTAAAACGTAATGGAGGAAATTGCCTGAATGAATATACAATATAGGCCCCACCTGATATTATCGCATTGCCTTTATGAATAGACGCAAGAAATGGTTTTTCTTATCGTTGACACATCCGGCAATATCAGTCACGGGCATTGCTCTTGGCTCACTTCCCGCAATGGGCATGCCTTGGAATGCGATATTTTACTTTTGCACACTGTCGGCATTCGTTCTTAATCTTCCAGGAATTTGGATTATGCAATCTCTTCAACCGGCAATTGACTTCTCTACGAATAAATGTATAGGATTGCCCCTAATGATCATTCTCACGTGGGCTATTGTCGTGCTGCCAGTCTGCTTGTTGCTATCACTCAGAGACACTAAAACAAGAAGCCGAACAAACTCGTCCAGTTAATCGCTGGCCTGTCTGGACTTTCGATGAACACCAATTTGACATTCCACCGCTCAGGCACAGAGCCTGCTGGCCGAGTGCATTGATTAAAGCGGACAAACTCCCTCAGGATACCCCGTGTCGTTGACCGCAGGCACCTTGAACAAGGGTGTCAGATCCATATCCTTTTCGGGACGGAGGAGGAGATTTTCTGCTATTGCCTGCTTCTCTGGATCAACCAAGAGAAGGCGAAGGCGATGGCCGGTAGGGAACCACGCGACGATTTCTCCTGACTTTGATTGCAGGGAGGTTGCCGGTGGCAGAGTGAAGGCGTGAATACGAAGAAAGGTTTCGCATGGTGGACATCCGGATTTCCCTTCCGTCGAATTTGACGGAATGGATCTTGTCGGGTGTAGAGCGGTGGATATTGAGGACGTCGGCTGATTCATAATTTTCGATTTCGTTGATTGCTGCTGTTGCCAATTTCAAAGCGTCTAGCGACGCGAGCGGGTATGGCATGCCCGTTCCTTCTCTCTGGGTCCGGCCACATGACCGGCCAGATTGAATAGAAAATTGTTCTTTTGTGGCTTCCGAGACCCATTCCATGCTCTGCATTTCTTTGAGCTGGTCACGGTTCCAGACGAGGGAGGCTTCGTTTTCCTCGTCACAGTTTTTGAAAATCAGATGCAGGTGTGGATGAAGCCGGTCCTGATGGATCACGCCGACATAAGGGGTGCCGGAGGCATACTTCTTCGCAAACTGTTCAGCGAGGTCAGCAAGAGCCTCGTATGCGCAATGGCGGCCCTCTGGGTCGGCTGTCTCCTCGGCCGAAATAACCACATGCCGGACCTGTGCGCGATTCTGGGGGAGATCCGCAATCAGGGTATGCGCATCGGTGCCTGCATTCCGCACAAGGCCACCTTCCGCCAACCCATTGACGAGCCCATAAACCCGATCCTCGGCCCCAGAGATTGATTCCACTTCATTTGGTTGCCGCCCTTGAGAAAGATAGCAGTGGCGGAGCAAATTGTATGCCCGACCACGGGCGGGCTTGATGACGACGACGATTTTCATGCGAGAATTCTTTGCAGTTTATGAAGGAGGGCATGCAGCGCCACACCATCGGTTGTTTGCCCCCACGACAAACGCAGGGATTGGTTGATGAGCACACCGAGGGAAATCAGTTCGCGGCGTGCCTGTAAAAGTTCAGCAAGATCAAGCCCCTCTTGAACCGACGCCAGAAGAAAAGAGACAGCACGGGAACGGGAGCGAGGAGGGAGAGAAGCCAACCTTGATGCCAGACCTTTTGATAATCTGATCCGAAGTTGATTGGTTTGGTTCATAAAAGGAGTTCTAATGAGGGGGGTTAGTGCCAGCTATGCCGATTGACTCGCCTTGCAGGGGCAAGTCGAGATAATCGTTAACCCCCTCATTTTTTTGTTTCAGAAAATCCAAAAAGTGCCGTGCAACTTTTGGACTTGTGATGTGTCTTCGCGCCAGCTTTCTGAAATTGGATTCAGCAGTGGCGGCAAATGCAGAAGCAATGCTTTCTCTGATTACCTTGGGGAGAGTATCGCATCCAAGTTCAGCTAATCTTTCAAAAGCAATCTGCTGGGGAGTCATAAACCATACTAATAGTATTGTCGCAGAATGTCAAGAGCTAACTTAACATTTCTAAGATTAAAACGGTAAGTAGTCCTCACTGACCGCATAATCTGGCCCCGCGTATGAGACATAAGCATAGTTTGCAGCCCAGTAGCGAACAAGTTGCTCATCGTATCCAAATTCAGCAGCCTTTTGAACAAGAACACTGACAAGCATTTTGCTATCACTTGGAATCAGGCTTTTCAGTTTCAGATATTGCTCTTCCGAGATTTCAACCACCATACCACCATCTTTCTCTATTACTGACACTACATCATCACATGTATAAGTGTCATTAGTGGTGGTAGGGTGGTTTGTGGGGGCGGCTATTGTGGCGATAGATGATTCATTCACAATCTTCCAGTGACGCTTGCCGTCAGCTCGACCTGGAAGAGGCTGAAAGCGATCAGGATATTTTTTCCCAAGGCGACCAAGAAAAGTTCCGCAGGCATTAGGAAATGATAGCACTTTACGAACTTCATAAGTATCTCCGAACTTAACCAGTAGGGAGTTCAATTCCTCTGAGGTTCCTTCCCAGAGTGGCAGCTCGCCAAGAAATTGCTCAATCATTCGAAGAAATCGCATTTCGGGGTCCATGTCCCACAATTGAGCAACAAGAGAAGGATGATGAAAATGAGTTATTCCGAACCGCTGCGATTCCAGATCCTTAGGCATGATAACCTCATTGAAAAGATGCCATACAAAGCATGGCAGCTCTTTCTTAATCTGGTTCTGCAATGCCGTCCTCTGATCATTCGTCACCGTTGGCATCGGTAAAGGAAATCTCTTTGCTCTTAAAATCAGCATTTTATCCGCCAATGAGTCATCTAAAGGAGGCAATAGCAGCAGATTCTCCGGCTCATCGTTCACCGTGATCGATAGTCGCCAGAATGGTCTGAGAACAACGCCGTCACGGCCCTTGGCATGGCATCTCTGATCTTCATTTACCGTGAAGACTTTGATAGCACTACCCAATGCGCGCCGACTTTTAATATCGGTTCGCGGATCGTTATCCTCAATCATTAGATGTTCGGCCTTGAATAGATCATGATTAAATTGGGTTTGACCTGTCATGTATTGGTATGGGATTCCGGATCTCCCGCCAAACAGTTGAGTGAGGATATTTTGAAGGAAAGACTTGCCGCAGTCTTTAGGACCCACAATTGCTAATGCCTGACCTGGCCGAAGTATCCCACTGTATAAGGATTCTAAACCCACTTTAAGCCAGCACTTCAAATATAAAAGTTGATCGTGGTTTGGATCCTGCAAAAGCCCCTTCAAGATTGCATCTACTGTGTCCCATTTGCCCCTTGCTGGGGTAATAAACACTGGAGAGATTGTTACGAGCACCTTTTCACCCGCAAAGCTGTAAATTCCCTTTTTGTATCCGGCCAATGGTCCAGCATATGCTATTGTATTTGAACTTTGAATGCCATCGATCACTTTGGGGCACGCTTTATTAGCGACATGGTATTTGACCCACAAATGCCGCTTAACTGAGTTCTCTGCAATTTGAATCCAGTTTCCGTGATCGTCCTCACGATGGTAAATGCGTTTATTGTGATCGTAGTAGATAGGATATGCCTTAGCTGTCTTTGACGGCAAGATAGCGCAACTCAGCACAGTAGGCACTGGAGGAAGAGAAATGTTATCGTCCATAGAGCACCCCGTGAATTTCTATTATCAATGCTGTCCGATGCTTGCATGGATTTTTGGTTGAACGACAATCGCAGCTCTTTTCAGATGTTCTGTAAGGGCGCGTTCCTCCGGTAACCTCGAAAGTTCCTGGCCGGATCTCGCGAGCGATATACTCTTTCGGCAACTCAAGATATTTGTCAAATACCCATATTGAAAAGCATCTGGCAGGAGGATCTTTTTTGAACGCTCTTTTGGTTTGGTCGCTTGATTCGGTAGCTAATATATTTTGTTTTTTCATACATTTTTTTGTTTTAGGCAAAAGTGCCTCAGATCGTGGCTGACGCCACACTCGTCAAAACATAAATTTGTTATGAAAAATCAAACCTCAGACGAGAAGCTCGAAATCATTGCCCTCCTTATTGCCGCCAAGAGCAGCAATAAGCCGGTGCTAATCAAGCGCACCAGCAAAGGAGGAATTCGGCCAGAGTGGGCATTTGCTAAGGTCACTCAGATCAATATGGAGTCCGGTGAAATCTGTGTTACGGAAAATAAAAAACTCCGCATCGAGAAGATTTATGCGGCCCAGTTCCCTGGCAACATTTCCTGACCGAACGCAGGCAATCTCGCCCTTGTTTTTTTCAAAATCTCGCACGCTCGGAAAAATTCCCGAAGCCGAGACCAAAACTCACGCCCCGCCAATTTCAACCGATTTTGCCAAAAAAAAGCACTGTGGCAGCATGCTGAACATGAGCACTTTACACGACACGCTGATTTTTCTGCATTGACAAACCAAGAAAATGGTGATATTCTTACAGTCTTCTCTGGAATTGATCTTGGTGAAGCCTATAATTCATCTGCTCTTCATGGTGCCAGCGTAGCGGCACCTGCTTTCATGGCAGCAACTTTTTTGCCAGCTCATCTTGGATCAGGATCGCAAGGGCTGCGTCCGATCCCTGAATCCCTGGAGCATGCGACCTTTCGAAAGTCGCCTCATTCCCTTGCCCCTTATAGTAGAAATCAATAATGGTGAACTTGCTGCCACTCGTCTTGCTAGCACTTGTAAACTTAAGTCGCAAACACTGTTGTAAAGTCGGAGTCTCTTTGGCGGCTAAGTAGATCCCATGTGGAGTCAAAATATCTGTAAGAATACGGGATAGAAACTCGGTATGGGGATGCATTCCATATTTGTCAACTAATCGCGCTTTCATCCTTACATCTGGAGGGACTTTCCCATTCGCTACAGGCAGCTTTAGTCGGGTCAAAGGATGGAACTCAGGTGCATCTTCTAAGTAAACTGCCTTTTTAGCCCTTGTTAGGGCAGTATATGCCCACTTCCGAAATTCTTGGGACTGAATATCCTTTCGCTTCCCAAAATATATGGCAACCTCCGGCCATTCTCCGCCCTGAGCTTTGTGACAGGTAACTGCATATCCATATTTCGCGCGGACCGCATTAAAATACAGATCCATTTTAAGGCCCAGCGAGGCAGCTTTTTGAGCTGCTGTTAAACTGGCAAATCTTTTGTTGCAGAATGAGTAAAGTGCATTCTGCATTTGTTTGGAAATATCGGGCTCAGGGGTATCGAGAGCGCTGACCAGCAGTTTAATGGTTTGGATCGGCTTTCCCCCATCGGGAGTTGGCTCCTCTGCTTTAATATCAATATCGCGAAAAATTAACTCTATTCCACTTTCTATGAACCTCTCTGAATCGGCTGCCATGCCTACAACTCTCACGAAGGTCCCATTCAAAAGGCTAAAGAGTTGATTGTTGGCGCAGATAGCTAAACGGTCACCTATTGTCAGGTCTTCCCTTCCGACAGAAAGCCGGATCTGGTGGTTATAATCTAAGGCATCCTCATTTCCATGAGTTATTACAGTGAATGCTGCCGGAACGACATCCACTTTCGAGGCCGCCATTCCGATTATTTCCGCCCTCGTTGCAGATTTGACTTCAAGACCATCTTCTTTGATTGTCATGAAGTTGGAGGCCTCGTCAGTTATAGAAGCGCGAACGGCAGTTGCCGCACGCAAAACTCCACTGGTTGCAGATTGCCTTACAACTGTGTTAAGAACAATCGTATCTGCGCTAATTTTGTGAGTATCTCGCAAATACTCCGCATCGAGTGCAAAGGAGGATTTATCCGTTACAGGCGGAAGCTGGCAAGGATCGCCGATTAGGATGAGTTTTGTTTTGTATGTGGGGTCCTTCAATTTCAGGAACGCAATCAGATCCGTAAGAAGTTTCCCTGTTCCGGTTCTTCCCCCGAAGGCAAAAAACGTCGTTGTGCTAACGCTCGCGGTATCGCTGACAAGTGATGCCTCATCCACGATTGCAATCAGTTCGTGGTGTTCTTCAACAAGAAGGGACAAGGAAAAGTTCAGCGTGAAGAGGATACCTTTTTTTCTTCGTGTGATCGTACTGAATTTATAAATCGCACTGTGAATGGTCGATGCAGGCGAGTTTGTGCGGTCCCTGATCATGCGGGCTGCTCTTCCGGTCGGTGCCATGAGCCTGCGCTCGCGATGCATCCGCTTCAGGTAGTCATTTAAGAGGCCAAGCAAAAACGTCTTGCCCGTTCCCGCAAATCCCTGAACGACCAGACAGCGAGCCTGCGATTGCAGAAATGTATCAATCTTGGACGCGGCTTGCAGTTGATCATCCTGCAATTTTTTCTGTGCGAACTCGTAGAAGGAATATGAGCCGAGCGGTTTTGGAGGAGCTGGCGCTGGAGTGGGAAGTATTTTTGGAGGGTCCCCAAGCAGTAGTTTCTTTGGCGGACTCTTTGATTTCTCGGCGGCTGGCTTCTTGGGAGATTTCGCGCTTTTCGCTTTGCTGGCGGGAGTTTTCTTCCGAGGGGAAGTTTTTGCCCGCCGTTTCACTGGCTGAGCTTTTGCCGGTTTTTTGGATTTTGCTCGCGGCTTGGCTGATTTCACAGTTGCCGATTTGCCCTTTTTCTTTTTTGTGACGGCGGAACGCGGGGATGCCATGCCCCCTGTTTACATGGTCGGGGGAGTTTTGCGATTTTTTTGATTCAGAGTTTTTGGCGTGATCTTCCACCAGCCCGCAACATCCTTGTCGGACACCGCAGCGGCCCTGTAGTGCGCGAGAATGACCGCAGGGGAATTGCCCATTTCATACGCCGTTTCATTTTCGCTTTTTGTGCCGTAGTAGCGGTATGTCCCGAAGGAATGCCGCAGCACATTTGCAGGCATGATGATTTCTCCGGCCACGCAGGCCCGCTGGATTGCGTCATGCCAACCGCTCTCTGACATGCCCACCACGGAGCCCGTGCCGGATTTCTTTTTCAGCCACGCAGCCAAGCAGGGTTGAATTGGAATTCCTCTGGTTCTTCTGGTTTTCGCGTTTTTGGACAGGATTTGAATCTTCGCGTCCGAAACCTGCTCCCACTCCAGCCGAAGGAGTTCAGAGGTCCGAAGTCCGGCGAACGCCTTGATTGCCACCCCGACCAAAAGCGCAGGCTCATGGGTTTTGATCGCGCGGAGGAAGGCTTTCATTTGCTCGCAGGTCCAGACCGTGACATCCCCATCAGATTTGGAATTCCGCTGGAGGGCGGTTGCTGGATTGCTGGCACACCAGCCGCGTTCAATCCCTTCCGAGAACAGAATGTGAATATGCCGCGCATAGCTGGCCTTGGTGGACGGGGAGACGTCATCCTGATCCGACAGCCATTCTTCGAGGTTTTCCCGCTTGAAACTCGCCAGCTTCTCTTTTCCCAGATCCTCGGCAACCCGCTTGAAAATCGACTTCATCCCCTTGAGGTGTTTTTCCGAAGCCCCATCGGTTTCCTTGAATTTCAGGATTTTCTCAGTGGCCTCTTGCAACGTCAGGGAACCCCCAGGCGGACGCAGATGCTTGATTGCGTAGGCAATCGCTTCCGTCATCGCCAGCCTCGCGCCGGTCAATTTCTTGAATGCAGACGCGGCCTCTGCAATCTGCCCTGCCGACAAATTGAACGCCGAGTTTCCGGCCTCAGCTTTGAGGGCGACCACCGGAACGCAGGAGGTTTCCTTTTGGGCATCCCCGAAAATGTATGATCGGGCATCAGCCAGTTCCTTGAAATGCTTGACCTGAATTTCCCCGCCTGTGAATTTCTTCCCGAGACGAACCCTGAAATATTCCATGCCACCGATTTTGACCTTGCCGACCCCCACGCCACAGGGGAGATCCGCGACCATTGATTTTTTACGCTTTTGAGCCTTCATGTTTTCTTGTTTTAGTAAGAAAGTAGTAAATGTCAAGCTCTTCTATCGTAAAAGGGCGGACTGTAAATCCGCTGGCTTACGCCTTCAATGGTTCGAATCCATTCCTGCCCAGATTTTCCGCAAAGCGGAAACCAATGACATCCGAATGGATGAGAACGCCGTTCGACTGCCCGCGCGCAAGCGCCAGCCAAAACGCGGAGCGACAGCGGAGCCAAACCCGCAGAGCGCCGGACGGAGTCCGGGGATAATCCATTCCTGCCCATTCCCTCCAACCTCAGACATCCTGACCTGCCGGGAAATCCGATGCGACTCAAACGCGGAGAACGCCGCAGGGCTTTGACAAGAGGAAGCCGCATGGCTGGAATTGAGGGGTTGTCATTCGGGCAAAGGTGGGTTTAATTGCGGCATGACGAAGAAGCCCATTGTGATAGCCGACCCGGAAATCATGAGTGGCGAACCGTGCTTTGTCGGCACGCGCGTTCCCGTGCGGGCGTTGCTGGATTACATTGAGGGCGGCGAGACGCTCGACGAGTTTCTGGAACAGTATCCCACGGTTTCGCGCAAACTGGCCGTCGGCTTTCTCGAACAAGCCAGCGAAAGTCTGCTCGCTGCCGCCTGAATGCGCCTCCTGCTCGACGAGTGTTTGCCGAAAGATTTGGCGCGGGAACTTCCCGGCCACACCGTCAAAACTGTTCCGCAAGCAGGTTGGGCCAGCATCAGCAACGGCAAGCTCCTCCGCCTCATCGCCGACTCTGGAAAATTTGACGTGTTCCTGACCGTGGATAAACGGCTTCCGCAGCAGAACCAAACCCGGACGCTTTCTTTTGCCATTGTCGTCCTGCGCGCCAAATCCAACCGGATGGTTCATGTGTTCCCCTTCGCGCCGGAAATCCTGCGCCGCCTCGCCGGATTTCAGCCCGGTCACGTCTATGTTTTGACGCAGCCGGATTGACGGTTTCATACCGCCTTCGCCACCTCTGCTCGAATCCGAAAATCTCCGCCGCGCGCACGCGGCGCGAACCGCTCTTATCTCCTGCATCCGCCCGAAGCCGTCGCGATCGGGGCTGTGGGAATGCTCCGACGAGCCGAGCGTTGCCCATTCTCGGACCCTGCCGCCCTTCTACAGGCTCCGGTCGGGCACGATGGCTGAATCCTTGTCGGATTTTTCAAGCCCATACAGCAGGTTTTTCGATTCCCACCGCCTCCCTCAAACCTTGCGGGAGACTCTTGCGTTTCTCGTGCCTCAAATCCTCAGAGACTCCCGCCCAAGGGGTTCAAGGTTTTCGCCAGATCCGGCCAGCAAAGCGGAATGCTCATTCCGTTCGTGCCTCACCTCCAATCACATCCCTCTTCGCTCGCCTGCCACTACCGCAGAGCTCAGCGATAACCAGCCTTGAATGATGACGCATTCCTCTGTATAAGCTGAACCAGCGAACCACTTTTTTCCCAATGAAATCTCCTAAAACCACTTCCGCCAACTGTCTCGCGGTTGTCCTCGTGATTCTGGTTCTTGCAGGCGTTGGAATTTATTTCATCAGCAAGCCCATCCAAGGCCGTCTCGCCGCCACCTACGAGTCAATCACCGACTGGACGCCACAGCGGATCGGAAAAGATCCAGCCGGATATATGCTCTGGGCTTCCGGTCATCTTGACAATTTGGAGCAACGGTGCGTCGGCGAGGGGATTCGCCTTCGTGCAAAACTTGTCGAAATTCAGCACCGCATATCCAATACGCGGGAAGCCTTGGAGTTGCAGGAGAACGATACAAAAGCATTCACGGTCGCCTACAAAGAGACCGAGGCAGTTGGAGGCTGGCCAACGACGTTCCGCAATCGCTCTTGGAAAAAAACCGAAATGGAAGACGAACTTCTACGCCTCGACTCTCTCGCCAAGGCCAACCGCGAGATTCTGCCAGCCCTTCAAAAAGCAGAGGCTGCAATCCCGCTCATGTTGCCCCAGCTCGATGACCGCAAGCGCGAAATCGCGGCGCTCAAGATTCGGGTTCAAACTGCCCGCGACGTTGTTGATATTTCAGCCCTCAGTTCAAGCTACGAGGCGATTCGCGTAGAAACCGAGAAAATTGGCAGCTACACAACTGCCGTGCAGGCAGTGGCATCCAGTTCACTACCAGGCCCAGACTCGACTCAAGTCCGCATTGATCAAAACAGGCGAGAGGCATGTCTCAAAGAGATTTTGAACAAGTGACTTTTCGAAGATTCTGCCCGTTCTTGCTTTTGAGCGTCATGGCAATTCTTGCGGGGTGTAATCGCCCCCGCGTTGGGGCCCCCCTGCCACCTGATGTTGAAGCCTATGCCGTCGAGAGAACTCCGGCAGTTTATGAGAAGTTCCAGAATGCTCGGGCCAAACTTCAACGGATTGAAGAGGGGAAGAATGTGCTTCTAGCAGATCTTAAAAAAGTGAACAGGAATCCGCGAGAGGATCCAACAATGCAACAGATGCTCGCAAGACAGGCGACAGTCGAAGAAGAGATTAAGCAGTTGCGCGAATCTATGGAATCGAACTACCTCCGTGAACGTAAATTTCTCCTCGGGCTCACTGCGGATGGCGTTCCGTCTGCTCAAGTGGATCCGACAACTCCTAAAACTGTCCCTAGCAAAGCGGCCTTGCCCTCTCAATATATCAGAGCCCCTGCCACTTACCCAAGTTCGTTTATCCCAGAGAATTTAAAGAATCTCCTGAACTCCTCTCCATCACCAGTGTTCGCAGGGACAGTTGGAAGCCGTTGCTGGCTTATGAGTCGCTACACCGTCGAAATTGAGGACGGTCTTTATGGTCTAAAAAAAGGAACCGCTCTACGCGTCGTCGAAATTAAGGACTCGTTTATTGTGGTTGTCTCAGATGAAAAACGGACCTTCTGCGTTCCCTCGTCTTTGCTCACAACAGAAACTCCATCTGCTGGCGTAGTGCGACCGACTTTCAGTTTATCGAAATCCGGCCATGCCTCATTGGATTAGCGCTTACTCTTTGTGTCCTTCACAATCATGCGATATAAAACGATGCACATTATCTGGATTTAAAAATGGGCCGCATTCTATCGCGATAAAAAGCGAAAATAAAGCAAGAAAAAGCTTGTCGTTTTCGTGCTTTCCGACAAAAAATAATTTGGACTGAAGAAAAATAATAAAATTATGGCAAAAATATGTTCAAACTGCGGCCTCAACCTTCCGAAGAGCGGTCAAGTATGTCCCAACTGTGGACACAAGAGACCGATGGGATTCTTCCTCGCCATTACCTGGATTGGAATCGCGGTGTTTATCATTTATGTCTGGATAAAGACCCATCAGACTTAGCGGCTGAAGCGCAGCATCTTTAGACTCCAATATTTAAACAAAGAAATATTTTATTAGCATTGCGACAATAAAAACAAGAAAAGCCGCAAGCGAAATATAAAATATGGCCTTTCCAAGCATTCCAACGAGTCTTGCTGCAATTTGAGAAACGATGAACGCAATAATAAGAGTTCCGGCTGAGAATATAAGTTCTTTATATGAAAAAGTGTCCGTTGCTTTGTATAGGAAATAGGCTCCGATAAATGCGGAGAGCCATATGATGGACGCGCCTAGCTGATCCCAGGTAATATTTGTTGCTGACAGTCCAGTATTCTCCGCATCTAAATTCTCCGCATCCTTAAACGACTCGAGCCTTGCGCAATCAGGACATCGATAACCTTTTAAAAAAAGAGGCAAGTCACCCATATGCGCGAAACGTGCGCCGCATCTACCACAAATGGCTGCGCTCATAAAATTTTTCTAGATTCGAATATTGATTAGTATTTTCCTCCCTAATTTTAGGGCAAAATGACGGCAAATTCGGGTTTGTCAACCTCGGTCTTTCCCGTGAGACGAATTTTAATATCGAAGGGCTCAATGATGAACTGATCGCCTTCTTTATAATTTCTCAAATTGCAGCTTTCGACTTGTCCGTATGCTGTTTGAGTTATGGAAAAGCGTTGCATTGGAACGGTGCTGTTGTCGGTAATGTTGCGAAGTTGTAGGTTCATATTCTATTATTTTTTATTAGTTGTTCGGTGGATCGATTAGCGAAATCAGTAAATGAATAATGCGCTTTTCCTTGTTAACACAACCTTACATGTCGTCGCAGTCATTTGAAATATGCACGAAGTAGGTAAATGCAAACACTGCAAGCATGTCTTCCGATCGTAACGCCTCCGGAAAACTCATCACCCGCAAAGTTGTTTTCTTCCTAGGCGGCATCGAAGCAATTTCGGTTTTTGTGTCCCTGTTAGCTGCAGCAATAACATCGCGGGCAAACTTAATCTTGTCCCCCAAGGGCATCAATTGGACCGCATCTGCATCGTATTTTGAGGTCAGCTTTTGAGACTCGATTCCAAGTGGTGTAGTACCAGTTGGGCGGCCGAGGATTTTGTTAGCTTCTTCTTCTTTTGCCGGCTTTGACAATTGGCCAAGAACTTTCCCTTTGCTCACTAAGTCAAATGAGCGGGAAGAAAAGAGCACTTTATGCGGCTTGATTTCACAGAGCAAGGAATGGTTTTCATTAAATACTAATGTCTTCCTTCTGGTGAAAAGCCATCTAGCGTATAAAGCATAAATCAGTCCGACGCCCATAAACGTGAGTTTACCGACCGAGGCGAAGTCCTTGTTGACAGCCTTATGATGCAAGAACGATATTAAAATAATGGTAACAACTATCAGCGTAATAACGGGAATTGCATATCGCTTGAGTAAGGCCAATGAATTGAAGATGTTCTTTTGTGTAACCCAACTGCATACTTTCTCATTCTTGTCGTAAAGTTTGCACGAAAGATGCCCCTTAATGGTGCCAAATGGCTTCTCTATGCATAAAACATCCGAGTTGAATGATGAGTGTTCCCCAGATGAGACTAATACCTTTTTGGCAAGGTAAGCTCCAAGCGAGGTTCCTTTTTCAATAAAACTGCAAATGATCGTATTTGTGGCCGGGTCGATGATATGGAGATTTCTCCCTGTCATTCTTCCGCTTCCACCGGGGGTTCCGATGCATTCACCCACAGAATAATACTCCGAGATACCACTCAGCTCAGGCAGTGCCGCTTTAGCAGCCTGTTGAGGCAGCGGAAGTGGGGGAGGAGTGATATTTTGGGGGGGCGAACCAGAGATATGCAGGGGGATAAACTCGCTGAGAGGAATCCATTCAGCCATCCCCTCCTTCCACGCAAGGTCGGAATCGACAAAAACTCCGCCCTTCAGGCATGCCTGAAGAACATCCGCCTCGAAAGGTCCCTTTTGCTCCCCATCTTTGAAAACGTAAATCATTGGTATCACTCGGTAGCTTTCCATGTTTGCGCGCTGAACCAACTAACAGATTCCGGTGAATATTCAATTTCAACTTGCTGCATCGTAAGTTCCAAATACTTGCTGGCAGTGAAGGAGTATTTCCAACAATCGACGTTAGATACAGAAGAGTACTCCGTCTCATTTTCCGCGAGTTTTCGCAAAATATCGTCGCGGAATTCAGGAAGAAACTGAATGACAAGCATTCCGTTCATGTGAAAACCTTCGACTGGGAAATATGCGATTAACGCTGGTGCCATCTTGGTAGCAAGATTACAGCAGATGGCCTTTCTGAAAAGGAAATTCTTGATCTTCTCCTACAAAAACGTCCGGTTAACCAAATTCAAGACATTACGCTACAGCGGGCATGTCCCCTCTGGATAACCTGTGTCGTTGATCGCTGGCACCTTGAAGAATTCGCTTAAATCGGCGTCGCGTTCTGGACGGACAAGAAAATTCTCCGCAATCTCTTGTTTCGCTGGATCAACCAAGAGAAGGCGAAGGCGATGGCCTGTAGGGAACCACGCGACGATTTCGCCTCGCTTTGATTGCAGGGAGGTTGCTGGTGGCAGGGTGAACGCGTGAATGCGAAGCAAGGTTTCGTATGGTGGACATCCGGATTTCCCTTCCGTCGAATTTGACGGAGTGGATCTTGCCGGATGTATGGCGGTGGATATTGAGGATGTCGGCTGATTCATAATTTTCGATTTCGTTGTTTGCTGCTGTTGCCAATTTCAAAGCGTCTAGCGACGCGAGCGGGTATGGCAACCCCGTCCCCTCTCTTCGGGTTCGGCCACATGACCGACCGGATTGAATGAAAATTGTTCTTTTGTGGTTTGGGAGACCCACTCCATGCCCTGCATTTCTGCGAGCTGGTCCCGGTTCCAGATGAGGGCAGATTCGTTCTCCCCATCACAGTTTTTAAAAATGAGATGCGCGTGAGGATGAAGCCGATCCTGATGGATCACACCGACGAACGGTGTCTCAGGCGCATACTTCTTCGCAAACTGTTCACAGAGGTCAGCAAGACCCTCGTAACCGCGTTGTCGGCACTCTGGGTCGGCGGTTTCCTCGGCGGAAATGACAACATGCCGGACCTGTGCGCGATTCTGGGGAAGATCCGCAATCAGGGTGTGGGCATCGACGCCTGCATTCCTGACAAGGCCGCCTTCCGCCAACCCATTGACGAGCCCATAAACCCGATCCTCGGCCCCTGAAATTGATTCCACTTCATTTGAGGCGGCCGGTTTCTTCTGTCCTGTCTTGCTAGAGCAGACGTGCTATAATCCATGCTTCATGGACACATTTCAATCCACCGTTGAAAAAGTCGGCATGGCAGTCGATGCCGCAGGAGTGCTGGTTATTGTCGGCGGCATTCTGGTCGCTTCCGTGCGAACCCTCTTTTTTGCTGCCCCTCCTCATCTCGACCGATACACCGCATACCGCCAGAATTTGGGCCGCGCCATTCTTCTTGGGCTGGAATTGCTCGTCGCGGGGGACATCATCAGAACCGTTGCCGTCGCGCCTACTCTCCAAAACCTGGCCGTTCTTGCCCTGATCGTGGTGATCCGCACGTTTCTGAGTTTTTCTCTTGAGCTTGAGGTTACCGGGCGTTGGCCGTGGCAGCAGCGCAGCGGCAAAAAAGCCATGGGTTAGCGCTATGATCAAGTTTGACCGTATGGACGGAGAGGAAGCGCCCGGGCTGCCGCTTCGCGGAGCTTGTCCTTTTTGCTCTTGCGCCTGCCTTTGATGCCGCCGGCGGACGGGGCCGGCACGTCCGTTTCGACGGGCTCGAACCCCTCGACCTGCTCGCGCGGCAGGTTGAGCCGATGGCGTTTTTCAATCAGTCGAAAATGGGCGTGGGTGCTGGCGCTGACAAAGCTGATGGCCAGCCCCGTCTCGCCGGCGCGGCCGGTGCGGCCGATGCGATGCGTGTAATCCACGGCGGAACGCGGCAGGTCGAAGTTCACCACGACCGGAAGCCGGACGATATCAATCCCGCGGGCGGCGAGGTCGGTGGCGAGAAGCACCCGCACGTTGCCGGCCTGGAAATCCGCGAGCGCCCGGCTGCGCGCGCCCTGGCTGAGATCGCCGTGCAGGGCGGTGGCCACAAGACCGGCCTGGCGCAGTTTTTCCGCGACATGCTCAGTGGCGTATTTGGTGGCAACAAAAACGAGGACGCCAGACCATTTGTTTTCCTGAATGAGATGGCGGAGCAGTTGGGTGCGGCGCGGCGCATCCACCTCGATGACGCGCTGGGTAATGTCCGGCTCGGCAGCAGCGGTGGAGGGTGCCTCGATCCGCACCGGATCCCGCAGCAGGGCCGTGGCGAGGCTTTGCACCGCCGGGGGAAAGGTCGCGGAGAAAAGCAGGCTTTGCCGGCGCGCCGGCAGCAGGCGGACGATCCTGCCGAGTTCGTCGCTGAACCCTTCCTCGAGCAGGCGATCGGCTTCATCCAGAACGAGAGTCGATACGGCGGAAAGCGATACGGAATTGTGCTCGAGCAAATCCAGCAGGCGGCCTGGCGTAGCCACCAGGATGTCCGTCCCGCGGCCCAGCGCCATCATCTGCGGGTTGATCGATACGCCGCCGAAGACGGTCAGCGTTTTGAGCGAATACCGCAGATGCGCGCTGTAGCGACCGATGGCCTCACCAATCTGCGCGGCGAGTTCGCGGGTGGGGACGAGGATTAAAGCGCGGACAAAACGCCCGCGCGGACGGGGGCTGGCACCCAACAGTTGCAAAACAGGCAGGGCAAAAGCGGCGGTCTTGCCCGAACCGGTTTGCGCTGATGCCCAGACATCCCGTCCACGCAGGATTTCCGGAATGGCTGCGGTCTGAATGGGAGTCGGGGTGGAATAAGCCCGAGCGGCAACCGCACGCAGCAGAGGTTCGGAGAGACCGAGTGAGGAAAAGTCCATGGATGGCGGCGTTCAAAAGAGCCCCGCCATTAATACGACCAGGAATGGCCGGCATCAAGCGCCGCGCGAAGAAAGCCAAGGGTTAGGCTGAGTCCACCGACATTTCCCCGCACCCTCCAAGCACCCCGACGGGGAAAACCTGGGTAAGATATTGGCGCACCGCCTCCGCTTTGGCTAGCAGGAGCTCCCGTGTAAGGTGTGGCGCGCGCGGCAAGGTAATCAATAAAGCTTTTTCAAGCTCATCCAAGCAATCCGCAAAATCCATTACATTGCAGGCGTAGATCTTCAGCAGAGCTCCGCCGTCGGCGCATAAACTAGCATCATCCTGATCTGAAGCGAGATAGAGTCCTCGGAGCGTAAAATACGCGCCGGCAAAAGCGTTGCAGCAACGAATAAACATCAAGTAACCTCTGCTGCGGTTCAGGTATTCCTGAGCATTCCAGGTGAATGAATCGCCCATCAACAGCCTGGCTCGGACAGGAGTTTGTGAGCCGAATTCGCATTTGAAAGCCTTTTCGAGTTCATTTATCGCACCATTGAGGTGAGTGGCGGCTTGCAGCATTGTTTTTCCAGTATGCATCAAGCGTTCGGGATAGCTGCCATTGTGGTAAATAAACCCGTTTGCCATACACGGCGGCAGTTCATTGTCAGGAATTCTAACCGATGAAAACTCCGGTTCAGATGGCAGCGGGGCATTTCTTCCTAAAAACCATGGGAAATACTGTGTCGGCTTGGACGCGGATGGAAACGTGTAGCCGTTGGAAAGAAGCCTGTGAGCCTGTTGAATCTTTTCCCAAGCAGCGATGACCGCATCTTGAGCGGCGCCAAAAAACTCTCCGGTAATTGTTAGTGCCAACAACGACGAATCCAGCTGTGGGTTCATTGCAGCTTCCCTGAAAAATAATGAGTTAATGAACAAATAATCGGGAACGATTCTACCTCTGACATCATAGATCCCATCCGCTTTAAGATCATTCCATCGCTGGACCTTCTCGATGACGCCAAGCGGGTAATCCACAATTGTCCTGTCATCATCTTTAATTCTGGAATCGTCAAAGAAATGAAATGCATCACGTCCCAGGAAAGTCTGTCCGGCCCTCCATGTCACATTTCTTGCCTCAATAAGATGATGGTGCAGCTGCTGGTCGTATGTCGCCGAATCGCTGGTGGCCGACATGCAGAGACCGATATTTTCCGGCATCGTCGCCTGACGAACCAGCATCTCTCCCATCCCAAAATTGTTGCGATCCCATTCAAACGCGGTATTGAACAGCTTGAGCCCAGGGCGCACCTTGCCGGCAACACCGGCGATGAATTTGGATATCCGGTCACGCTGATCGAACTTAGAAAGCCCACGGCATCGCGGGCAAGTTTCCTGCACGCAGAGATCTCCGCCTGCGTCAAGAGTGATATAATGCAGGACGCTTATTTCAGGAAAGTCCTGAAAAAACCGCTCGGTTATTTCGCGGTAGAATGCCTGCACGTCAGGATGCCCCATGCAAAGCCCCCATCCTTGATATTCTCCGACATAAGAAATCACCTCTTCTGGAAAGAGCGCCAGCAATGATTCTCTATCCCTGCTGGAGGGCATGAAAATGCTCTCGAACAGAATATCCATTCCAAATTCCTTTGCCGCATCAATAATATCCCGCAACACACGCCTGTTCTTCTGTCTTGATTCAGAGGTGGACGAATTTGGGAAAATTGAGCTCTCGACGTAGGAATAAAAACTTTTCTGTGGATCGCCGGAAAAATCATTTGTTGCAGCAACATGGCTCGCTCCCATAACGCTAAGATATTTCACGCATGAGCGGATCGTTTCCGTCGGAAAATCCGGCTTAAAAACCCCATCCATCAGTAAAGCGAATATGCGATATGGAAAAGAGAAAGTGCCGCGCAGTTCATTTTTATTTGATTCGCTGTGTAAAATAAACTGGTAGACACCTTGCAGTATTCCGCGGCCTGAGCTGCCTAAAATATAAACTGTTCCATTGACGGATAAAACGTGAAAAGCATCACTGGAAACCAGCTTGTTATGCAAATTTGTCAACCCATCATCGATAAGCGGACGCATCAATTTATCAGATATCAATGCCAGCACGACATCCCCTTCTCTTGACTTTTGCGGCGGCACCGCCACCGGCCATTCTCTCTGATGAAAAATATTGAGCTCCGAGATGGCAGCCGAGGGTGTCAACGCCGGATCCGCGATATAAATTCGTTTGATGTTTGTTTTGTTAATCATCTCTTGGTGAGAGTGGATTTGTTGAGTTTCATGTCAACAGGGAAGAACTGAACCCCATTTTCAACCGCTGACTTCCTGATGGAAAATTCCTGCGACGAGAATCGTTCCTGAAAGCAGGTCGGCGCAGCCGCCGGGTGAGAGGTTGCGCCAGATGAGTGTGCGGTGGATTTCTTCCGCCCGGGCGAACCATCCATCGGAATGGCATCCGCCCGCCTCGAGGAATTCAGCCGCAGCCCGTCGCACGTAGGCCGCCGCATCGGTTCCGCCGCGGAAGATCACATTGCTGTCATCCGTCGCCTCCATCAGCGCGAAGAGAGTTTGGATGCGGGCGGCATTGGGATCGAGACCGGATGCCAGCGCTCCGAGAAATACAGGGACGCCGGTCTCGAAGATGCCCGGAAATCCACGCGCCGCTTCCACCCTGGCTCCGCCGGTTCCGGTGATCCTGCGCACGAGAGCGCCGTGGCTCACGGCAGCCATGTCTGATGAGGTGTGAGCTTTCAAATCATCACCCCAGGTTTCGAGGAGCACGGCCCGGATGACATCCGGGGTTGTTGGCCGCGCGGAGGCTCCGGCTCTTGCCATCGCAGCGACGAGCATTCCCAATGTAAAAATGGCACCGCGGTGGGTGTTGATGCCTCCGGTGGAGCGCAGCATTTCCCGCTCCGCCGCAAGGCCGAGCGGGATGAGGGAGAGATCAAACGGGCCGCCGTCCCGACCAGCTGCGGCGATGGAGGCGAACGGGCTCAGCAGCGCGTTTGCGGACCGGCACATGAGAACGTAATCCATGTCAGCATGTGATCCGGAATCCCTCGGGCTCACGAGGCCGGGCTTGGGATATGCTTCCAGTTCCAGCAGCAGGGCCGCCACCGCAGATCCGGCCAGGTAATGATCGGCTGCGCCTATTTCCATAATCCCTCTCTTCGGACCATCCGGACAGCCGCAATGGATTTCACAAGAATCGCGGGCTCGTCGGTCAAGTATTCCCGCCAGTGGATTTCTCCGAGACCGGGAAAAGAAAGCTCCCCGTCAAGTTTGAACGGGCATTCGGCCGCTTTGCGTTGCAGAAAGTCTGCGGCCCGCTCGGCCTCTGCGGCGTCAGCGACATCGACGAGGACATCGAGATCGGACGCCGCGTTCACATACGATCCGCCGGTGAGCGTCTGCCACATCCAGCTCCCGAAGACGCGGATATCAAGTCGGGATTTTGACGCCGCATCCGCGAGACGGGCGAACGTGTCGGGCTGGAGTGCGGCAACCTCTCCAAGCGACGGGGGAAGGGCCGTGCGCGCGATCTCCTCCCGTCGCGAATGCGCCGCGATGCGACGCGGACGCTGCCCGGGCGATGCCACGCAGAATCCGAGCGGCAGGGAATCGTCCCCTCCCCGCTGACGGCAGACGACAAACGGGTTCCCGTCCGCATGCCAGCGAGCAACAGCGGAAGCATCCCCGGTCACGTCCGGCTGCGGAGTGTGGGACAACCAAACCAGTTCATGTCGGCGGAGCATCGTTTTCACAGTCAACATAGGGGAGCTTTACAGCAAAGGTTCGGCCAGCGACAGAGGGAACAGGGCGTTCGAACTGAAGACACGATAAATCGAGCTTGTAAAACCATGTGGCGAAATGAAAATGCCGGTTTAATAGAATCATGAACATCCCCGTTCTGCACGTTTGCGAAACGAGTCTGGCCGCGACCTACGAAAAAGCGCTCACCGCGCTTTATGAGAACGGCGTGCGCTTTAAAACCCAGTACGACAAGCCGGGCGATCCGCCCAGTTTGGATTGCACGATGAACGCGACCGTGCTGGACCCGCTTTCAGAACCGATGATTCACAAGGCATTCCCCGGCGGCATCGAAGATCTCCGCGAATACGTCATGGAGGTGCAGGGAGCGAAGGACCACTGGGTCAAGAACATGAATGACCCGAAGGACACACGCTGGGAATACACCTATCACGGCCGCCTCGCCGCTTATGGTTCATGGCAGGAACTCCAGGATGGCAAGCCGTGCAAAGCCGGCCCGTTCGCCGTGGATCAGATCGAACGCGTGATAGAAAAACTCTCGGCGCAGCCTTTTACGCGCCAGGCGCAAATGATCACCTGGATGCCAAACATTGATCTGGATTGCTACGACCCGCCCTGCCTCCAGTCGATCTGGTATCGGTTGCTCGAGGACCCGGCAACCGGCGAGTGGTGGCTGAACTGCAATGTCCGGTTCCGGAGCAACGATGCCTGGGGAGCGAGCTTCATGAACATGTTCGGTTTCATTATGTTCAACAAGGAAGTCATCGCTGCGGGAGTCACGAAACGCACCGGCAAGACGGTCAAAATCGGGCGCCTCAACTGGCAGGCTGATTCCTACCACATTTACGGCAAGGATATCGCCGATGCCACCTTGCGCCTTTTCGATCGCATGGGCACCACGGCTTTTTCCGATCGCGTTTACAACTTTACCGACGAGACGATTCTGGACATTTACAACGAAGCCGAACCGGCGGTGCGCGAAAAAATCGCCGAATACGACCGGACACATTCGTAAAGGAACTGGCTCATCGCGACAATCGCCGCATGAGGGCTCGCAGTTATTTTGCCGTTTCGGCGAGAACGCGGTCTCTGACGTCGAGGGCGAGTTTGCGGCCGCCGCGCTTTTTGCCGAGGGCGGCACGGTTGTCGTCCGTGGTGGCGGATGCGATAGCGGATGCGAGTTTCGCAGCGAAGTCGCTGGCGTTCGGCCAGACTTCCTCGACTCCGCCGAGGAGGGCAAACGGCTTGGCGCCGAATTCGAGCGAGGGCATGGTCCGGGAAAGTTTTTCGAGCATGGCGGCCGGGATCTTGGTGACGGCCGACATGGCATCGATCGGCATGAGCCCGACGCTGGCGGATTCGAGCGCGTCGATGCGGTCGCCGAACATGCCGTAGCAGATGAACGCGCCGCCGATCGCCTTGCCGGTGGCGACGGTGATGAGCTTGTGTCCGTTTTGCCGGGCGAGTTGGAGGCAGCCCAGGAGGTGGCCGAAATAGCTGGCCAGGCCAAGCATTTCGGCAGTGCGGTTCGGTTCCTGACCGGCGCTATCCACGAGCATGACAATCGGTGCCTTGCGGTGGTTTTCAATGCAGCCGAGGACGTGCGCCGCCAACCGGAGCGCAGCGGCGTTGTCGATGTAGGTGCCGTCGCAGGTGCCGAACACGCAGACTTCCCGGCCGCCGACCTCGGCGTATCCGGTCATCAGCTTGTCTTTGACGGCGATCCCGTTCGACGACTTTCCGAAAAATTTCTCCAGAAGGTTGCTCATTTTGCTTTTTCGAAAACACACAGTGGCATGGGCATCCTGCCCGTGTCTTGCTGGATTGTTTCGCATGGGCAGGATGCCCATGCCACGGGTGCAGACCGTCCACCAAAACCGGCATCGATGGTTATTTTCATTTCTTTTTCGCGAGGGTGGCGAATTCCGTGGCGGAGGCGAGCGAGGCTTCGGCGACATTTTTGATGCCGAGCGCCTTCCAGATCGCATCCGGGTCGCTGGTTTTTCCGAACGTCTTCAATCGTTTTCCGAGTTCCTGCTGGCGGGCTTTCAGGTTCTTGAGCGTGAGGGGAGCGGACTTCGCGAGCAGCTTCTTGATCGCTGTTGCGACTGAGGTCGCGTCATCGTTGGCGAGCACGTCGGCATCGCCGAGGAGGAATTTCGTTTTTCCGCCGCTGGTTTTCCAGACGAGCGCACGGTTCGAGGAATCGTACGCCTGCTTGCCCATCCATTTTTCGATGACGATCGGGCCGGAGATCCCGAGCCGCCCGTGCTCGGTCATGATGCGGAAGTCGCAGCAGGTGGTGAGGATGCCCATGCCGCCGTAGGCCCCGATGTCCGACCCGATGACAGCGATCGTCGGCACGCGCTTGGCACGACATTCGAAGACCGCACGCATCGCTTCGGAGATCGCAATTTCCCCGGACGAGCCCTCGTGCAGGCGGACTCCTCCGCTCTCGACAATAAAGACGCAGGGGATGAGGTCGCGGGCAGCGGCTTTGAGGATGCCGGTGAGCTTCGCCCCGTGGACCTCGCCGACCGAACCTCCGACAAATTGTCCGACCTGGGCGGCGAGATAGACCGGTGTGCCGCCGAGCTTGGCGCGGCCGATCACGAGGCCGTCGTCGAACGAAACCGGGATGTCGAGTTGGGGAAGATATGGGCTCATCACGCGTTCCGGGGGAGGAAGAAACTCGGTGAACGAGCCCGGATCGACGAGCGAGGCGAGGCGCTGCCGCGCGGTCTGTTCGTGGAAAAGCGGGGCGCTGTTCATGGCGTTTTTTTCAAGTGGTCGTAGGCCTGCCGAAGGCGGAACGTCACGACGATCGGGTCGGCGCCCTGGTCGTGGATCGTCACCTTCGTTCCGCCGACGGGATAGTTCGCTGCGAAATCGCCGAGGGCGGCGAGCCACGAGTCCTTGTATCCCGGGATCGAGGATTCCACGTGGCAGTCCATTTTGTCGGGGGCTTTGGCGTTGCGCTCGAAGAGGACTTCGAGATTTCCCGAGCCGACCACGCCGGCCAGCGCCCACTGCTTGCCGCGCGGCCAGGTGAGTGGTTTCGAGGAAAAGGCTTTGGCGAATTTTTCCATGAGGTCGTCGGGTTACCAGTCCACAAATTGCGCGGGCGGATCGTAGAGCCCGCCCGACCAGCGGACGAGGCCCTTGATGTCCTGCGCGGCGAGGAGGCTGCGGCTCACATCCGAGGGCGAAACTCCGAGATCCTCCGGCAGGCTGATGATCCCACGGGCACGGAGCGCTTGGGTTTCGCTTTTTTTGCGTTTCAATCCGACCGGCGTGTAGCCGGCGACGCCGCGGATCGCGGCCCGGCGTTCCTCGAGCGTCCGGCAGGCGGCGAGATTGGCGATCCCTTCCTCCGTGACGACGTGGGTGACATCGTCGCCGTAAATCATGACCGGCGCGACCCCGTGCAGGGCCTTTTTGATGGCCGGATCCTGCGCGTCGAGTTCCTCGACAAATGTCGGCACGCGTCCGGACTGGAACGTCTCGGCGAGCTGGACAACAAGCTTGCGTCCAGGGATCGAACCGGGGCCGGGATTCGACTCGGCGCCCGCCTTGAGCCACGCCTTTGTCGGATGCCGGCGCCCCATCGGCTGGCAGCCCATGTTCGGTGCCCCGCCGAATCCGGTGATCCGCTTTTTGGAAACGGTGGACGAGTTGCCGTTGACATCGATCTGAAGCGTGGCCCCGATGAACATGTCCACGCCGTAGTGCCCGGCGAGCTGGCCCATCGCGCGGTTCGAGTGGAAGCTGCCGTCGCGGCCGGTGAAGAAAATATCCGAGCGGGCGGCGGTGTAGCGTTCCATCCCGACCTCACCGCCGACCGAGAACACGGCCTCGACCCACCCCGACTCGATCGCCGGGATCATTGTCGGCAGCGGGTTCACCATCCAGTATTTGCAGATCTTGCCCTTCAGCCCGAGCTGCTCGCCATAGGTCGGCAGCAGCAGCTCGATCGCGGCAGTGTTGAATCCGACGCCATGGTTGAGCGACTGGACTTCATATTTCTGGTAGATGCCACGGAGCGCGATCATCGCCATGAGGATCTGCACGTCCGTGATCGCGGCCGGATCCCGCGTGAAGAGCGCGGTGAGGTGCATCGGATACGGCGCCTCGACAATCAGGTCCACCTGGTCGGCGGGGATGTCGATGCGGGGCAGCGTGTCCACGATCTCGTTGACTTGCGCGAACACGATGCCGTCCGAAAATGCCGTCGGCTCGACGATCGCAGGGGTTTCCTCGGTGTTCGCCGCGAGAAACAAATTCCCCTGGCGGTCGGCCTGCACGGCGGCGATGAGCGCCACGCGCGGCGTCAAATCCACGTAATAACGGGCGTAGATCTCGTTGTAGGTGTGGATCGCCCCCAGCGGAAATTTTCCGTCCGCCAGCAACTGCGCGACCGCTTGGCCCTGCGGCCCGGCGTAGCAGAAGTCCACCTGGCGGATCAGGCCTTTCTGGAAAAGCTCGATGTGCGCCGGCAGCGTGAGACAGGACATCACGAGATGAATGTCGCGCAGGTCTTTCTTGGTGAGTGTCGCCAGTTGGTTCGCCAAAAAGTCCGCCTGCTTCTGGTTGTCTCCCTCGAGGCAGAGAATGTCGCCCGGCTCGATGATCCGCTTGAGAACCTCGGGCACGGATTTCGCCGAAACAAACTTTCCTTTGGCGAGCCCCCCGACGCGGCGCATGCGTTCCGCCTTGTTGCGGCGCCGGGTGTCCTTGGTTGCCGGTGACATCACATGCATCCTGCAACGGGTTGTTCCGAGTGGCAAGCCATTTCGGCAAGCCGGTGTATGTGCGAATCAGAGAGATGATCAAACTATGAAAATACCTGGCGAAAATCTACTCGAGCAAGGAAGACGAGGTCTATGTGGCGGAGGTGCCCGCGCTGCGCGGATCCGGTGCGGACGGGGGGACGTATGCGAAGGCGGAGGCTATTGTGGTGCCCATGGAGTTCTCTCAATAGAGGGCACGGTCCGTCTGTAGCTCGCGCAAAATCCGTCGCATCTCGGCGATCGCCGCCGGATGCCGGAACGAGCCGTGGTCCGAGGGGACGACCAGCTCCGACTCCGCAGTCGCGAGATGGGCGCTGGAGTAGGGGACGACTCCATCGGAGCTGTTCGGGGAATTTCTGCGGCCGCGGTCGCCGAGGATCGTGTGGTGGGGAACCTCGATCGGACGCGCGTCCAAGGCGCGGAGGAACGGGGAGCGGGGCGAAAGCCCGGCGATACTCGTGGGCGGACGATGAAGATCCATCGTGGTCACCACATCGGCAACCTCCTCGACCGCACCGACGATGTTGTTCGGGAGGCGGATGAGAGAGGCGAAGAATCCGGCGGGCCCGGCCAGCGCGATGTTGCTGCCTTGGTGCGGAACACACACGAAGACGACGCGGCGCACATTTTTGTCCCTTTCGAAGATCAGCGAATCGCGCAAAAGCGGCGCCTTCTGCAGGCGCTTGGCGACGCGCGGGGCATCGGCTCCGAAGACTCCGTTGAAAAGGGCATTGCCGCCGGAACTCGATACCTGTGCGCGCGAAATGATCCCGCCCATGCTGTGCCCGACAAGCACCATGCCGCGAGGAAGGGGATACCGTGCCTCGGCAGCCCGAAGGTCGTTGCGCAGGTCCAGCGCGGAAATCGGAATCGGCTGGCCGGTCGGATAAAAAAACGCCCAGAACTGGAAATTTTTCCGGATCACCGGGTCGGCCTGCAACCCATTCACCACCTCGCCCCACATGACTGGCGTGGAGAGCAGCCCATGCACGAGAACCACAGGAATCCGCTTGGGATCGTAGGGCTGCATGAAGATGAGCCTCGTGGGATAGGAAAATCGGTCCACTTGAAACAGCCACCGCAGGCTGAGGACGAGCGGGTTTCCCCGGCGGAATGTCGCGAGGTTCGGGGCGTAAAGGTCGCCCGCGACCGCGCGTGGTTTTTCCCAGATGGAAACGGATTTTGTGACCTCGGGGTTGAGGAACCGGATCGTCGTTTCACACACTCCGCCGCGCGTGTGCATGTCGGCGACCACCGTGACGGGCAGGCGGTATCCCTGGCTCGGAGCGAACGGCTGGGCCGCGCGGTCCGGCCGGCTCACCCCGATCACCGGCACACCCCAGCCCGCCCATTGCAAAGGCGCGGATGCACGCGTCCGCGTTGGCCGGATGGGTTCGAACCCATTCAGAAGCGACACCGGCCAGTCGCCCGGTTTCGTGGCAATTCCGACACGGTAAACGACCCCGTCGGATCCGGTAAATTTGGTTTCGCGCGGGCTCGCTCCATCGAAGTTCGATTCCACGAACCGTCCGAGCGCGATATTTGCAATGTCGCGGGCCTGCGGAGAATTTTCTGCAAGCGACGCGCGCAGGGAGGCGAGGCATTTTCCCGAGACAGCCTTTTCATCCAAGCTCCGCCGGGCGGAAGCCGCCCATTCGGCGGCCTGCGCGAGCGTGCCTTCCCGCACACGCGGAGGTGCCGGATACTTCGAGATCGGCGCGCACCCTGAAACGGCAGCGATCACGATGAGAGAAATCGCGCGAAGCCCACGAATCTTCATAATGGGCTTTCCGCGTGTCCGACTCTCTGGCATGGAACCAGCCTGATGGTTTTGCGAAAAAAGGCACGGCAGATTTTGCGATGGGCGTTGTCCGGCATCGGAGTGCTTCTCGCAGCGCTTGCGGTTTCCGCCCTGCTCCCCATGCGGATCGCCTTTCCTGTTCCCAAGCCCGGACCTGCTGCGGATTACGCTGTGGCGAGGGCGGAGATCGAAGGCAATATCGCCGGAGCTCCCTCCACGCTCTCCGAGGCCGGACATCCGCGGGCTTTTCTCCACGAGCAACCGACGGAAAATGTCTTTGTCCTCCTGCACGGACTCACCAACTCCCCGGAGCAATTCGACAAGCTCGGACGCTTGCTTTTCGAGCGCGGACACAACGTCGTGATCCCCGTCACACCCGGACATGGGAAGGCCGATGTGATGACAGACCAGCTCAGAAATTTTACCACGGAGGCGATGCTGGGCGCGGCCAACCGGGCCGTCACCCTCTCGCGCGGACTCGGCCGCCGGATCACGGTGGTGGGGCTTTCCATCAATGGAGCCAGCGCGGCCTGGATCGCCCAGAACCGAACCGATGTGGATCGCGCCGTTTTGCTCGCGCCGTTCCTCTCGCCACATGGGCTTCCCCAATGGGCCAACGCTCCGCTCAGCCGCCTGCTCGTGAGGATGCCGAATATTTTTCTGTGGTGGGATCCGATGCACAAGGCGGACTTGTCGGGACCGTCTGATGCGTATCCCCGCTTTTCCACGCGCAGCATCGGGGCGACAATGTTGCTCGGCGTTGATGTCCTGGAAGCGTCCGGAAAATCCGCCCCGGCCTGCGGATCAATCCTGATCGTGACGACCGCCTCCGACGTCGCCGCCAACAATGCCGCCACGGCGCGCCTGGCCGCGAACTGGCGGGAGCGTCGCCCGGGCGCTGTCGCAACCTACGAATTTCCAAAGGCCGATGACGTTCCCCACGATTTCATCGATCCGCAGCAGCCCGACCAGCGCGTGGATCTCGTTTATCCCCGCCTCATCGAGATGCTCGAAAAGAAAGATTCCCTGCCATGTGCCAAGCGCGCGAGCTTCCCTGCTTTCAACAAACCTCCCGGATCGCCCGGCGGATGGCATCCGCCGCGTGTTCCAACTGGGCTTCGGTGGTACAGAGCGGCGGCATGAGGACGATGGTGTCGAGGACAGGCCGGGTCAGGAGCCCGTGATTTCTCGCGGCCTCGCAGATCCGTCCGCCCGTGCGCTCCTCCCAGGGAAACGGCACGCCGTCCGTCCGGCGCACTTCGATTCCGCTCATGAACCCGCACTGCCGGATCTCGAAGACCTGCGGAAGTTCCTTCAGACCGTTCAGAAGTCGGGCCATCACAGCAATTTTCGGCTGAAGATTTTCGAGAGCCTTCTCCTCCCGGAACACATCGAGGCTCGCCAGCGCCGCCGCGCAGCCCAGCGGGTTGCCGGTGAAACTGTGACCGTAAAAAAAGGTTTTCTGTTCGGAAAACTCCCCGAGAAACGCGGAGAAGATTCTCTCGCTCGTCAGCGTCGCCGCGAGAGGAAGATACCCGCCGGTGAGCCCTTTTGCGAGGCACAAAATATCCGGGATCACCCCCTCGTGCTCGCACGCAAACATCCGGCCCGTCCGGCCGAACCCGGTGAGAACCTCATCGAGAATCAGGAGCGCTCCGCATGCGTCGCATTTTTCGCGAAGTCTGCGGAGCAACCCGGCCGGCCAGACGCGCATCCCCGCCGCCCCCTGGATCAGCGGCTCGATGACCACCGCCGCGATCTCTTCGGAGGGAAGCAGCTCATCGGGATCGGAAATTCTAACGACCGGAATCCGGGGGCCGTCCTGCGCATGGAATGCGGCGATGCCGCCGAGGCTGGCGGCGCCGGCGGTGTCCCCATGGTAGGCATGATCAAAGGCCACAAAGCGCGTGCGGCGCGGCTCTCCGCTGAGCTGCCAGAATTGCGAGGCCATCTTCATCGCGGCCTCGACCGCCGTCGAACCGTCGTCGCTGAAAAAAACCCTCGGAAGAGCCTGCGGCGGGAAAAGCCCCGCGAGCCGCCCGGCGAGCTCGGCCGCGGGAGCGTTGGTGGTTCCGAGAAACGAGACATGGGCGACCCGGTCGAGCTGCTCGCGGATCGCCCGGGTGATCGCCGGGTGCCTGTGCCCGTGGATGTTCGTCCAGATCGAGGAATTCCCGTCAAGGTATTCGCGCCCGCGGCTGTCGCGCAGGATCGCCCCCTCGCCCCCGACCAGAACAAGCGGCTCGTGCTCCGGGGCACACCAAGCCTTCATCTGTGTGAACGGATGCCACGCATGGGCCTTGTCCAGCGCAACCAGCGCCCCAGTATTCCACTCGTCGCCCAAATCGGACGGAACGCTCTTTCCAATCATCGGTTCAGGTTAGGCGTTCGCAGCGGCTTTGGCAACTTTGCGCGAGCAATCCGCGCGGTTTGCCTCCTCCCATCTGGGACGGTTTCATCATGCGCCCAGAATCTGATTCATGGAAAAAACCTCCAGGGGGCGCGTTCGTTCTGTCCAAAATATTTTCTCCGCATTAGCGTCCATTTCCGATGGCGATCAGATATTTCAACTCGTTTTCCAGGCGGCTGGAGGAATTCGTGCCGCTCGAGCCCGGGCAGGTGCGGCTCTACACGTGCGGCCCGACAGTCTACAACTTCGCGCACATCGGAAATTTCCGCGCCTACATTTTTGAGGATCTCCTCCAGCGGCACCTCGAATTCCGCGGGTTCCATGTCCACCGCGTCATGAACCTCACCGATGTGGATGACAAGACGATCCGGGGATGCCGGGCGGCCGGGATCCCGTTGGCGGAGTTCACCGCGCCGTTCAAAGCCGCATTTTTTGAGGATCTCGACGCGCTGCGGATCAAGCGGGCGGATCATTTTCCGGAGGCGACCTCGGCCGACCAAATCGCGCGGATGATTTCGATGATCGCGGTGCTTGTGGAAAAAGGCCACGCCTACCGGGCGGACGACGGGTCGGTCTATTTCCGGATCCGCTCGTTCCCCGCCTACGGACACCTCGCGCACATCGTCCTCGACGAACTCCAGGCCGGGACGCGCATCCGCAGCGACGAATACGAAAAAGAGAATGTCGGCGACTTTGCGCTCTGGAAGGCATGGGATGAGGCGGACGGCGATGTCGCCTGGGACAGCCCTTGGGGGCGGGGGCGTCCGGGCTGGCACATCGAGTGCAGCGCGATGGCGACCGGCATCCTCGGCCCGCAGCTCGACATCCACTGCGGGGGGGAAGATAATATTTTTCCGCACCACGAGGCCGAAATCGCGCAGAGCGAGTGCGTGACCGGGCTCCGCTTCGCCGGATACTGGATGCACTGCAAACACCTCCGGGTCGAGGGATCGAAAATGGCGAAAAGCGCGGGCAATTTCTTCACTCTCCGCGACCTGATCGAAAAAGGCTGGACCGGCCGCGAGGTTCGCCTCGCCCTCCTCTCGGTCAAATACCGCGAGCCGCTCAACTTCACCATGGACGGGCTCGCCGCCGCACGCAGCGCGCTCGCACGCCTCGATGAATGGTCGGCCAGAATCACCGCGGCCGCCGCGCAGGTGGCTGCACCACAGCCGCCGGGATCCGCTCCCGCGCCGGATCTTCTCCCGGAAATGGATGCCTTCGGCGACGCCCTCGATGACGATCTCAATATCTCCGCAGCCCTCGCCGCCGTCTTCGAACTCATCCGGAAAACCAACCGCCGCCTCGATGCCGGGAATCTCACTGCGGAACAGGCGAAGCCGCTCGCCGCGTGGCTGCAGGGTGTCCACTCCGTCCTCGCCTTGGAACCCGATCCCGAGGCCCCACCCCCCGCGACCGGCACCCTCCTCGAACAGCGCGCCCTCGCCCGTGCCGCCAAGGACTGGAAATCCAGCGATGCCCTCCGCGACCAGATCGCCGCCCTCGGGTGGACAGTCAAAGATACCAAGGACGGTCAAAAACTCGTGCGCCTTTGACCCAATCCAACCAGCCAACACTGTCCATTGAACCCGCAAGATTCCTCACCTGCCGTGGCCGACTTCGCCTATCTCTTCGAACGCTTTCCCACGTTCACGCAGACCTTTTGCTACCGCGAAGTCCTGGAGATGCGCCGCCAGGGCTGCACGGCGCCGGTTTATTCCATCCGCAAACCGAAAGACATCCCGCAGGATTGTCCGGCGCCCCTCGCCTCGGATGTCCGCTATCTTCCCGAACCGGCGGATCTCGGCCGGGAAATGAAATCCTTCCGGATGCTCGGCCGGTATCCCTGGCCGGTCATCGGGCAGATCCGCACCTGGGGAAAACGCCCGGGCAAAGCCCGCCTGCTCGAAGCGGCCTGGCTCGGACCGAAACTCCGCGCGCAGGGCGTCCGCCACGTCCACGCCCACTTCGCCGGGATCGCCGCCCGCACCGCCTGGTGGATGAAAAAGTTTTATGGCATCACGTTCAGTTTCACCGGCCACGCGAACGACATGTTCTGCGAGTCCGGTTCGCCGGTCTCGCTCGCCGACCTGGTGCGCGAGGCGGCGTTTGTTGTTGCCGTCTCGGACTTCTCCCGCGACTGGCTCTGCCGCAGGATCCCCGGGCTCGATGAAAAAATCCACAGGATCTACAACGGGATGGATCTCGCGGGGTTTTCCGTGCCGACCGCCACCCCCGGAAAACTCCGGATCGTCTCGATCGGGCGCTGCGTCGAAAAAAAAGGTTTCAGCGACCTCATTGATGCGTGCGCGATCCTCCGGAAAAAGCCCTTCGATTTTGAGTGCGAAATCATCGGGGGCGGCCCGCTCGAAGACGAGCTCCGCGCGCGCGCTGCGGAGCTCGGCATCGACGACTGCCTCATCCTGACCGGACCGCTCCCGCAGGAGGAAGTCCGCCGCCGGCTCGCCCGGGCAACGCTTTTTGTTCTTCCCTGCGCGACCGAACCGGATGGCGGGATGGATACCTTGCCGACCGTGATTGTCGAGGCGATGGCCGCTGGGATTTCCGTCGTCTCGACCCGCCTCGCCGCGATTCCCGAGATGGTCGGACACGGGGTCACCGGCCTGCTGGTCTCCGAAAAACAGCCCGCCGAACTCGCCGGCGCCATGGCCGAAATCCTCCGGAATCCCGATCTGGCAAACCGGTTCGGACGCGCCGGCAAACTGGTGGCCGCCGGACGCTTCGCCTCGGAACCCACCGTCGCCAGCCTCAAGGCTCTTCTCATTCAATTTTCTGGCACCGCCACCCATTCCCTGTAGCTCTTGTCGTCACCAAATATGAAATTTCTCCTCCGCCTCGCCATTGCCGCCGCCATCTCAACCGCCTGCGCGTGGGCGGACGTCAAACTCCCCTCCATCATTTCCGACCACATGGTTTTGAAGAAGTCCTCCCAGGTGCCGATCTGGGGGACCGCAGATCCAGGCGAGGACGTGAAGGTTGCCATGAACGGGCTCTCGGCCTCGACAAAAGCCGATGCCGGCGGGAAATGGACGATCGTTCTTGACCTGAAAAATTCCGCGACGGGGCCGTTTGAAATGGTGATCGAGGGGAAGAACAAACTGACGGTTTCCGACGTGGTGGTCGGCGAGGTCTGGGTCGCTTCCGGCCAATCGAACATGGAGTGGGTGGTCTCAAATACGCTCGACGCCGACAAGGAAATCGCCGGATCCGCGAACCCACTTCTCCGCCAGTTCCTGGTGAAAAAAAATGCGGTCGCCGATCCGACCGAAGTGGCCGAGGGAATCTGGTTCGCCGCTTCGCCCGAGACAACAGGCAGGTTCAGTGCTGTCGGTTATTTCTTTGCGAAAAAGCTTCAGGGCGAGTTGAAGGTGCCGGTGGGTTTTGTGAACACATCATGGGGCGGCACTCCCTCCGAGGCGTGGACCAGCGCGGAAGCGCTCGACAGCGATCCCGATCTCAAAGCCGCTCGCGAACGCGTCCGCACCGCCGTGATAGAGCATCCGGGAAAACGGAAGGCGTTCGTTGACGGGCTGGGCGCATGGATTCAGGAAACCGGACGCGAGGACACTCCGGTTGCGGATCCGGCCGCATTTTCCGGCGAGGACGTCCCGACCGATGGCTGGGTTCCCGTCAAGTTGCCGGGCGAGGTCGCGGCTCCGGGACTTCCCAAAGCCGGCGTCGTCTGGCTGCGCAAGGAAGTCACCCTCCCGGCCGCGAGCCTCCTTCCTCTCAACCTCCCGATCGACGGGTTCGACAGCGTCTATTGGAACGGCAAACTCCTCAAACAGACAACCTATCAGGACATTCCCAGCCAAGGATATTCCCGACGTTCAGGACCCTACGACATACCGGCCGACGCGGTGAAGGTTGGAAAAAATGTCCTCGCCATCCGGCTCTACGAACCGGTCGGCCCGGCAAAATTCTTCGGCGAGCCGAAGGCGGGAGCGGCCTCGCTCGCGGGCGAGTGGCTCGCCAAGGCGGAGAAGGAATTTCCAGACATCGCCGCGGAAAAATTGGCCGCCGCACCGGCGCTGCCTGCGAAACCTCCCGGCGCATCGAGCACGGCGGCCTTCCTCTTCAATGGCATGATCCAGCCAATCCTCCCCTACGCGATCAGCGGGGCGATCTGGTATCAGGGCGAATCCAATGCCGGCCGCGCCTACCAATACCGCACCGCTTTCCCGCTCATGATTTCCGACTGGCGCAAGCAATGGAAGCAAGGGGATTTTCCATTCTATTTCTGCCAGCTCGCCAATTTCCAAGCCAAGAATCCCGAGCCCGGAGAAAGCTCGTGGGCCGAACTACGCGAAGCTCAGTCGCTGACGCTCAAGCTCCCGGCCACCGGGCAGGCTGTCCTCATTGATATCGGCGAGTCCGCGGACATCCACCCCCGGAATAAAAAAGACGTCGGCGATCGCCTCGCGCTCATCGCCCTTGCGAAGGACTACGGAAAAAAAATCCCCTTCTCCGGGCCGGTTTATGACTCGATGAAAATCGAGGGCGGCAGGGCGGCGCTCACCTTCCGTTACACGGTTGGCGGGCTCGTCGCCAAACCACTCCCAGACACCTTCACTGTCAAATCCCAGACCAATGAGACCGCACCGCTCGTCCGCAACTGCCCGAACAGCCAGCTCGAAGGCTTCGCCATCTGCGGCGAGGATAAAAAATGGGTCTGGGCGGATGCCAAAATTGACGGAGCGAAGGTGATCGTCTGGTCGGACAAAGTGCCGTCGCCAACCGCCGTGCGCTACGCGTGGGCGGACAACCCGACCTGCAACCTCTTCAACGGTGCCGGCCTCCCGGCCTCACCGTTCCGCACGGATGACTTCCCGCCTTTAACACTGAACGGAAAATACTGAGGGTGGGCGCGAAAAATCAGGGGCCGGCAGAACCGGATTGTGAACAACTTGCGAAAAAGTTCCCCCGCCCGCTGGGAAATATTCACAGCGGGTTTGTGAATCCCCTCCGGATGCGATAGCGGAATCAAATGACATTGAGCGAAATCCACCGCCACCTCGGCGAGTTCGGAACCGCGCCCGTGCGCAGCCTCGGGCAAAACTTCCTGCACGACCAGAACCTCGCCCGCCAAATCGTCGCGTGCCTCGAGATCCGCCCCGGCGATCACATCGTCGAGATCGGCCCGGGACTCGGCGCGCTCACCGAGTTCCTCGCGCCTCACGATGTCCGCCTCACGCTCATCGAAAAAGACGGACGCCTCGCAAAATATCTGGAAGAAAAATTCGCGGGCGGAACCACGTCGGTGATCCACGCGGACGCGCTGGATTTTGATATCCGTCAACTTTGGGGCGACGGCCCGGTGAAAGTCGTGGGCAACCTCCCGTATTATGTCTCGACCCCGCTCATCTCAAAATTCGCATCCGCCCTCTCACCAGCCTCCCGCCTTGTTCTCACGCTGCAGCTCGAGCTCGCGCAGCGGCTGAACGCCGCGCCCCGGACCAAGGCTTACGGGGCCATGACCGTCTGCGTCAACCGCCGGTGGAAGGCCTCGTTCGTGCGCAAACTTCCCGCCTCGGTTTTTTTCCCCGCGCCGAAAGTGGAGTCCGCCGTGATCACGCTCGACCGGCGTCCGGCCGCCGACGTGTGCCCGCTCGACGAAACGGTTTTCGAGTCGCTCGTGCGCCGGGGGTTTTCGGAGCGCCGCAAGCAGCTCCGCAACCTCCTCCCCGAGCGCAAAGCGGATTGGCCGCGCCTCACCGCCGCTCTGGGTGTTCCGGAAACCGTGCGCGCCGAGGAACTCGCGCTCGCCCAGTGGGAATCCCTCGCCCGCCTTTGCCGTCCGGACGACGCCCAGTCGGCGGCCGAGATGTTCGATGTCGTGGACGAAACCGATCGCGTGCTCCGGACGGAACCGCGCGAATCCGTGCATGTGAATAACTGGCACCACCGTGCGGTCCACATGATCCTCACCAACCGCGCGGGAGAAATTCTCCTGCAAAAGCGCTCGCTCTGGAAGGATCGCAACCCGGGCCTCTGGGACGCCTCGGCCGCCGGGCATGTGGACAGCGGCGAGACCTACGCCGCCGCCGCCGCGCGGGAGTTGCGGGAAGAGCTCGGCGTCGAGTCCCCTCCCCTCACCCGCATCGGAAAACTCACCCCGTGCCCGCAGACCGGTTGGGAGTTCATCGAGGTTTACACCGGCCGCCACGAAGGGCCGTTCAAACCCGCTCCGCTCGAAGTCGAAACGGCCGCCTTTTTTCACGCCCGGCAGGTTTTTTCATGGGCCGAAAACCACCCCTCCGATTTCAGCCCGGTCTTCCTCCTCTGCCTCGCCCTCATCAAAAGCCGCGATTGACACGCTCCCCGGAGGACAGCATTTTTCCCGCGTGCATTTATTTTCCTATACCGGCGGCACCCTCCACTGCGAGGGCGTCAACCTCGAAGAAGTGGCGGCCCAATACGGAACCCCGTCCTACGTTTATTCCGCTGGGACGATCCGGCAAAACTTTCAGACGCTCGACCGTGCGCTCGCGCCGCTCGACCACCTGATCTGCTACGCCGTCAAGGCGAACTCGAACATCTCGGTTCTCGGACTGCTCGCCCGCGAGGGAGCCGGATTTGACATCGTGTCCGCGGGCGAGCTCTTCCGCGTCCTCAAGGCCGGCGGTCGCGCCGACCAGTGCACGTTTGCCGGAGTCGGCAAAACAACTGCGGAGATTTCCTACGCGCTCCGCGAGGGCATCTATAGCTTCAACGTCGAGAGCGAGGCCGAGCTCGAACGCATCAACGACATCGCCGGCTCGCTCAAGCTCGTGGCCCCGGTCGCCCTGCGCGTGAACCCGGACGTCGACGCGCGCACCCACAAGTTTATCTCGACGGGAAAAAGCAAAAACAAATTCGGGATCGGGCTCGACCGCGCGGCCGATGTCTATGCCGCCGCCGCCGCGATGCCGCACCTCCGGATCCGCGGGATCCAGACCCACATCGGCTCGCAGATCCTCGAGCCGGCACCGTTCGCCGAGGCCGCGGAAAAACTTGCCGCCCTGGTCGCGGAGATCCACTCCCGCCACGACATCGAATTCTTCAGCATCGGCGGCGGGATCGGGATCGTTTACGAAAATGCCCTCGCCAGCGGAAGCCCCGCCTGGTGGGCTTCCCCCGCCAGCCAGGCCCGGATCTCGCCCGAGGACTACGCCGCCGCGCTGGTTCCCTCGCTCGCCCCGCTCGGGCTCCGGATCCTCTTCGAGCCCGGCCGCTTCCTCGTCGGCAATGCGGGCGTCCTCCTCTCGACTGTCCAGTATGTCAAGACGACCCCGGCCAAGACGTTCACCATCGTCGATTCCGCGATGAACGACCTCATCCGCCCAGCGCTCTACGAGGGGCTCCACGAAATTGTCCCGCTCCGGGAATCCCACGCTCCCCTCGCGCCGATGGATGTCGTCGGCCCGGTCTGCGAGAGCGGTGACTTTTTCGCCAAGAACCGCATGCTCCCGCCCCTCGCCCCCGGCGACCACATCGCCCTCCTCAGCGCCGGCGCCTACGGGTTCGTGATGTCTTCCAATTACAACTCGCGCCCGCTCCTCCCCGAGATCCTCGTGGACGGCGAGGACGTCCTCCTCATCCGCAAACGCCAGTCGCTCGATGATCTCATCGCAGGCGAATCCCTCCCGTGATTGAAAAACCGCCAGACAACGGGCAACCACCGGAAGTTTCTGAAGAAGCAAAATCCGGTCAGCCGGTCATCGCCGGGAGCAAGGAGGAGGAACTTCGAAAAATCAACCGCCAGCTCGAAGAAACCATCGCCTACGCCAACGAAATGGCCAAGAAGGCCGAGATGGCCAGCATCGCCAAGAGCGAATTCCTGGCAAACATGAGCCACGAAATCCGCACGCCCATGAACGGCGTCATCGGCATGGCCGCCCTCCTGCTCGATTCCCCTCTGAACAGCGAGCAGCGCAGGATCGCCGAAGTCATCAGCTCGAGCGGCCAAGCCCTCGTGGACCTCATCAACGACATCCTTGACTTCTCAAAAATCGAAGCCGGCAAACTCGACCTTGACATCATTGACTTCGACCTCGCCGCCCTGCTGGCCGCCTTCTCCGATGCGCTCGCCCTGCAAGCAAAAAACAAGGGGCTCTCATTCACTTGCTCCATCGATCCGGACGTGCCGTCCGGCCTCAGCGGCGACCCCGGACGGCTCCGCCAGGTGCTCTCCAACCTGGGCGGCAACGCCGTGAAGTTCACTCCGCACGGCGGGGTGTCCGTGCGGGTGAGTCTGGTATCGGCCACCGCCGCTGCCAGCGTGGTGCGCTTCGCGGTGCGCGACACGGGGATTGGCATTCCGGCCGACAAGCAGGCCCTGTTGTTTCAAAAGTTCAACCAGGTGGACGCATCAACGTCCCGCCATTTCGGCGGCACCGGCCTCGGCCTGGCCATCTCGAAGCAACTCGTCCAGCTCATGGACGGTGAAATCGGCGTCTCGAGCGTTGTCGGCCAGGGATCGGAGTTCTGGTTCACCGCCTGCTTTTGCGCCTCCTTGCATCCCCTGCCCAAGTCTGCGGCACCCGCCCGACCCGCTCCGGTTACCCCACGGCCCCACTGGCAGGAACTTTGCGTCCTGGTCGCCGAAGACAACCCCATCAACCAAAAAGTGGCCGTGGGATTGTTGAAAAAACTGACGCTGCGGGCGGACGTGGTTTCCAACGGCGCGGAAGCGATCCGTGCGCTCGCCACCACCCCCTACGCACTGGTTCTGATGGACGTGCAGATGCCCGAGATGGGCGGGCTCGAAGCCACACGCTTGATCCGCAGCACCCGCTCCCCCGTCCTCAATCCCCGGATTCCCATCATTGCCATGACCGCCAATGCCATGCCGGAAGACCAACTCATTTGCCTCGATGCCGGCATGGTTGGCTATGTGCCCAAGCCGGTCAGCATCGAAACTCTCGCAGCCGTGCTGGAAAAATGGCTGCCCCAAGAGCAGGATGCCTGAGATCTACTTGCGGTAGATCGCGTAGAGGGCGGTGGTGTAATTGTGATAGGTGTTCGCTCCCCCAAGCCGGGCAAATTCCCCAAACCCGTACATGCCGAGCCACGGCGGGGGCACTCCCCCGGTGCTGAGCGGAAACTGCATGCGGCTCACCAATTCCTCCTTCATCACCCGATTGAACAAAAACCGCCCGCGCGCCAGGCAGTCGGCGTGAAAAACCGCCACCGGCTTGCTGCCCCCGGATCGGCCTGCCATCTGCTCCATCATCCGATCCATGTCGGAAAAGATGCGCGCCTCATCACGCGACGTGAGCCACAACTTGGTGCCGGTTGAAATCTCCGTCGGATAGTGCATCGTCCCGTCCGCGTCGCGTCGCGTCACCACGCGCAAAATGTGCGCATTACCATACTCCGCAGCCAGCGTCTCCGGCAATTCCTCGGCCAGCGCGCCGACCGGAATCGTATCGCCACAGGTGGCCGTGCCGGCATCCAGGCCAAGCCGCTCCGTGTAGGCCTGCCAGGCGGGTCTGCCATCCAGTTCCATGAGCAGCGTGCCTTCCGCACGGGTGACCGTCATGGGCTCACCCGTGGCGAGAAATCCATGCGTCGCCTGGGTGTCCACATGCAGCGAGGGATCCGCAAAACCCACAGCCCACGCCGCGTGCTCAAAAACCTGGTCGTCCACCATCTGATAGCTCGCAGCTCCGCGCATGTTATCCGATGACGTCGCCCCGAAAATGGTGACCTCGGGACCCAACACCGACTCGAGCCCGGCAATGCACCGGTCATTGGCAATATCAATGCCCGACGCGAGAAAGCAGACCATTTTGGTGCCCGGTTGCGCCGCCTTCAATTGTTGCGCCAACTCGACCGCCTTGGCATAGGCGTTGCGGCCGTTGATGCCATCAACGTGCGCCACCGCCAACTGCTTGCCGCGCACCGCCATGATCGCCACATCCTTCATCGACTCGCTGACGCCTTCACGGCCGACGATGCCGCAGCACGAGGCCCCGACCACACGGGCCCCCGGTGCCAGTGTGCGCACCTGATCAATGAGCTCCTGATAATCGTGCCCGATGGTCGCGTTCACGATGACGAGATCGCAGGCCCGGTTCTGGCCAAGCGCGGATTCCATGCACTCGGAAATGGCGTTCCGCGAATTGACCATCCGCGTGCTGGCTGAAAAGAATTCCAACATGGTAGTAAATGTCCGAGGCGGGCTTCGACCTCGCCGAAATCGTAAAAATCCGATTGCGGATGACAAGCTCTTTTTCGGATCCGCACACTTGGATGGGAATCCCATGAAAAGGAACTGTGAAAAATACCGGAAGCCATTCGAGCTGTGTGTGGATGCACTGCTGATCGCTGCGGAGAAAATTGATCCGTATTGGTCAATGGACTATAAAAAGATCAATACTTTGATCTTCTGTGTGGCGGGACCGGCTCTCTTCGCCGCCAGCCTGGGCCTGAATGTCGTGCTTGCCCTCAAATTGGCGCGGCTTGTGCGGTAGATAAAAAGAACGGGGTCCTGGATTCTGTTCTTTTTTATCTCCCAGAGTTCCATACGATTTCAACAAACCTCGATCACACATGAAACCCAGAACCCTGCTTCTTGGAGCATTCGGCTTCCACGCCCTTCTGCTTTTCCTCTGTATCGGCTCCCAAGCCGCAGAGGCGGCAGGCGACATAGCACCAGACTTTACAAAACCGAGCGACTGCTTTCTCGATGTTGGTCGCCAACATTCCACCCCATGATCCCCTCGATTATCGGACTGATCAGCGCCATTTTGGTTTTCGGCGGTGCGTTATTCGGGATCTGGCTTCAGAAATACCTTCCGAAGCATCATCTTGAAAGTAATACGCACGAGATCGTGAAACTCGGTTCCGGCATGATCGGAACCCTCACCGCGCTCGTTCTTGGATTGCTTGTCAGTTCGACCAAAAGCTCCTTTGACAGCATGAACAGCGGGATCGTGGATGGGAGCGCAAAAATCATCATTCTGGACAGGGCGCTTGTTCGTTACGGTCCGGAAACAGCAAGCTCGCGCAAAACATTGCAGGAAGCAATCAGCGACTGCATAAAACGGGTTTGGCCCGATGGACTTACCGATTTATCCAGGGTGCCAGCGTTTGAGCATTACAACGAAATGGAAACGGTCCAGGGAAGCCTGATGGCGCTCAAACCTCAAACCGACGCCCAGCGCCGGTTGCTGTCCCAGGCGATGCAACTTACCGACGACCTGACGCAAACCCGCTGGCTCCTCATCGAGCAGGCGAGAAGCGAGATCCCTTGGACTTTCCTGGTGGTGCTGGTTTTCTGGCTCACAGTGCTGTTCATCAGTTTCGGCATGTTCACCCCGCGTAACGCCACGGTGGTGACCGTGCTGTTCGTTTGCGCCTGCTCGGTTTCTGCGGCGCTTTTTCTAGTCCTGGAACTGAACGGCCCGTTGGATGGGATTATCAAGGCCTCCAACGCCCCTCTGCGCGACGCGCTGAGTCATATCAGCCAGGAAGGAGCAGGTCAGTGAATCGGTTCGAACGGGCTCTATACAGGCGGAGGGGTTCACATCGGCTTCCAATTGCGCTGATTTCTTCTCTTGTCAGAATCGAGCCGGATTTGATCAGCCGGGTGAACTCCTTTTTGCTGACCTCGTGATGGGTTCCGTCACGACTCGTGAGGTCCTTGAGAGATTTGTAGGTCACAGAAAGGCGCTCCAGATGCAAGATCCGCAGGTATCCCTCATCAATTCTCCAAACCTGAACCTTTTAAGTTTCAGCATGGGATCACCTTCTTGCTTCAGTCAAAGAGAAACCAGTAAAGACCAATCACACAATGGACAGTATTCGCCTCCGTGTTATTTTACCTAATAAAGCGTCGATGCCTTGTTGCCTGTCTTCTTGAGCCCCTTGACTTGATGAACGGCTTCACGGACTGCTGACACGGCCTCGCCCGACCGCATCACAATGTCGCCCATGCTGATTCCGTCTTTCGAGGCTTGGGTAATTATCCCCCACCCTGATGATAAGAGCCTCCTTTTGTTCCTTGGACAGTCGCTTGCGGGGAGCCTGTTCACCCCTGACCGTCTTCCCTGTCAGCTCTTCATATTGACGCTCCAAGTCCGCAACGACTGGACTTGGCCTCGGAAAGCCTTTTGACAACGTCTGATACGGCTTCTGACTTCAATGCTTCGATCTCCCGGTTCGCCCGGCTCTGGATAGCTTGGATTTTCTCTAATGCAGACATGATAATTTCGGATGGTTTCTGTGGTTGTGATGGGGAGAAGGTATTGGGGTATGATCCATGCCGCAAGCCCATAAAGCCCTATGCGATTTTCACTGATTTCTGGATTGCTTCCTGTTCCATCGGCGCGGCGGGATATCCGATTTCAAAGCACTCACGCAGGTATCTCGTCAGGAAGGCGTGGAATCCGCCGCATCTATTCGGCTTGATCTTCGTCCCGGTAATTCTCCATCAATTCGATGATGTTGCCTTCGGGATCGCGGAAGAAAACAATCCGACATTCGGGGGAGATGTGCGGCACGGGTATGATCGGGTCATGCACGATCCCCTCGGCCTTCAACGCCTCAAGCACAGGTTCAAGCCGGGGCACGTCGAAGGCCAGATGCCGGAAGCCTATCTGTTGCTCGCCACCTTTTAAATCCACCTCCGTTTCCTGTTTTGCGGTGAAGAGTTCCAGACGGAGCGATCCGAGTTTCAGGAGGAAAAATTCGCCGGGTTCTCCGCGATGGAACGTCCGGGCTCGCTTGAATCCAAAATGCCTGGAATAAAACGCCTCCTGCGCGGCAAGATCTCGACAGTTGAAGGCCATGTGATTGATCGCATTCGTGTTGTTCATGGAGCAGGCAGTTTGGTGGTTCTGAGGGACTCGGTCAAAGACAAATCCTTGCGGCTTGATCCCTCCGTGCGACTATTGCCTTGTGTGGATCGAGGCTGCACACACATTTTCTTCCCAGATGACACTGGCTTCGTGATGTAGTCGTTCATTCCGGCGAGTTTACAGGTGTCCGCATTCGTCTGAAAGGCATTGGCGGTTATCGCGATGATGGGGATTTTCAGGTTGCGGCATTGGTTGCCCCGGAGCGGATCACCCTCGTCGTCTCCGCTCCGCCCATTACCGGCATCAAGCAACCCGGTGCTGGGACATTTTGTCTGTATCGCTCATAATTATTCGATCTATTCCAAATGGAGCGCGATCATTCGAGCAGCAGATCTTTTGCGAGGGCGCGGGCGGGATCGCGTTCAATCACGGTGTTCAGCAGCCGACGGGCTGAGGCGTTTTCACCCAGGCCGAGACAGGCTTGCGCCTCGATGAGGAGGGCTGTTGTTTCCTGACGGCGCTGCAGGTTGTCGAAGAGCAGGCGCGCAGGAAGCGAAGTGGCGAAATAATAGACCTTTGCTTCCGCTTTGAAGAGCTGTTTCGCATAGGCTTTCAGGCTTCGGAAAAGTTCGCGGGACTCGGCTTTTCTGCCGAGCTTGCCGAGGGAGAGCGCGGAGAAATAGGTCATTTCTGAAAATGCCCTCACCGCGCGTTCCTGGAAGTCGCCCCGGAAGGCAGCCGCTGCGGTCCAGACCTCGCGCGCGATCCGGCGGCTCGCATCGTCTCCCACAGCCTCGCACGCGCAGCCGAACCAGTAATAGATGTCGCTCTGGTTGGCGAGGAGGTGTTTGGACTCCCCGAGATTGATCGGCGATTCCAGCGCCTCCTCAAAATGGTGGCGGGCGGCGGCCGCGTCACCGGCATCCAGCGCCTTCCGTCCCAGTGCGAGGTGGATCCGCACATGCTGTCCGCGAGCGAGTCCTTCCCCGCCTTCCCATGGCTGGAATTTGCGCGAGGTGATATAGGCCAGCGCCTCGTCGTGGCGGCCTTCCTGGTTGAGGAGATCGAGATATTCGACGGAGAGGTCGTCGCGGGAACGGACTTCCAGGAGGTGATTTTCCAGAGCTTTGAGGCGTTTTGACGTGGTGACTCCGAGGCGTTTCCAGAGCAGATCGCGCTCGAAGAGAAGGCGGGCGTCGGACCTGCCGGAGGAGAAGGCGGTTTTGTAGGCTCTCTCGTAGGCCCGCCACGCCTTTTCGGGCTGCTCAAGAATATTGTAGTAAGCGATCCCGAGATTCCGCCACACGGTCGGGTTCGCGGGCTCCAGCCGGGAAGATTTTTCCCATTCTGCGATAGCGTCCCGTTGGCGCTTGCGGTCATAGAAGAGGTTCCCGAGATAGTAGGGCGCGCGGGGATCTTCGGGCTCCCGGGCGATCGCCCATTCCAGGATGACAATGTCTTCGATGCGCGATGGAAAACAATAGTCTCTCGGGATTTTGCGCGCGGCTTTGCGTCCGGCGCCGGCTTGCTTGGCGTCACCCCTAAGCCCGTGGAGCCAGGCTCGCGTGTAGGCCAGCATGGGTGCCGTGCCGCTGGAAGGTTCGGGGCGGGACGCCAGCGCGGCCGCGATGGATTTCGGGGCAATGACTTCTAATGCCTCCTCATAAAATCCGGCGCGGGCGAAGTCGTGAGCGAGATCGAGCCGGGTGCCGGTGTCGCAGTTGATCGCCCGGCCCAAGAGATGAGTAGACCACCAATCCAGCGGATCAAGCGCCCGGACCGCCTGCAGTGCCGCCCCGGCTTCTTCACTGCGGCTGATACGGCGGAGCACAATGGCACGCAGATTGAGCGCCCGGAGGTTGTCGGTATTGAGGCGCAGGGACCGATCCAGATGATCCAGGGCACAGTCCCAGTTTCCGCGCCGACAATCCAACTCCGCGAGGGCATGGTATCCGGCCGATTGCCAGGCCTGGTTCCATGTGGATTTGTAAAATGCCGCGTAGGCGTTCTCATGAAGCTCCGCGGTGCGTTCAATGTCGCCTCCCGCCTGCGCGGCATCCGCCTGATACCGGAGGGCAAGGCCGAGATGGTAGAACGGCTCGCCATCCGAGGGGTTGGGGTTGCGGCGGGTCAGGCGGGCGATTGCAGTCCGGAAATGGTTTTCCGCTTTGACAAACTCGCCTTTCTGGAGAGCCAGGGAGCCCAAAGCATTGTTCGTGCGTGCGTCTTCCGGATCCCGGCGGAGGGCTTCCTCCCAATAGGGTTCGGCCAGGCGGGTCGGATGTCGGTATTGCGCCAGATGCAGTCCGGTGATGTAGAGCTCCTCAATGCTTTTGATGGCGGACGGCAACGGCGGTTCCGTGGCCACCTCGGGCTTGTTCGCCCGCGAGATTTCCGGCTGGTAGCGAAGCAACTCGCGGCCATCGGCGCTGGAGAGCGTGAGACGCAGGTCGGCGGGCTTCGTTCCCGGCGGAAGTTTGACAGAAGCGACAAACGGACGATCCGGCGCAAGATCGAGCGCCTTCTTGAAGATCGGTTTCGCTCCCGCAATTCCCAGCTCAAGGGTGGCTCTCCGCAGCGCCGTCGAGGTCGCACCAATCCGTGCGTCCCCGCCGTGAAGCGTGAGGCTCAGCGCCGCATCAACGCTCGCCTTTTGGATGGGACCGATGGCTGAAATCGGATACCAGAACTGGCTCCATGTCTTCGTTTCGCCGGGCTGCAAAAAGGAAAAGTCGGGCTGGTTGTCGGTATAGACCCCGGCCATGAGTTCGACATAGGGACCGTCCTCGTCGGTCAGGTTGCGATCCCAGGCATAGCCGAAGCTATGGTTCCCCCAGACCCATTGCTTCTTGCCGGGTGAGATGTGGTGGTTGGCAACGTGGACGATCCCCGCATTTTCCAGATGATCGTAGCCGCCGAAAAAATCCTCCTTCGAGCCGAGGCACATGTAAGAAGTGGGGACAGGAATATTAGCATACCAGGATAGATCATCCGGTGAGCAATCCAGATCGCTAAGCATGGGATTGCGCTTCTGCTTCTCGATGCAGTGATTCGGGGCAAACTGCGAAGGGCGCTCAGCGGCGGGAATCCCTTCCCGCTTGCGCCTCGCGTAATCGATTCCGTAATAAACGCCATCGCAGTGAGGGAAGGTGGAGGTCGAGCCTTTCGCGTGATCCGCGACATGCGTGACATCCAGAGGGAGAAAGGACTGGTATCCCTCGCTGGCCCGGACCGCGACATTCGCCCACCAAAGAAATGTCTGCACAAGCGGAGTCCGGTTGTAGGCGCGGACTTTCAGCTCGATGACGGAGCGGCCGGGATGGAGGCAGACCCCGTGCATGCCTTTCATCCGGCTGAGCGGATCGTGCTCGCTCATCCAGACGGTTTTGGAACCGTCCGGATGGTCCTCAATATGGACATCAGTCGGCATGAAGGTGGAAGGACGGTGGTGCTGGGGCCAGTTAAACTCGATCCCTCCACTGATCCACGAACCGGAGAGGCCGATCAGCGCCGGCTTGATGACATTGTTGCGGTAAACAAAATCCCGCCCATTGGTTTTGTCCCGGGCCCCGTGGATCCGACCTCCGAGCTCCGGGAGGATCGTGACCTCGATGAATTCATTTTCGATCGTGACCGTGTCCCACGCATGGTCGGTTTTCTTCTCCGCAAAGCGCTCCACGCAGGGGAGCGGATAGACGCGCCCGCTGCTGCCCTGGTAAACCCGGCGCTCCAGAAACATCGGGTTTTTGTCTGGAGGAAAAGGCTCGTAAGTCGGGATTGCAGCGGGAGCGCGACGGATGGTGACGGAGGAGGAGCGTGTGGCTTTGGACATGTGGAAGAGATTCGCCGAAAACGGAAAGCCCTGCACGGGGCAAGACTTTACAAAATTGCGAATATAGTTAATAATACTGCGCATGTCTCCGGATCCGGCAATGCCTTGGAAAGCAAATTGGGGGGGGGGTGCGCCTCTCCCTGAGCCGGTTTTGGGAAGGGCAGCCGATCGGACAGTCGGGGTCGTTTCGCGGAATTGTGCTGACCGCATGGTATCTTCTCAAGGGTTCTGTCGTCGTGCGCAAAGACCGTTGCAAGGTCGCGGCAGGACCCGGGGAGTGGATGGTTTGTCATCCGGGAGAGCGGCATCAGCAGTTTACGGATTCTGCGCGCATCATCTCCCTGCACTTTCAGCTGGATAGTTTGGAAAATGCCGCCCGCTGGACGGGCCAACCCGTCGTGGCCTTTGCCTCAAACCCGGTGCTTCGCAAGGGTTTGAAAGAATTAAGGGGAACCACGATCTTGCGCAACCTCAGCGAAAAGGGACGCCTCAAGCCGGAGTGCGAGCTGGCAAGCCTCGATGCCATCCTGGAACTCAAGGAACGGGAGATCGCATTTTTCAGGCAGCTGCTTCGCGTGCTCGAATCGCAGGGGATGAACTACGAAGTCTCACCGATCAACGACCTGCGCTTGCGCGAGAGCTTGCGGCGGTTGGCGGGCCTGGATTTCCGGCAGGGGTTTGCAAGAATGGACCTGGCGCGACAACTGGGGCTGAGCGCCAGCCAGCTTGATCGCTTATGGATGCGCGAGCTCGCGGAGACCCCCAGGCACTTCTGGAACAGGAAGCGCCTAGAAACAGCCTGCGCCTTGCTGCTGGAAAAGCGCCAGAGCAAAGAGGCCGCCTATGAAACCGGCTTCCGGCATTTGAGCCAGTTCTCCCTCTGGTTCAAATCAAACATCGGCGAGTCACCCCGCCGGTTTCAAGCCCGGCATGAGTAGCCCGAGTCCGAGTTCAGCGGGCCAGTTCCTCAAACTCGAGCCTGGGATAAAGGCGCGCCAGATCGCTTTGCACGCTCAGTTGCAAGTCCTCCAGCGCGCTGGCTCTGTCGCCAAGCGCGGCTTTGGCAAGGCCTGTCAGATAGCGGAAATGGGCCGTGCGCGCCGATTGAGCGGAGTCAATGTAGGAAATAAAGAACGGGGTCGTCTTGAAAAAGCCGGCATCCGTCCGGGCGAGGGCTTCGGTCCAGCGCGTGAGGGCGGTGCGGAGCGTGTGGTTTGCCTTGCCGGGCTGGCCGGTACGAATCATGGCGAGCGCCTGATAGACCGGCAGTTCGGGCAGATGCATCTCGGAAAAATAGTCGATCGAGAGATCCAGAATATGCCGGCAGATTTCCATGGACTGATCCCCGGCACCGATCCCGTCGAGGCAGATCGCCTCATAATATTGATGGGGCACGAGCATTGCTTCGTTCCAGAGACCGGCACCGAGATTGTCCGGCAGGACCTGCGCGCTTCGGAAATGCGCCAGCGCCTCGGCGAAGCGCCTGTCTCGCAGATGGGTGCGACCCAGGCGATGGTGGGCGAACAGGAATTGCTCGGCCACCGCATGTTCGCCGCCTTCGCACGGGATAAAGGAATGGGAGCCGAGTAGCGCCAGTGCCCGATCCGCTTCCCCACTTTGGTTAAGCGCACGCGCCCACTCCAGAACGATGTCGTCCCGCGTGGCGTTTCCTTGGGAAGCGATAAAGGCCGCGCGTTCCTCTGGTGCGATTCCGAGCTTGGCCATGACGTGGATGGTTTCGAAAACCAACTGCTCGTCGCCCGGTGCCAGGGAAAGGGCTGTTTTTAGCAGGGGCAGAACTTCGTCCCGCCGGTTCAGATGGCTGTAATACGCCACAGCAAGATTCCGATACGGAATGGGGAAGGTGCTTTTTGCATCGATAGTTTTTGTCCAGCACTCGGCGGCATCTGCGGCGTGCCCTTTGTCGTAGAGCAGGCAGCCAAGATAATACCAGGCCATGGCCAGAGCAGGATTGTGTTTCACGACACGGCGCAGAACATCCAGCTCTTCCAATCGGAACGGGAATGTGTTTCCGGATGCGGCATTCTCAGCGCGAGCAAACCACGCTTCGGCTTGGGCAACATCGCCGCTCTTGAGGCTCAGGACACCCAGCATGTAGCCAACCATCGGGGCTGCCTCGGAGGGGAGGCCTTCCAGCAATGCGCGCGCTTCCGCGTCCAGTCCCGCGCTGAGCAAATCATAGGCAAGATCCAGGCACGTTTGCGAAGGCGAGCTTTCCAGGGATGTGTAGAAATCTGCGAGCGGGGCATCCGATGCGCGCAGGCGCAGGTAGCGGGCCAGATGGTTGAGCGGATCCTGTTCCAAAATATGGTCGAGCCGCGAGACTGCTGCTTCGCGCGCCCCGGAGCGCCATTCCGCGGCCGCAGCCAGTGGGTTGGCGAGAGGATTTCCGGAGGCGTTCTCGAGGGCCATGTCAGCATGTTCGCGCATGAGTTCAAAATCGCCCCGCCGGCCGTCGATCGCGGCGAGCATCGTCATTCCCCGTGACCGGTGGCCCTCGTTCCACGTCGCTTTGTAGAAGGCATCATAGGCCTCGTCCGCTCTTTCCAGAGCCAGCAGGACCAGCCCCAGAACGTAATGCAGCTCGCCGCTCCGCGGATTCGGGTTGTGCCGGGTGATCACGTCGCGCCCCTTTTCGAGCAGCGCCAGCGCCTCGTCGAAGAACCCCCGCTTGTAGTGGAAACAGCCGAGGTCGATGAGCGCCGGCACATAGCTCGGATCCCGCAGGAGGGCCATGCGCCAATAGGCGTCCGGCAGGGCATTCGGACTGCGGTATTGATCGACATGGACACCCGCCAGATGCAGGTCCTGCACGGTCGCAAATTGATCCGGAGCTGGCAGATCGACCCGCGGCGCGGGGATCGGTTCGGCTTTGGGAGCGCATTCGTTGTAGGCCAGGATTTGCCGGCCGGACGCCTCGGTGATCGTGACCGACAACAAGGCGGCCGTCCCAGGACAGGCGATCCGCAAGGGGATGCCCGCCGACAGATCGGCGGTCTGCTCGCACAAGAGGGTGGTCCCGTCGGAAACCCGGATGCGTGCCTGCGCATAGGCGCGAACGGCCTGGATGGAAAGGACGATAGGGGTCCGCTCGATGTTGATCGCTGCGTTGGTGTTCGCAAAGTCCGGGGCTCCGATGGCGCCGATCGGATACCAGAATTGCGAAAACTTTTTGGTTTCATACGGCTCCAGCCACGCAAAGTCCGGCTGGTTGTCGGTGTAGGAACCTGCCATCAGTTCCGCATAGGCTCCGTCGGTGTCGGTGAGCGCTTTTTCCCATGATGCGGAAAGCTGGTTATACGCCCAGGTGAAGAGTTTTTTGCCGGGGGAGACGTGGTGGTTGGCCACATGAACAACGCCGCACTTCTTCCCATGATCGTAGCCGCCGAAGAAGTCATACTGCGAAGCGGCCGAGAAATACGAGGTGGGGCTCTTTGTGTTCTTGTGCTGCCGGATGTCCACGTTGTCGCCGAGACGGATGCCGTTGAAGACGCCCGAAGCCATCGGCCAGGTCGCCACCGAGCGGTGGTAGTGGAAATTGACGTAGGAAACATCCGGGGGAAAAAAGATCTGGTAATCCTTGTTCACAGGCACGGCCGCGTTCTCCCACCAGAGGAACGATCGGGCGACCGGGGTGCGGTTCGCCAGCTTCATGCGCGTCTCCAGCATGGATTCGCCGGGGCGCAGGCGGACGCCGACCATGCCCTTCATCCGCTCCATGGGATCATGCTCGGAGAGCCAAACCGTGACGGCGCCATCCGCCTCGTTTTCGATGGCGTAGTCCACGGGCATGAAGGTGGAGGGCCGGTGATGGAACGGCCAGTTGAACTCGAGCCCGCCGGAAACCCATGAACCCAATACACCGATCAGCGCCGGCTTGATGACATGCTGACGGTAGAAAAAGTCGTAGCCGGTGGTTTTGTCTTTCGCCCAGAAAATGCGTCCCCCGAGTTCCGGAAGAATGCCGATGCTCAGGAATTCGTTTTCCAGCCGGATGACCGTGTATTCTTTGTCCTGCCGGTTATTGCGTTCGGTCTTCATCAGCACCTGGTTGGGATAAGGGCGCCCGCTCGTCCGCTGGTGGACGCGGTTCTCCGCAAACATGGGCATGGCTTCCAACCCCGCCTCGGCGTAGGTCGGAATGGCTAACTTCTCTTCAATGGCGGTGACGGTATTCATGATCATTTCGGATTACACGGAAACATCGCGCGGCACCTGCTGGACGCCGAGTCCTCCGTCAATGACGATGCGGCTGCCGATCAAGGCCGGGGCCTGGCGCGAAGCGAGGAACAGCGTCAGGCGGGCGATTTCCTCCTGCTGCGCGGGCTCGTGTCCGGGAGTGTTGGCCCTGCGGCGGGCTTCATGCCCGGCCGGGAGGTCGTTCCAGCGCGGGGTCCAGACGTATCCGGCGGAGATGCAATTGACCTGGATGTCGTGCTGCGCGAGCTCCAGCGACATGGCGCGGGTGAGCCCTTCGAGCGCCGCCTTGCTCGCGGAATATGCGCTGCGCCCCCAGATCGGGCGCTCGCCAGCCAGCGAGGTGATGTTAATGATTGATCCGCTGCGACTCTCGTCGCGCAGGTGTGCTGCAGCGAGCTGCGAGCAACGCATCGTTCCGATGAGGTTCGCGTTAATGACCTCGCCGAAAAACTCCGGTGTCTGCCCGAGAAACGATGTGTCGTCGCCGAGCCCGAGGTGCGCGGCGTTGTTGACGAGGATGTCGGGCATGAGCCCGCGCGACTTGAGGTTCGCGAAGGCTGCCTCGATCGACGCGATGTCTCCGAGCGAGAAATTGACCGCATGCACGTCGGCCGATGGCCTATCATTCCTGACGCGACAACAGGCGTTCTCGGCGTCCGCCAATGCACGGCCGTGGAGGATCGTCCGGGCATTAGCGCGGGCGAAGAGCAGCGCGATGGTGTGGCCGAGGTTTTGGGTTGAACCGGTCACGAGCACTGTTTGGCCGGTGAAGTCGGGAAGGGGCGATGGTGTCATGGGTCAGAAGGTCTTTGTTGCATCTGGCGGGCGGATCTCCGTAAGCGCGCCGGTGTAGTGGCGCAGTTCGTGGACCTGGTAGGGGTGTGCCGCGAGCGCCTCCTCGTTGATTTCAATGCCGAGGCCGGGCGAGTCGGGGATGGTCATCTCGCCGTTGACGAGGCGGCAGGTTTCCGTCGCGACTTCCGAACGCCAGGGCACATCGGTCGCCATGGTTTCGAGGTAGAGGAAGTTGGGCGTGCAGGCGGCCAGTTGGAGCGTTGCCGCGTTGGCCACAGGACCGGAGGGATTGTGCGGGCAAAAGGCGATCTGCCACATTTCGGCCATGGCCGCAATCTTGCGCAGCTCCCAGATGCCGCCGGCATGCGAGACGTCGGGCTGGATGAAATCCGCGCAGCCTCGCTCGAAAACTTCGCGAAATTCCCAACGCGTGTAGAGGCGCTCGCCCATTGAGATCGGCGTGCGTGTCTCGTGGCGGAGACGGGCGTAGTTTTCGAGGTTGCCGGGAATCAGCGGCTCCTCGAACCATTGCACATCGTAATCTTCCAGCGCCTTCGCGATGCGGCGGGCGGCGGGCATCTCGAAGCGGCCGTGTCCCTCGATGAGGAGCTCGGCGCTGGTGCCGATGGCGGATTTCACCGCCTCGACGACCGCGAGAGAATCGCGCAAGCCCTGCGCCGAGATCGTGCGAAAGACCGAACCGAAGGGATCCCACTTGAGGGCCTTGTAGCCGAGGGCGACTGCCGCTTTCGCGCAGGCGGCGAACTCGTCCGGCGTCCTGGCGTTGGCGAACCAGCCATTGGCGTAGCAGGGCACCGACTCGCGAACCATGCCGCCGAGCAGTTGATAAACAGGCACCCCGAGGGCCTTGCCCTTGATATCCCACAATGCCATCTCGACCGCCGAGAGAGCGCTCATGAGCACGGGGCCGCCGCGCCAGTAAGCGTCACGGTAGGCGTCCTGCCACCAGGCTTCGATGTTTTCAAGCTCGCGTCCGCGCAGCCCGCGCTCAAGCTCCTGAATCGCCTGGGCGACAGTGTGCTCGCGGTATTCGAGAGTGGCTTCTCCCCAGCCGTAAAGTCCGGAGTCGGTCTCGATTTTGACGAACACCCAGTTCGTCCGGTAGGCGTCGCAGATATGAGTGGTCAGATGCAGTAGTTTCATAAATCGAATGGTTTCCCCGGAGTCATTTCAAACGAAGCGATCCCGGCCTCCCGGCAGGCGGAGATGAAGGGTCCCGGATCTTCCGTGTTTTCAGCGAACAATCCGTAGTGCATCGGCAACGCCATGGAAGGCTTCAGACGCCGGACGGTCTCGACGGCCTCCTGCCAGTTCATGTTTCCCAGGCGCCCGTTGATGCAGATCAGAACGGCATTCATACCTTCCGCGAGCGGCGTGAAAATCTGTTCGTCGAACTCGGTGTCCGCTGTCAGGTAAACTTTCCGGCCAGCCGCCCCGATCAGAAGTCCAACCGCAGAGGGGTCGCTGTGCTTCGCGAAGGCCGGAGTGATCGACAACGGACCGAGCCCGATCCGTTTCCCGACCTCCAACAGCAGGGGATTAAGGATTCCCAGTTCGCCGAGGTGGCGATGTGCCTGTTCCGGTCCGCCGAACAGGCAGTGCGGATAGGATCCTGCGATCATCGTCATGCTGTCCGGATCGAGATGATCCAGATGATCGTGGGTGCAGATCACGGCGTCCGGGCGCAACTCGCCGAGCGCTAACGGAAAGGAAGCCAGGCGTGTCACTTTGCCGGCAAGGGAGTCGCTCATGTAAGGATCCACAACCAAGCGATAGCCAGAAGCTTCAAATAGGAATCCTCCCTGGGTGAGCCATGTGATGGTCATTCGCTAATCCAATATATCCACGATCGAGCGGTCGGTCATCAGGAGCGGGCTGTTGCTGATCGGCAGCGGCTTGAAGACGCGCACGCCTTCGGCATTGGGATCCGGTTCCATCCATGTCTCCGCGCAGGTGCGCTTGTCCATCTCCCAGGTGACGGCATAGACATCCTGGGTCACCGGATCGATCAGCACCGGATTTTTAAGCCTGAGATCGCCATCCATCCAATAGGTCATTTCCATCTGCTGAATGATCGGATCTTCTTCGACCGACTCGGGAATCCACCAGGCGTGGACCGGGACATTCCCGCGCACAAAGTTGGCATGCCAGGTGGTGGCCTTTGTGGCCCGCGGATCATTCGTGTCGACGAGCACGCTCATGTGGCAGGACGTTCTGCCCAGCGCGGGCTCCATGGGATCGCAAAGCAGGGTCGACAGCGTCTGCAGCGCATAGTAGGCCGGCTTGGGCGAACCGTCTTCCAGCCGCACCAGGCCGTAGTGAAAGGTTTCCTTGAACTCCGCATAGTGGGCAAAGTCCGCCATGTGGAAGTAGCTGCTCATCGCGGCATCGTTGTTTAATTCCAGGAGTGTTCGGCGCAGCAACATCCGGGCCTGGATGGACTCGCTGGATTTCATCGTGGAGAGCGCGCCCACCCCTCTGGCTTTTTCCGGGACATACGACTGAACGCCCGCCTCGCCCTGCCAGTAAACGAGGGAGGGCTTGTATTTTTTCAGGACATGTTGAAATGCCGGCAATTCCTGTGCGCTGTGGCGTTCGGGAATCGATTTGTAGCCGTGGTAGGTGATGATATCGACCAACTCGTGGAGCCCGGCCTTCATGCAGTCCTCCAGATATTTGATGCTCCACGGCGTCATCCCCCAGGCGATCGCTCCGCCGATGAGTTTGGCGTCCGGCTGCTTCTCGCGCAGGGGGGCGGCGGTCATCCGCACGAGATCGACGTAGTCTGCGGCCTTGGGCCCGCATTTCCAGAACGACGTGAGATCCGGTTCGTTCCAGACCTCGTAGTGGGTCACGCGGTCGCGGAAATGCCCGACAACGGCCCGCACGTAATTCTGCCAGGCCTGACGTTCGCCCGGGGTGTGGATCGGAGGGAACCCGACGCCCGTTGCCGGGGATGACTCCGTGTAAAGACTGTTGCCATAGCTGAAGCTCAGCCAGGGGACGACCCCGCGCTCCAGCAGCTTGTCCACGATCTCGTCGAGCCAGGCAAAATTGTAAACGCCAGGCTCTTTTTCCGTCTTCGCCCATCCGGTCTGGACCCGCGCCCATTTGACCCCGAGCTCATTGATCACCGGCCACGCCTGGTTGGCATCCCACATCTCCCGGTCCAGGGTTTCGAATCCCACACCCAGCCGGGAGGAGGCGATGTCGGTGCTTTTGCGGGGCTTCAGTTTTCGGAGATACGAGAGGTTGGGAGATTCGTGGAAGTTCATCAGAACACGCTACAACGCGGCGCGGTTCGCCGGATAGAAGCGGCTGGCCATTTTAGAGTGCATCAATGTATATTCAGGCCACCAGAGGTTTGATCCGGGGCAAATAGAAACGCCGCACGGGGCGGGTTCGTCGGGGTGGCGGTCTTTCATCGGGCGGCGGATCCGGTTTGTGCGAGCGCGGCATCCACCGCAGCGCGCTGGTCCCCGGACGCGAGGGAGAAAGGAGGCGGCAGGCATTCGCGGACCAGGCCGGCTTTGGACAGCGCGTAGAGCGTTCCGGAAAGGAAATCGCCCGGGCGGACCGCCGCCCCCCACAACCGGTCGATGGCAACCTGAAGGTCTCTTGCTGTCTCTTCGTCGCCGCTCACAGCAGCCCGCCAGGCCCGCGAAAAAAGATCCGGACGGATGTTTCCCGGCACGGGAACGCAGCCGGCCGCACCGGCCTTGGCGAGGGCGCGCATATCGGGCCGCAGTCCCTGGAAGACGGTGCCCCCCGAGTCCCGCGCCCACGCGCAGAGGCGGGCGAAGTGCTCTTCGTCGCCCGAGCTGTCCTTGATCGTCCGGGTCCACCCCCGCGCGGCCATTTGCGCCAGCGTGTCAAACTCGATGGCAACGCCGGTGCAGGAGGGGATGTTATACACGATCATCTCCATCGCGGTGGCCTCGGCGCAGCGACCGAAGTGGACGAGCATCTCCTGCCGGTTGCGGGGCGGAAGATAATACGTGCTGGTCAGCACAAAGCGGTCGTAGCCGAGCGACTCCAAAATCCGGATGCGCTCCATCGATCGCTGCGTCGAGCACTCCATCACGCCGCCGAGCACGGGGACCGAGGGACCAAGGCACTCCAGGGCCAGCCCGGCCAGCCGTGCAAACTGCCGGTCGGTCATCTGCGGCCCCAGGCCGGCCGTGCCTGCAATGAAGGCCGCGTCGATGCCGCCGGCGAGCAAATGCGCCGCGAGCTTTTTGAACGATTCCGCATCGACCTCGCCCCCGGGAGTAAAAGGCGTCGGCACGGGGGGGATGATTCCCCTGAGCGGGGCTTGGCGAAAAGGCATGGCGGGCGGGTTCATGCGACCACCTCGCGCGCGACCGACTGTCTGCCGGCAGGGGTGGTTGGATGCGGTCGCTTCATAAATGGATGAGATCCACGATCGATCGGTCGGTCATCAGGAGCGGGCTGTTGCTGATCGGCAGCGGTTTGAAGACGCGCACGCCTTCGGCGTTGGGATCCGGGTCCATCCACGTCTCCGCGCAGGTGCGCTTGTCCATCTCCCAGGTGAGAGCATAGACATCCTGGGTCACCGGATCGATGAGCACCGGATTTTCAAGCCGCAGATCGCTGTCCATCCAATACGTCATCTCCATCTGCTGAATGACCGGATCTTCTTCGACCGACTCGGGAAGCCTCTTCCGGCGGGATTGTCTGTTTCGGTGTAGAGCGGGTTGCCGAAGCTGATGCTTAACCAGGGAGCGACGCCGCGCTCCAGCAGCTTGTCCACAATTTCATCGAGCCAGGCGAAGTCGTAGATGCCCGGTTCTTTTTCCGTCCTCGCCCATCCGGTCTGGACCCGCGCCCATTTGACCCCCAGCTCATTGATGACCGGCCACGCTTGGTTGGCATCCCACATCTGCCGATCCAGGGTTTCGAAGCCAACGCCCAAGCGGGAGGAGGTGATGTCGGTGCTCTTGCGGGGTTTCAGTTTACCGAGGTAGCGCAGGTTGGTGTCGTTCTGGAATTTCATTGGGGACACGCTACAACGCGGCGCGGTTCGCGGAATAGAAACGGCTGGCCATTTCGGACTTGATTATTGTATATTCAGGCCATCAGACATTTTATCCATGGCAAATAGGACCGCTGCGCGGGATGGGGTCGTCCGGGTGGAGGTCTTTCTCGGCGGGGCCCCCTTACTGGAGCCGAAGATCGCTGAGGGGCTGCTCGAATTCGGGCGGCATCATCCTCAGTGGCGGTTCTCGATGCGCGGGCCGGATTTCCGATACACCCGGGATTGGCTCCGGGCCCAATCCGTTTCTGGCGTCCTCGTGCTGCTCGACGACAAGGGAATGGCCCGCACGCTTAACGCCGCAGGGATCCCGTGGGTCCACTTGCTGTCGGGGCGCTCCGTCCGGCAGCCCTGCATCAATGTCGATGACCGGTCGATCGGACGTTTGGGGGCGGAGTTTTTTCTTGGGAAGGGTTTCATGCGGTGCGCGTTTTGCGGCGTCGGAACCCCTTGGAGCGATCAGAGGGCGAGAGGATTTCGAGCCCGATTGAAAGAATCCGGACGCGACTGCGAGATGATCGATATCCCGTTTTCGCAGGATCGGGACTGGGGACTGGCGTCCGATTCGTTCAAGCGGCTGCGAAAGTGGGTCGCTGGCCTCGACCGGGGAACCGCCGTGATGGCGGCCCACGATGCCCTGGCCAACCGGGTTGTTGACCTCTGCGTGCAAGAGGGGCTGCGCGTGCCGCAGGACTGCGCCGTGCTTGGCGTCGGCAATCACGAGCTTCTTTGCCGACTGAGTCCGGTTCCAATTTCGAGCATCGATGCGGCCGTTCCAAAGGCAGCGATGCGCGCGGCCGAAATGCTCGCGACGATGATCAGAGGCTGCACGCCACCTGCCATCCCGCTGATACCGCCCCAAGGAGTGGTCGAGCGGCGATCGACGGAAATTCTTGTCTATGGCGACGATCTGGTTGGCAGGGTGGTCGCCCACATCCGCGAACACGCCGGAGACAAAATCGCGGTCGGAGATCTGCTCAAGATCTTCCCCGTTTCCCGCAGGACATTGACGAGGCGTTTCGCCGCATTCGTTGGCCATTCGCCCGCCGCCGAGATCAGGCTGGCACGGCTCCGGCAAGCGCGCCAGCTTGTTGCCAGCAGCCGCCTATCCGCCACGGAGATCGCCGCCACCTGCGGCTACGCCGACCTGCCGCATATGAACCGGGCCTTCCAGAAGGCCTACGGCAATTCTCCTGGAGCACTTCGCGCGAGGGGATGAGTGAACTTTTGATGTCTCGCTAAGCCCGGAAAGTAACCGAACAGACATAAATTCAGTTACCCCGCCGGGGCCGCGCCATCTTTTCTTTGTAGAGCCAGCACTTCGCTGACCTACTCCTCCCCCGTCCCGCTCCTCCCGAGCTTCGTCTTCACACTCGCAGCCACCGGAACCACTTTATCGATCTCCTTGTTCTCCTCCGCCGAATACAGCGTATGGCGTGCCGTGTGGAATTCCTTGGTCGGCTTGAAAACAGCCTTCGCGCTGAGTGCGGCCTCGGCATTCTGACGGGCGAACAGGGCTTGGAGTTCGCCGATGATCTCCTCGGCGGCGGCTTCCGGGATCAGGTTGCCTTTGATCTTCAACTCGAACGATTGCTTGAAGAACGCCGCTATGCGAATGGACTCACGCCGCCTTTTTCTCCAACGCAAGGACCGCCAGAGCAAGGTCATGGTCCATCTGGATACCGAGCCAGAAGGCAGGGGAAACCCCGAGCGCACGCCCGAGTAGGATAGAAGTCTCTGCCGTGATCGCGCGCTTTCCCCGCACGATTTCCGAAACCCGCATGGGGCCGCAGCCCATGCGACGTGCCAGTTCGCGCAGCGAAAGTTCCATGGGAACAAGGAACTCATCGCGCAGGATTTCTCCCGGCGTATTGAGAGCCGGGCCGAGTGGGATGCTGTTCTTTTTCATATTTAGTGGTAGTCGGTGATTTCCACATCTGCCGGCCCCTCTGGAGTCCAGCGGAAGCAGACACGCCATTGTTGATTGATGCGGATCGAGTGCTGCCCCCTGCGGCCGTCCCGGAGAGATTCCAGCCTGTTTCCTGGCGGCACACGCAAGTCGTCGAGATTCGCCGCACGGTTGAGCATTTGCAGTTTGGCAAGCGACTGTTTCGCGATGGCCGCGAAACGCCGGTTTCTTCCCTCCATCCAAAGCTCCTTCGTGTGCTTGCAATGGAAATTCACGATCACGGAAGGGAGTGTATCGAATGGCGATACGACTGCAATCAGTTTCTTTCACTGTTTTTTTAAACAAGCCATCGCGCCGCGCCGGTCACTTAACCGCTCCTGCAAATTTCCAGCATGAAACAGGGAGTCCTCGGTCAATAGATAAAAACCTGACCCGAGTGCAGACAGACTTTCTTCGACCACGCACGGCTCAGTGCATGGTCTCGCACATGGCTTTCCGCGCTGCGTAGCTGTGTGGACGGCTGCCTTGGCGACGACCGAGGCGTTTC